>JBNKCL010000093.1:0-49053 GCA_050287725.1 Sedimenticolaceae bacterium
GTGCTGGTGGGGGCCAACAGGAATATGGGATCGATCTCCCGCTCCCGCAGCGCCGGGAGCAGTCCCTCCGCCTCCTCCGGCGGCAGGTCCACCGTCAGCACACCGTCCACCCCCGCCTCGGCGGCGGCCGTGGCGAAGGCCTGATAACCCATCACCTCCACCGGATTGAGATAACCCATCAATACCACCGGGGTCTCGCGATTCTGCTTGCGGAACTCACCCACCATCGCCAACACGTCGCGCAGGCTGACCCTGTGCTCCAGGGCCCGCTCGCTGGAACGCTGGATCACCGGGCCGTCCGCCATCGGGTCGGAGAACGGCACCCCCAGCTCGATGAGATCGGCGCCCGCCTCCACCATGGCGTGCATCAGCGGCACCGTGACCGACGGTTCGGGATCGCCGGCGGTGACAAACGGGATCAGGGCGACCCGCCGCCGTGCTTTTAACTGCTCAAAACAGGCTGCGATCCGGCTCATATCTTAATCCCCTCGCGCGCAGCCACGGTGTGCATATCCTTGTCCCCCCGGCCGGAGAGATTCACCAGCAGGATCTGATCGGATCGCATTTCGGGCGCCAGTTGCGCCGCGTACGCCAGCGCATGGCTCGACTCCAGCGCCGGGATGATCCCCTCGATCCGGGTCAGGGCATGGAACGCCGCCAGCGCCTCGCTGTCGGTCACCGCCACGTATCGGGCGCGCCCGCTGTCCTTGAGCCAGGCGTGTTCCGGACCCACGCCCGGATAATCGAGGCCGGCGGAGATCGAGTGGGTCTCGATGATCTGGCCGTCGGCGTCCTCCATCAGATAGGTGCGATTGCCGTGCAGCACGCCGGGGCGGCCGGCGCACAGCGGGGCGGCGTGATGACCGCTCGCCAACCCGTCGCCTGCCGCTTCCACGCCGTAGATGGCGACGTCCGAATCTCCCAGGAAGGGATAGAACAGCCCGATGGCGTTGGAACCGCCCCCCACGCAGGCCACCAGTCCGTCGGGCAGGCGGCCGGCCTGCTGTTGGATCTGCTCCCGTGCCTCGCGCCCGATCACAGCCTGAAAATCGCGTACCATGGCGGGATAGGGATGGGGACCGGCCACGGTGCCGATGATGTAGAAGGTATCGTCCACGTTGGTGACCCAATCCCGCATCGCCTCGTTCAGGGCGTCCTTCAGGGTCTTGGAGCCGGAAGCGACGGCCCGCACCTCGGCGCCCAGCAGCTTCATGCGATAGACATTGGCCTCCTGCCGGGCCACGTCCACCTCGCCCATATAGACCACGCACTCCAGGCCGAGGCGGGCGGCGACGGTGGCGGTGGCCACCCCGTGCTGACCGGCGCCGGTCTCGGCGATGATGCGTTGCTTGCCCATGCGTTTGGCCAGCAGCGCCTGGCCGATGGTGTTGTTCACCTTGTGGGCGCCGGTGTGGTTCAGGTCCTCGCGCTTCAGATAGATCTGCGCCCCGCCCAGTTCCCGGCTCCAGCGCTCGGCATGGTAGAGGGGCGAGGGCCGGCCTACGTAGTGCTGGAGATCGGCATCCAGCTCCTTCAGAAAGGTTGCGTCCTGCAGGTACTTCTCATAAGCCAGCCGCAACTCCTCCAGCGGCTCCATCAGGGTCTCGGCCACAAACATGCCGCCGTAGGGACCGAAGTGCCCCCGGGCGTCCGGCATGCCGGTGAAATCGATCTTGTCATCGGTTGGCACGTTCCACACCTCGTATAAATGCCGCAATCTTCTCGCCGTCCTTGATCCCCTTCTCCCGCTCCACGCCGCCGCTCACATCCACCGCGTAGGGCCGTACCCGGCGGATCGCCTGCTCCACGTTCTCCGGCGTCAGCCCGCCCGCCAAAATGATAGAGGAGGCCAGGTCTGCCGGAATCCGATCCCAGTCGAAGACACTGCCGGTCCCGCCCGGCACCCCCGCCCGATAGGTATCCAGCAGCAGGGCGCCGGCATCCGGGTAACGGGTCCGCTCTACCAGAGGGTCGGCCCCTTCGCGCATCCGCAGCACCTTGATATAGGGGCGACCGTGACCGGCGCACTCCTCCGGACTTTCGTCGCCGTGGAACTGGAGCAGATCGATGCGGGTTCCGGCCAGGGTCGCGGCGATCTCCTCCCGGGCGGCGTTCACAAACAGCCCCACCACGGTTACGAACGGCGGCAGATCCCGTGTGATCTCCCGTGCCTGTTCTACCGTCACCGCCCGCGGGCTTTGGGAGTAAAACACCAGGCCGATGGCGTCAGCACCCTGCCGCACCGCCTCCAGCGCGTCGTCGGGGCGGGTGATGCCGCAGATTTTGATCCGGGTTCTCATGAAACAATCAAAGATACAGGATCGCGCCGGGTTGAGAAAGATGGTCGATCACAAAGAGAAAGAATATTTGCGTTTATCGGCGTTCATTTGCGGACCGCTCTTGCGGCTCTCACAACAGAGTCGGACCGTCGGGTAAATCATACTTCTCAGGATACCCCACCCGCATCAAATAAAGCCCCTGGGGCGGGGCGGTCACCCCGCCGAGGGTTCGGTCCCGGTACTCCAGCACATCGCGGGTCCAGGTCACCGGTTGATCCCCCTCCCCGATCGCGATCAGAACCCCGGCGATGTTGCGCACCATGTGGTGCAGAAATCCGTTGGCGCTGATATCGATTACCACCTGGTCCCGCTCCCGCGTCACCCGCAGCTCGGTCACCGTGCGGACCGGACTCTTGGCCTGGCAGCCGAGAGCCCGATAGGAGGAGAAATCATGGGTCCCTACCAGATGCGCCGCCGCCGCCTGCATCCGCTGTTCGTCCAGCGGGCGATGAATCCAGACCGCCCGGTTACGCCAGAGAGCGGAACGGGTGGTTCGGTTTAGGATGCGATAACGGTAACTGCGACTGATCGCCGAGAACCGGGCGTGAAAATCGTCCGCCACCGGTTGCGCCCAGGCAATATTAACGTCGTCGGGGAGATTGACATTGGTTCCCAGCACCCAATTTCTCGGGGTGCGTTCGGCCTCGGTGTCAAAGTGCACCACTTGGCCCACGCCGTGTACCCCGGCATCGGTACGGCCTGCACAATGAATGACCACCGGATGATCCGCAACCCGGGAAACCGCCTTTCCCAGCTCCTCCTGTACGGTCCGCACGTCACCTTGCGTCTGCCAACCGTGAAAGGCCGTACCGTCGTATTCCACTCCCATTGCAACGCGCATCTTCACCACATTTTCCAGTTATCGATCCGACCAAACGAAGAGAGGCGCATTGTCATGCGCCTCTCCCGACCCCCTCGGGGGCGTTCGACGGTGATCCCATCAAACACCCGTTACGAGATCTGCTCCTTCAGGCGCTGCGCCTCCTGCTTCTGAGCGTCATCCCCTTCGGCCAACACCTCATCAAGGATATCCTGCGCCCCCTCGGGATCGCCCATATCGATATAGGCCCGCGCCAGATCCAGTTTGGTGTTCACCTCATCGGCGTCCGCCGCCTCGATAAACATCGAGTCGGTCTCGAGGCCGCCCTCTTCGAGATCATCCAGGGAAAAGCTATCGGTGTCCGCCTCTTCGCCGGCCAGCGGGACCACGTTCTCTTCCTCGCTCTGCTCCTCCTCTTGCGCCAGGTTGAGAAGATCGATACTGGGAATCGTCTTTTCGCCGATGCCGGCGCCCTCCGACTCCGCGAAATCCAATCCCTGATCGGCCGGCATATCCGTATCCAGATTGAGCAGACTGCTGTCGAGGTCCAGATCGAGATCCAGATCCGAACCGGCAATCTCATCCAGGCTGCCGGTGTCTTCCATATTGGCGGTAAATTCGCTGAGGTCGACCTCTTCCTGATCTTGCGGGGCCGTTTCGGTTCCCACCTGTCCCCCGGCATCGAGGTCGGCCGTGATGGCGTCCAGATCCAGCACCTCGGAGTCCTCTCCCAAGGCCGCAAGTTCCTCGGTACTCTGTTCCCCGGTCTCCGGCTGCGCGCCACCGGCGAACATCGGACTCTCGGGAGTCAATTCCGCACCCATGACCAGCACCTTTTGCCAGGCGCCCGGATCGCTCTCTTCCACCGCGGTTCCCGCCACCTCCTGCACAAACGCATTAAAGCCGGCGGCATCCTTCACGGCGTGAAGGATTTCGAACAGTTTGAAATACAGCGGGTATCTTTCAGGGTCCCGCTCGATCGCCTGACGAATCAACTCCTCCGCCTGCTGATAACGACCGTAAGCGATATAAACATCCGCCTCGGACAAGGGATCCACCTCGCCCGTTTCGTCCTGCAGGGCATCGATATCGCTGGGTGAGAAATCACTCAGAAACGATGTCTCATCCACTTGCGCCGGTCCCGCGCCGCCGGCCGCGCCCGGCAACTCTGCCGTCACCTCGGAGTCGCCTCCGCTCAGCAGAATACTCTCTTCAAAATCGCTCTTGGATTTCCGGCGACCGAGTAAAGCCCAAAGCAGGACAATCACGATCATCAGGCCGCCCACGGAAATCGCCATCATGAGAGGACTGCCCAGCAGGGTATCCAACAGACCCGGCTCGGGTTTCTTGACTGCGGGCATTGGAGCCGGTTTCGGCGCCGGTTTCGGTTCAGGCGTCACCACCGGCGGTGTCGTCTCCGCCATCGCCGGTTGCTCCGCAGCGGTTTCTTCCGGCACGGGCTGTTCCTCAGCCGGTTGCTCCTCCATGGGCTGATCCATGGGCTGATCCATCATCGGCTGTTCCGCCATCGGCGACTCGGCCGCAGGTTGCTCCATCGCCGGTTGTTCCATCATCGGCGGCTCGGCCGCAGGCTGATCCATCGCGGGTTGCTCTGCCGTGGCAGCGGTCTCCTCCCCTGTTTCCGTCGCCTGCGTGGCGGCGGCCTGCAACTGCGCAAGCTGTTCGTTCTTGAGGGCGAGCGTCTTCTCGGCAAGCTGCAACTGGCTCTCCAGGTCCGTCACCCGCGACTGCAGGTCTTCGCCTTCCTGCTGCGCGCTTTCCGCCTCCTCCCGGGCCAGCAACAACTCCTGTTTCAGTCGGGCGACGGTCTCTTCGGTCTTGCCCTCGTCACTGGCGCCCGCTTCTCCCTCACCTTCGGGCCGGGCGGTCGCAATCTTCAACTCCGCCTCCGGGGTCGCTTCCGGCTCCGGTTTGGCCGCCGCTTCCGCCGCAGGCGTTTCCGATGCCGCAGCTTCGGACGCCGGCGCAGCCGCTTCTTCCGCCGCCATCTTCTCGGCAGGGGGCGGCGCCTTCTCCGCCATCCAGACATTCAGGTGTTGACGATACTGGTTGTACGCATCCACCCGGTCGATCTCCGCCACCTCTTCCCGGCTCGGGATCCGGAGGATCTCACCGCTTTTCAGGTTATTGAGGTTATTGCCGAAAAAGGCGCCGGGATTGGCGCGATAGATCGCCACCATCATTTGATTGATATCCGTTCCGGCGCGGGAGTTCCGGTTGGCGATACGCCACAGGGAATCCCCCTTTTTGACCGGTCCGTACTCGCCCCGTCCCTCGTCGGTCATCGCCATCCCGCTCACGGGGGAAGTGGCGGCCTCGGGCTGAGCCGCGGCAGGTGCAACCGCAGGCGCGGGCTTCGTTTCTTCCGGCGTGATCTCCGGAGCGGCAATTTGAGGAGCCTCGACAGGCGCCGGAGCACGCGACAAGGTCACCGGCGGATCCAACAGCAGGGTGTACTCCCGGACTACCCGTCCCTTCGGCCAATTCACCTCGACCAAGAAGTTCAGAAACGGCTCGCGAACAGGATTCTGGGTGGTAACCCGGATCACTGACGAACCGTCCGGTAACCGTTCCGGCTTGAATCGAAGATTGGTCAGAAGATACGGGCGCTCCACTCCTGCCCGTTCAAATGCCTTCGGTGACGCCAACGTGACCCGGATGTCATCCAATCTGCCTTTTTCCACCGACAGAAGATCGATACTGGCGTCCAGGTTCTGATTCAAGGCCGAATTGACATGGATGTCGCCCAACCCGAGCGCATATACGCAGGTCGACGCCATCCACGATATCAGAGCCAATATCAGGGACGATTTGCGGACCATGTTTTCCCCCTTATTTGTGCCGCATCTGCCGGAACAGTCTGTAATAAATAAAGCCGGGAAAAGCGGATCTCTTCTCCGTCCTTGCCAATCGCCCCTTCCTCTCTTCCGGAGCCAAGGCGCCGGAAACGTAGAATGAGCTTAATATTTCCCCGCTAACTATAGCTTATAAATAGCTTTTTACCAAAATTTCAGCCATTTGCACACTATTAAATGAGACCCATTTCCGGATATCGCTCATAGCAATCTTCGGAACACACCCCGGTAAATGGGAAAAAATATCCTGCATTCAACCCCGAAAAGCGCTGATCAATCGAACAAAACCGGCATTGAAACCGCTTGATCTGCCCGGTTTCCAAGACCCTTTGTACCAGCTCAGCCGTTCTCCCGACTGTGATCCGCTCCGCGATTTTCAGATAGATTTATTTCGCATCCCATTGAAAAAACAGGTGTTTTGCTCGGAATCCATCTCTGCGTCCGACAGACAGAATACAAAAGAAAAGGCGCTACACCGTTTCCGGACAACGGCATAGTTCGCACTGAGAGGAGGCGGTCAACACATTCGGGCGCTCCTGCGGGAAGCGACCGTGTTCAGCGTTCCAGCAGAATCCGCAACATGCGCCGCAACGGCTCCGCTGCGCCCCACAATAGTTGGTCACCCACCGTGAAGGCATTGAGATAGTCGCCGCCCATATTCATCTTGCGCAGCCGACCCACCGGCACGTTCAGGGTACCGGTGACCTTGGTCGGGGTCAGTTCCCGCAGGGTGATGTCGCGGTCGTTGGGAATCACCCGCACCCAGTCGTTGGCCGTGGCAAGCATTGTTTCGATTTCATCCAGCGGTACGTCGCGCCGCAGCTTCACCGTCAGGCCCTGACTGTGGCAACGCATAGCGCCGATACGCACACAGGTGCCGTCGATCGGCACCGGCCGATCGCTGCGCCCGAGGATCTTGTTGGTCTCGGCATAGCCCTTCCACTCTTCACGGCTCTGGCCGTTTTCGAGCTGCCGGTCGATCCACGGCAGCAGGCTGCCCGCCAGCGGTGCACCGAAACACTCCACCGGAAAATCGTCGCCGCGCATGGTCTCCACCACCTTACGGTCGATCTCCAGGATGGCGCTGGACGGATCGGCCAACTGTGCCGCCACCGCATCCTCAATGACACCCATCTGCGAGATCAGCTCGCGCATGTTGCGGGCGCCGGCGCCGGAAGCGGCCTGATAGGTCATGGCCGAAACCCACTCCACCAGGTCCTCGCGGAACAGCCCGCCCAGGGCCATCAGCATCAGGCTCACCGTGCAGTTACCGCCGATATAGTCCTTGATGCCGTCAGCCAGGCCCCGATCGATGACGTCGCGATTGACCGGGTCCAGGATAATGATGCTGCTCTCCTCCATGCGCAGACTGGAGGCGGCGTCGATCCAGTAGCCGTCCCAACCGGCCGCGCGCAGGGGGCCATACACCTGCTTGGTGTAATCACCGCCCTGACAGGAGACGATCGCATCCATCCCCTTCAGCGCCTCGATGTCGTTGGCGTCCTGCAACGCCGGGGCCGGCTTGCCGATCTCCGGACCGGACTGACCTACCTGCGAGGTGGTGAAGAACACCGGCTCCTCGATCAAACCAAAGTCGCTCTCCGCCCGCATCCGATCCATCAGGACCGAACCGACCATTCCGCGCCAACCTACAAATCCAACCCGTTTCATTTTCTTGGTCTCAAACACGTTAACCACAGAGATCTATTGATAGCAGACAAACCCGGAAGAATCAGTAGTCCCTGCGGAAAAAAATCAAAGCGCCGCAACCACTGCATCGCCCATGGCCGCGGTACCCACCTCGGTCATGCCGGGCGACATGATATCCAACGTACGCAGCCCGTCATTAAGCACTTTGTCCACGGCCTGTTCGATCCGTTCCGCCATGGCCGGTTCGTCCAGCGAGTAGCGCAGCAGCATCGCCACCGAGAGGATGGTGGCCAGGGGGTTGGCCACACCCTTGCCGGCGATATCCGGGGCGGAACCGTGGATCGGTTCGTACATGCCCTTGCCGTTCTCGTCCAGGGAGGCGGAGGGCAACATGCCGATGGAGCCGGTCAGCATGGCCGCGCAGTCGGAGAGGATGTCGCCGAACATATTGGTGGTCACCATCACGTCAAACTGCTTGGGCCACTTCACCAGCTGCATGGCGGCGTTGTCCACGTACATGTGGGAGAGCTCCACCTCGGGATACTCCTTTCCGACCCGCACGGCCACTTCGCGCCACAGCTCGGTCACCTCCAGCACGTTGGCCTTGTCCACCGAGCAGACCCGCTTGCCGCGCTTCATGGCGATGTCCATGGCCACCCGCACGATGCGATCCACCTCGGACTCACGATAGACCAGGGTATTGAAGCCCTCTTTCTCGCCGCTCTCCAGTTCGCGCACCCCGCGCGGCTGACCGAAGTAGATGCCGCCGGTGAGTTCGCGCACGATCATGATGTCCAGCCCCGAGACGATTTCAGGCTTCAGGGAGGAGGCATCCGCCAGTTGCGGGTAGAGGATAGCGGGACGCAGGTTGGCGAACAGCCCCAACTCCTTGCGCAACCCCAGCAGCCCCCGCTCCGGACGGACCGAATAGTCCAGCGACTCCCACTTGACGCCGCCCACCGCGCCCAGCAATACCGCGTCGGCTTCCCGCGCCAGCTTCAGGGTCGCCTCCGGCAGAGGGGAACCGGTCTCGTCATAGGCGCAGCCGCCTACCAGCGCGTGTTCCAGTTCCACCTTCAGACCGAAACCCTCCTGCAGGCGGTTCAATACCTTTACCGCCTCCGCCATGATCTCCTGTCCGATGCCGTCGCCCGGCAGTACCAAAATCTTTTTACTCATAATCGTTCCTAAGTACTGTTCACCAATAGCGATAAATTCTCGGTTAACCGCTACGAAAAAAAATCAGATTAAACGCAAAGGACGCGGAGGCGCAAAGGTCGCAGAGAAAATTAATCTTCGCGTTCTCTGCGTCTTTGCGTTCTCCGCGTTAAATCTCGATACAGCCGATATGCACTACCCACCGAATATCCAGGGTGCCTGTTGGCGGCGCTGCTGTTCGTAGGCCTTGATCTCGTCGCTGTGCCGCAAAGTCAGGCCGATGTCGTCCAGCCCTTCCAACAGACAATGCTTGCGGAACTCGTCCACCTCGAACGGAATCACCTCGCCGTCCGCCAACCGCAGCTCCTGCGCCGCCAGATCCACCGTGATCTGCAATGCGCTCTCGCCGGTCGCCTTGCGGAACAGGTTGTCGATCACCGCACCGTCCAGCTTGATCGGCAGCATGCCGTTCTTAAAGCTGTTGTTGAAAAAGATATCGGCGAAGCTCGGCGCGAGAATCACCCGGAAGCCGTAATCCGCCAACGCCCACGGCGCATGCTCGCGCGAAGAACCGCAACCGAAGTTGTCCCGCGCCAACAGGATCTGCGCACTCGCGTAGCGTGGATCGTTGAGCACGAAATCGGGATTGCGCGGCCGGTTGGTGCAGTCCATGTCCGGTTCGCCGTGATCGAGATAACGCCACTCGTCGAACAGATAGGGACCGAAGCCGGTACGTTTGATCGATTTCAGGAACTGCTTCGGAATGATCGCGTCGGTATCCACGTTGGCGCGATCCAACGGCGCCACCACCCCGGTAAAGATTTTGAATTTTTCCATCTTACAGCTCCCTCCCATCAATAAAGCGCCCGGTCACGGTGGCCGCGGTCGCCATCGCCGGACTCACCAGATGGGTGCGACCACACTGCCCCTGCCGCCCCTCGAAGTTGCGGTTGGAGGTGGAGGCGCAAAGCTCGCCCGGTTGCAGCCGGTCGGCGTTCATGGCCAGGCACATGGAGCAGCCCGGCTCCCGCCATTCGAAACCGGCCTCGATGAAAACCCGGTCCAGGCCTTCCGCTTCCGCTTCCCGTTTCACCAGACCGGAACCGGGCACCACCAGCGCCTGCACGATGTTGTCCGCCACCTTGCGGCCCCGGACCACCGCCGCCGCCGCCCGCAGATCCTCGATCCGGCCGTTGGTGCAGGAACCGATGAACACGATATCGGGACGGATCTCCGAGAGCGGGGTGCCCGGCTCCAGCCCCATATACTGCAAGGCACGCCGCATACCGTCCGCCTTCACCGGATCGGACTCCCGGTCCGGATCGGGAACCACCGCCGTTACCGGCAACACCATCTCGGGCGAGGTGCCCCAGGTCACCTGCGGTTCGATGGCGGCGGCGTCCAGCTCCACCACCGTATCGAAGTGCGCGCCCTCGTCGCTGTGGAGGTTGCGCCAGGCGGACACCGCCCGTTCCCAGACCTCGCCGGTGGGGGCGTAGGGACGGCCCTTCATGTAGTCGATGGTCTTGTCGTCCACCCCGATGATGCCGGCGCGGGCGCCCGCCTCGATGGCCATGTTGCAGACCGTCATGCGCCCCTCCACCGAGAGCTCGCGGATCGCCTGGCCGGCGAATTCGATCACGTAGCCGGTGCCGCCGGCGGTGCCGATCCGGCCGATCACCGCCAGGATCAGATCCTTGGCGCCGACCCCCGGTCCGACCGTACCGTCGATCCGGACCAGCATGGTCTTGGATTTTTTCTGAATCAGGCACTGGGTGGCGAGCACGTGCTCCACCTCGGAGGTGCCGATGCCGAAGGCCAAGGCGCCGAAGGCGCCGTGGGTGGCGGTGTGGGAGTCGCCGCACACCACCGTCATGCCGGGCAGCGTCGCCCCCTGCTCCGGCCCCATGACATGCACCACCCCCTGGCGTTCGTCGCCCATGCCGAATTCGGTGATCCCGAACTCCGCGCAGTTGCGATCCAGGGTCTCCACCTGCAGGCGGGCCACCGGATCGGTGATCCCGCCGGCACGGTCCAGGGTCGGCACGTTGTGGTCCGGGGTGGCGATGGTGGCGCCGACGCGCCACGGCCGGCGGCCGGCCAGCCGCAGCCCCTCGAACGCCTGGGGCGAGGTCACCTCGTGCACCAACTGCCGGTCGATATAGAGCAATGCGGTACCGTCCGCGTCGGTCCGCACCACATGCTCTTCCCAAAGTTTGTCGTAAAGGGTCTTTGCGCTCATCTCTCCCACTCCTGATTTCCTGGGGACTATCCTAGGCGCCCGGAATCAATAAAACAAATTCATCTTTTTTATGTATATAATTCCTAAATGGAATAATTAATCTCGTCCGAAAAGCGGGACCCGACATCATGGAAATCAACGAACTCAGTGCCTTTCTGGCGGTGGCCGAGACCGGCTCCTTCTCGCAGGCGGCGGAGCGGCTCTACCTGACCCAGCCGGCGGTCAGCAAACGGGTGGCGGCGCTGGAATCGCGCCTGGGGGTGCAGTTGTTCGACCGCATCGGCCATCGCATCAGTCTGACCGAGGCGGGACGTCAACTGCGTCCGCGGGCACGCGATCTGCTGGATGAGATCACCGACATCCATCGTTCGCTCTCCAACCTCTCCGGGGAGGTGGCCGGCACCCTCCGCATGGGCACCTCCCACCATATCGGACTGCATCGCCTGCCGCCGATCCTGCGGCGTTTCCGCCGCGACTACCCCCAGGTGCGGCTGGATATCCGGTTTCTTGACTCCGAAGCAGGTTGCGATGCGGTGGAGTCGGGGGAGCTGGAACTGGCGGTGGTCACCCTGCCCACCACCCCCTCCCCCAAGCTGCAATTGCGGGAGATCTGGCCGGACCCCCTGGCGTTCATGGTGGCGCGCGACCATGCGCTGGCCCAGGAAGCCCACCCTACCCTGAAACAACTGATCACCTATCCGGCGCTGCTCCCCGGCAGCGGCACCTATACCCGCAACATCCTGGAACAGGCGCTGGCCCCGCTGGGACTGGAGATCAAGGTGGCGATCGCCACCAACTACCTGGAAACCCTGCGGACCATGGTGGCCGCCGGCCTGGGTTGGAGCCTGCTGCCCCGCACCATGCTGAACGACCGGGAGGTCCGGGCGCTGGAGATCCCGGACCTCACCCTCGCCCGGACCCTGGGGCTGGTGATACACGGCGGCCGTTCCCTCTCGAACGCCGCCCGCGCCATGATCGCGATCTGCGAACAGAGCGCCGAAGGGGGCTGAAAAACTTTCTCTCGCCAAGACGCCAAGCACGCCAAGAGATCAAGAGCATTTCTTCCCAACGTTCTTGGTGCCTTTGCGAGAGACAGGTAGGAGCCCAGTCCCCCGGGCGATTCTTTTCTCGTCATCCCGGCGAAAGCGCCAGGCACGCCAAGAGATCAAGAGCATTTCTTCCCAACGTTCTTGGTGCCTTTGCGAGAGACAGGTAGGAGCCCAGTCCCCTGGGCGATTCTTTTCTCGTCATCCCGGCGAGAGCCGGGATCCAGAAGAAACACTAATTTCGTTAAGGCGCCGGACACGCAAAGAGGTCAAACGCTTTTCTTGGCGTGCTTGGCGTGCTTGGCGTCTTGGCGAGAGTTATGGATTCATCTTCCCGACCACGCATACGCCGAAATCCCCGGCAGCGCGGGGGATCTTCTCATCGACTTAGCGGGCCGTCTCTTCCAGGCTGTTCACCACCCAACGCCAGGCGATCACCAGTCCCGCCAACGCCAACACCGCCGCCAGCGAATAGGTAACCTGCGGTCCCATGCCGGACCAGAGAAAGCCGCTGGCGAGACTGCCCAGCGCACCGCCGGCGCCGAAACTGAGACTGCTGTAGAGCGCCTGTCCCCGTCCCTGATGGCGTCCGGTGAAGTAGTGGTTCACCAGATGGATGGAAGCGGCATGGAAGGTACCGAAGGTGGCGGCGTGCAGGATTTGGGCGAACAGCAGGATCGCAAGCGACTCCGGAAAGTTACCAATCAACAACCAACGCACCACCGCCGCCGCCAGACTTGCCAGCAACACCCGGCGCGCACCCCAGCTTTGCAGCAATCGGTGCATGACCAGAAACACCAGCACCTCCGCGATCACCCCCACCGCCCAGAGCTGTCCGATGGCGGTCTTGGAGTAACCCACCTCTTCCAGATAGATGGAGTAGAAGGCGTAATAGCCGCCGTGACTCGCCTGCAACAGAAAGCAGGCCGCAAAGAAGGCGATGACCGCCGGCTGTTTCAGGATCGCAAGGATCGGTGGTTGCGGCGAATGCGGCCCGTTCGCGGCGGGGTCCTTCACCACCAAACTGGAAAGCCAGATCGCGCCGTAGATGGCGAACAGGATCGGCAATACCGCCGCCGGCCCCTCCCGGTCCACGATCATCCCCAGCAGCACCACTGTGATGATGAAGCCGATGGAGCCCCACACCCGGATCCGGGCGTAGTGCTGCGCCTCCTTCCCCAGATAACGCAGGGTGACCGCCTCGAACTGCGGCAGCACCGCATTCCAGAAAAAGCTGAACAGCGCCATCGCCAGGCCCAACGTCCAGAATCCCTGCACCCAGAAGATGGCCGAAAAGATCAACACCGTGAGAAAGGAGCCGAGCCGCACGATGCGCATGCGCCGACCCAGCAGATCGCCCAGCCAACCCCAGACATAGGGGGCCAGAAATTTGGTGGCCATGGGAATGGCCATCAACTCGCCGATGGCGACGGCATCGAAGCCGATGCTCTTCAGATAGAGTCCCCAATAGGGGACCAACGCCCCGAGCGCGGCGAAATAGAACAGATAGAAGGAGGAGAGTCGCCAGTACGGCATAACGGTCAATCAGCGGCGGCGGACTGCCCGCCGCCGACAACTCATTCCGTAGAGGCTGGAACCACCGGGGTTCCCGCTTGCGCGTCGGCGTTCTGCGCCCGCTGCCGCAACAGATGATCCAGCAATACGATGGCCGTCATCGCTTCGGCGATGGGAACGGCGCGAATGCCCACACAGGGATCGTGCCGGCCCTCGGTCACCACCTCCACCGGCTTGCCCTCCAGATCGACGGTACGACCCGGGATCAGGATGCTGGAGGTAGGCTTGAGGGCGATGCTGGCCAGGATCTCCTGACCGCTGGAGATGCCGCCCAGGATGCCGCCGGCATGGTTGCTGAGAAAACCCTCCGGGGTCATCTCGTCCCGGTGCTCGCTGCCCTTCTGCTCCACCACGCCGAAACCGTCGCCGATCTCCACCCCTTTGACCGCATTGATGCTCATCAGGGCGTGGGCCAGGTCGGCGTCCAGGCGGTCGAACACCGGCTCTCCCAGTCCGGGCGGAATACCGACGGCCACCACGTTGATGCGCGCACCGACCGAGTTCCCCTCCTGGCGCAACGCATCCAGGTACTGTTCCATCTCCGCCGCCCGTTCCGCATCGGGACAGAAGAAGGGATTCCGCTCCACCTCGTCCCAATCCAACCGTTCGGCCCGGATGGGACCCAGTTGCGCCAGGTAGCCGCGAACCTCGACGCCGAGCGCCGTTCGCAGATATTTCTTGGCGATGGCGCCGGCCGCCACCCGCATGGCGGTCTCCCGCGCCGAGGCGCGACCGCCGCCGCGATGATCGCGCAGCCCGTACTTCTGCAGATAGGTGTAATCGGCGTGGCCCGGCCGGAAGCGGTCCATGATCTTGGAGTAATCCTTGGAGCGCTGGTCGGTGTTGCGGATCAGCAGCCCGATAGGGGTCCCGGTGGTACGCCCCTCGAACACGCCGGAGAGGATCTCCACCTCGTCCGCCTCCCGCCGCTGGGTGGTGTGGCGCGAGGTGCCCGGTTTGCGCCGATCCAGGTCGGATTGCAGATCGGCGGCCGCGAGTTCGAGTCCCGGCGGACAGCCGTCCACAACGCAACCGATGGCGGGGCCGTGGGACTCGCCGAAGGAGGTGACGCTGAACAGTTTGCCGATGGTATTTCCAGACATGCCGTCTATTGTATCCGGTTCATCCGCCTTTGCCACAAACGGAAACGGGGCCGACGGCCCCGCTCCTTCCGAATCGCTTCAATCGTCGCGGCTCACTGCAACCAATGGTTGAGTTGCACCAGATCGTCCCGATTCAACGAACCCGCCGCCTGTTTCAGCAACAGGCCGTTCAATACGTAGTTGTAACGCACGTTCGCGTAGTTGCTGCGGGCACGATAGAGATCGCGCTGCGCACTCAACACATCCACCATGGTGCGGGTACCCACTTCCAGTCCGGCCTCGGAAGACTCCAGGGCGCTCTGGGCCGATACAATACCCGCCTTCAGTGCCTCTACCTGGCTGATGCTGGCCACCACCCCGCGATAACCGTCGCGCACCTGGCGCTCCACGGACCGCCGTGTCACATCCAGATTCTCCTCGGCCGCTTCCAGGCCGAAACGCGCCTGACGCACCCGGGAGGAGACGCCGCCGCCGGCATATAACGGCAGGTTGAGTTCCACTCCCACCGAACTGGTGTCGGCGTCGATCCCGGCAGGGCTGCCGGTACGGCTAAGGGTGTGCGAACCCACCAGGTCCAGGGTCGGGAGATGTCCGCTACTCTGCAGATCGATGTTCTGGCGCGCAATCTCCACATCCCGCCGGCCGGAGAGGATGCTGAGGTTGTTCTGTTGCGCGGCGATACTCCACTGTTCGACACCTTCGGGCTGCGGCGGATTGAGCGGCAACTCCTCGGTCAACGTCCCCAATGCGGTCACCGGGGTATGGATGATCTCGCGCAACGCCTCCCAGGCATTATCCACATTGTTCTCGGCATCGATCAGATCCGCCCGTGACTGATCGTAAGCCGCCTGCGCCTCATACACATCGGTGATGGCGATCAGCCCCACCTCGAACCGCTGCTGCGCCTGCTCCAGTTGCCGGGCGATGGCGGCGTTCTCCGCTTTTGCGAACTCCAGATTGTCCTGGGCCGCAAGCACCCCGAAATAGGCCTTCGCCACCCGCACGATCAAATCCTGCTCCGCCGCGGTGTAGGTTACCTCCGCCTTCGCGACCTGCTCGTTGGCCTGATCCAGCTGAATCCAGTAGTCGGCGTGGATCAACGGTTGCGAAAGGGCCAGGCTGGCGCTCTTGGTGGTGTAGTCGCTGGAGCCGCCGGGTGCAGACTTATAATCTGCATGAACCCGTGCAGCATCCCCCGACAGGCCGATATTGGGAAGCAGTTGCGCCCGCGCCTGGGGCCGCACCTCCAGGGTCGAGTTTTTCGAAGCCCGTGCGGCGCGCAGTTGAGCGTCGTTGGTCAAAGCAAGCTCGTAGACCTGCAACAGATCCTCTCCATGAGCAACCGGCAGTCCTACCAGAGCAATCAACAATAACAGCAATACTCTCTTCATCGGTCGAATCCTAGCCGAAAACCGTATTAGTATAACCTTCCTGCAGCACGTTTTGCTGTCTATTTACCCGCACTATCTGCATCATTTTGTAACAACGAAGGCGGCGGCACCAGCAGTTGCGGATCGAGCCGTACCGCGCCCAGATTCATACCCCAGTGCAAATGCGGCCCGGTCACTCTGCCGGTTGCCCCCACCTCGGCGATCACCTCACCGCGATGCACCCGCTGACCCTTCTTTACCAGAATCTTGCTGAGATGGAGATAGGAGGTGGAAAGCCGATAGCCGTGATCCACGATCAGGGTGCCACCGGAGAAAAACATATCCGGATAGGCCAGGGTAACCACGCCGTCCGCGGGCGCCCGGACCTGCGTCCCTTGCGGAACCGCGATATCGACCCCGAAATGGGGGCGGCGCGGCTCCCCGTTCAGGATGCGCTGGCTGCCGTAGACGCCGCTGAGCGGCCCCTCCACCGGCCAGCTCCAGCCGCTGAGAAAATCGGTCCGGGGATCGTCCCGCCGACGCGCCTGCACCACCAGCGCCGTCTCCCGTTTGATCCGTTTCAGATCCTCCGCGCTCGGCTCCACCGTCTTCGGCGGCAGGCCGTCGATGCGCTGGATATCGTACTCCCGCGCCGTCAATTGCAGCGGAACGGTCTCGCTGCCGCCGTCCGCATACCGGACCGTGAGTCGGCTCTGGAGTGCATGGTCGCGGTCGAAACCTACCAAAAAGAGTCCCTCCGGGGAGACCCGTAGCGCCTGGCCGTCCAGCTCCACCCGGGCATTCGGCGGCGTCACCTGACACTGCAATAAACCACCCTGGGTCACCGGCCCCTTGATCTCCACCCCGGCCCAGGCGCCGCTGCAAAACAACACCAGCAGCGCGGCCATTGCTTTTACAAACCTGTTTCCCGCTCGCACGCTCATCCACCCACCGTCGCTGTCCAAGTATGAAATAATAGTCCCGGTCGGGGTCTTCCACGACCTTCGGTACCGACCCATACTATCAGGACTCGACCAATCTTTCGTCCCCGCCAATCATCACCGTGAATGAATCAGCAGTAATCAACGAGCAAGCGACAAACATCGAACCTCTCCGCAACCGCGGCTACAGTTGGCGCGAGCTGACCCAGATGGTGCTCACCCATCGGCGCGAACTGGTGGCGGCCAACCTGATCGCCGTGCTCGGCACCCTGGTCAGCGTACCGGTCCCGCTGCTGATCCCGCTGCTGGTGGACGAGGTGTTGCTCAACCAGCCCGGTCGTTCGGTGGCGATCATCAACAGCCTGTTCCCCGAGAGTTGGCACGGCCCGGTGCTCTACATCCTGGCCGTCCTGTTGCTCACCCTGCTGTTGCGGCTGCTGACCCTGCTCTTCGGGGTATGGCAGACCCGGCAGTTCACCATCATTTCCAAGGATGTCACCTTCCGCATCCGGCGCGCCCTGCTGCAACGTTTGGGACGGGTCTCCATGTCGGAGTACGAAACCCTGGGAAGCGGCACCGCCGCCTCCCTGTTGGTCACCGACATCGACGCGGTGGACACCTTCATCGGAGTGGCCACCAGCAAGTTCCTGGTGGCCGTTCTCAGTATCGTGGGCACCGCCCTGGTGCTGCTCTGGATGAACTGGCAACTGGCGCTGTTCATCCTGTTCCTCAACCCGCTGGTCATCTATGTCACCACCGTTTTCGGAAGGCGAGTCAAGGAGCTGAAGCGCAAAGAGAACAGCGCCTATCAACTGTTCCAGGAAGCGTTGGCGGAAACCCTCGACGCCATCCAGCAGATCCGGGCCCAGAACCGGGAACAGCACTACATCTCCCGGATCATCGGCAACGCCCAGGCCATCTGCCGCCACTCCGCCGCCTATGCCTGGAAGAGCGAGGCGGCCCAGCGTCTCTCGTTTACCGTATTTCTGTTCGGCTTCGATCTGTTCCGCGCCGTCAGCATGCTGATGGTGCTGTTTTCCGACCTCACCATCGGCGAGATGCTGGCGGTGTTCTCTTATCTCTGGTTCATGATGGCCCCGGTGCAGGAGGTGCTGGCCATGCAGTACTCCTATCACGGGGCGCGGGCCGCGCTGGAACGGCTCAACCGCCTGATCGACATCGACCTGGAACCCAGCTATCCCCATCAACGCGATCCTTTTCAAGGCAGCGAAAGCACCTCCATCCAACTGGAGCACATCTGTTTCCGTTACGGCGACGGGCCGTTGGTGCTGGACGACATCTCTCTCGATATCGCAGCGGGCGAGAAGGTGGCATTGGTGGGCGCCAGCGGCGGCGGCAAAACCACCCTGGTCCAGGTGATCCTGGGACTCTATCCTCCGGCAGCGGGCCGTGTCTGTTTCGACGGCATCCCGGTCTCCGAGATCGGCATGGACGTGGTGCGCGATCACGTGGCCACGGTGTTGCAACATCCGGCGCTGTTCAACGACAGCATCCGCACAAACCTGACCCTCGGTCTGGAACGGCCGGAGACGGAACTGTGGCGGGCCTTGGAGATCGCCCAACTGGACGAGGTGGTGCGCGCCTTGGAGGACGGACTGGATACCCTGGTGGGACGCAACGGGATTCGCCTCTCCGGCGGTCAGCGCCAGCGCCTGGCCATCGCGCGCATGGTGCTGACCGATCCCAAGGTGGTGATCCTGGACGAGGCCACCTCCGCCCTCGACACCGTGACCGAGGGGCGGTTATATACCGCACTGCAACAGTTCCTGGCCCATCGCACCACCCTGATCATCGCCCACCGTCTGAGCGCGGTGAAACAGGCGGACCGGGCGCTGGTGTTCGAGGCGGGAAAGATCGTCGAACAGGGCAGCCACGACAAACTGCTGGGCAACGGAGGACTCTACGCCAGTCTCTACGGAAAACAGGAACATCACCACTGACCATCGGGAAAATCATTGATCGCGGCTAAACACTTTTTTCTGAGGCCTTTTCAAAGCCACATCTTTAGTCTCTCGCCAAGAGCGCCAAGAGAATGTGCGCCTTTGAGTGATCGCAAGGGACCCATGAATCATGGGAATTACCCGCATTGTCTATCGACTTCGAGGGAAGAACTATCGATTCCTTTGCGTTCTTGGCGTCTTTGCGAGAGGACATATTTCCTCTATAAATTCTGCTAACGAGCCTGACGTGCAAACTCCGAATCCAACAAAAATATCTTTGCAATGCAAAAACACCTGGACCTAAAGCAGACTCTTTACCTGGAGGCGTTCCGCGGCAGCTTCACCTCCGCCCTGCGCTGGCATCAACTGGATGCGTTGTGGCAACGGGTGCGGGAGCAGGCGGGGAACGACTGGTATATCTATGCCGTCGGTGAACCGCCTCCCGAGCGTTGCGCCGACCGGGACCAGTTGCTTCACTTTCTCTCCGAGATCGACGCGCTGCTCCGAAAGGAACATAAAGAGGACTATTGCGGCATCGTCTATGCCGACAATCCGACTCAACCGGAATTCATCAAGATCTACGACCCCCATAACCTGGGGGTCACCTGCGGCTACAGCACCAACCCGCCCCTGCCGGGCTGGATCTTGAGCAAGCTGGCGCCTTGCGATCTTCCCGCCGCCCGCGCCATGACGGCCAGCCGCAAGCGTTGGTGGCAACGCTTGTTCGGATAGGTTTCCGAACGCTCTAATCCAACCGCTTGTGAAAACGCAGGGTCGCCAGGGTCAAAGTGACGGCGGCGAAGGCGATCAGGGCGTAGATCTCCGACGACAGATCGGCGAGGGCGGCGCCGCGCAACATGATGCCGCGGATCAGACGCACGAAGTGGGTCAGGGGCAACACCTCGGCAATGTATTGGGCGGCGCGCGGCATGCCGTCGAAGGGAAACATGAAACCGGACAGCAGGATGGACGGCAAAAAGAAAAAGAAGGTCATCTGCATAGCCTGGAACTGACTCTGCGCCGCGGTGGAGATGACCAGACCCAGGGTGAGGTTGGCGGCGATAAAGATCAGCGCCGCCAGATAGACATCCAGCAGACTGCCCGCCACCGGCACATGAAACAGAAAACGCCCCAGCAGCAGAATCAGGGTGACCTGAATCAGACCGATAACGATATAGGGCAGGATCTTGCCCACCATCAGTTCGCTGTTGCGCACCGGTGTATTGATCAACAGTTCCAGGTTGCCGCGTTCGCGTTCGCGCACGATGGCCACCGCGGTAAACAGCACCATGGTCATGGTCAGGATCACCCCGATCAGGCCCGGTACGATGTGCACCGCCGAGCGCCGCTCCGGATTGTAGGGGTTGTAGATCTCGAACAGTGCGCCCGTATCCCGCACCTGCGGCGCAGTATCCTGGCGCAGGCGCATCTGGCTGAGCTGGCGCGCCGCGCCCAGGATCAGGGGATCGGAACCGTCCACCACCAGTTGCGCCCCGGCACGCTCAGGCTGTTGCAGGCGGCGTTCAAAATCCGGCGGAATGAAGATGCCGACGGTGATCTCCCCCCGGCGCACCATCTCCAATAACTCCTCCGAAGTGTGCGCCGTCCGCACCGGCTCCAGCACCTGAGAGGCGCGCACCTCGGCCACCAGTTGCCGGGAGAGTTCGGTGCCGGCCTGATCCGCGACCCCCGCGCTCAAATGGCGCACGTCGGTGTTGATGGCATAACCGAACAACAGGATCTGCAACAGCGGGATGCCGACGATCATGCCGAAGGTGAGGCGGTCGCGGCTCAACTGCCGCACCTCCTTGTGCACCACCGCCAACAGCCGGGTCGCGCAGTTCATGCCCGTTCCTCCCGATAACGTCCCTGGGTGGCGGCCACGAACACATCCTCCAGGCTGGGCGGCGAGAGACGGGCCTCACCCGCCACACCGGCCCCCTGCATGGCAGCCCGCACCTGCTTCTCAGGCTCGGGACGCTCCTTCTCCAGCAGCACCCGCAGACGCGCGCCCAGTTGTGTGACACTGAATACGCCGGGCTGTCCCTCCAGGGCGTGGCGGGCCGCGCTGGCATCGGGGGCCTCCACCTCCACCACCGAGGCGTCGATGCGCGCCTCCAGTTCGGTGGGACTGCCGTCGGCCACGATGACCCCCCGGTCCAGGATCGCCAGGCTGTGGCAACGTTCGGCTTCGTCCATGTAGTGGGTGGAGACCAGGATGGTGGTGCCGCGGCTGACCAGCTCGAACAGGCTCTCCCAAAAATCGCGGCGACTCTTGGGGTCGACCGCCGAGGTGGGCTCGTCCAGGAACAACAACTCAGGCTCGTGCAGGATCGCCGCCGCCAGGGCCAACCGCTGGCGTTGACCGCCGCTCATGTTGCCGGCCCGCCGGTCGCGCAACTCCTCCAGCCGGTAATCGTGCAGCAACTCCTCGATGCGGCTGCGGCGCCGGTTGCTCGGCAGACAGTAGATCTCGGCGATGAATTGCAGGTTCTCCCAGGTGGTGAGGTCCTCATAGAGAGAAAAGCGCTGGGTCATGTAACCGATCTTGCGCTTCAGGGCCTCGGCCTCGCCCGGCACCCGCAGTCCGAGCACCTCGGCCTCGCCCTCGCTGGGGATGAGCAGACCGCAGAGCATGCGAATGGTGGTGGATTTTCCGGAACCGTTGGGACCGAGAAAACCGTAGATCTTGGCCGGTGGGATACGCAGATCGATGTGGTCCACCGCCACCAGGTCGCCGAAGCGCCGGGTCAGACCCCGGGTCACGATGGCGGCATCGTTCACTCACCCTGCTCCTGCAACCGACCCTCCGCCGGCAGGCCGGAGGGCAGGTCGGCGGCGCCGCTCAGAGTCACTTCGGCCAGATAGACCAATTGACTGCGATCACTCTCGCTGAGCGCAAAAAAAGGCGTGAAGGCCGGATCGCTGGCGACGCGCCGCACTCGTCCGGTGTACGCTTGCTCGCGTCCATCCACCTGCACCCGCACCGTATCGCCCACTGCGACGCGACTGCGCAACGGTTCCGGGACATAGAGACGCGCGTAGGGCGCCTCACCCACCAGCAACACCGCCAGCACGGAACCCACCGGCGGACGTTCGCCGATCTCGAACGGCAACGAATCCACCCGTCCCGGCTGCGGGGCACGGATCGTGAGACGTTCCAGCGCCAACTGTGCCTGCTGCTCGTCCGCCTGCGCCTGTTCCCAGGCGCTGTTGGCCCGATCCACCTGTTCGGAACTGGTGAGACGTTTCTTGACCAACTGCCGTTGCCGATCCAACTCCAGCTTGGCCTCGGTAAGCCGGGCCTGGACGCCGGCCAGGGTCGCCTGGGCGCGGCGGGGGTCGAGCTGCACCAGCAGTTCGCCGGCGGCCACCTGCTGCCCCTCGTGAACCGGGATATCACTGATCGGCTCGGCCGCCTCGTTACTCAGCTCCACCCGGTCCCAGGCCAGTTCCCCCACCATGCGACCGTCGCCGGATCCCGAACCGCACCCAGCAACCAGGAGCGGAACGGCCAGCGACAGCATCATCAATGAACGTTTCATGACTTCACCTCGGTACCTTCATAAAACAGACGCAACGCATGGGCAACCCAGCGTTTCACGAAATCCTCGTTCATCTCCAGACCGAAGGCGGGTTCCGCCACCGGCCGGGCGATGAAAGGAAACAACGCCATACTCAGCAGCGAGAGCGCGGCGAAGGCGGGATCAAGCTCGGCACGCAAGCGACCGGCGGCGCGCTCCTTCTCGATCAGCGCCCGCACCATGCGCCCGGCACGAGCGGCGAAACGCTGAATGAACAGCTCACGAAAATCACTCCCGCCGTAGAGCACCTCACGTACCACCAGATTCGGCAGCCAGGGGTTGGCGGCCAGCATGCGCACATAGGATTCGAGAAACAGGGAGAGATCGGCCCGCTCGGCGGAGGTCTGTTCCAGTTGTTGTAACAACGGTGCGAAGCGCTCTTCCAACATGGCGCCGTACAGCCCCGCCTTGTTACCGAAATGGTAGTGGATCATGGCCGGATTGACCTGGGCCCGCTCGGCGATCTGACGCAGGGAGACCGCGGCGAATTCACGCAGTGAGAACAGGTCGCGGGCGGCGGTGAGCAGGGCCTGACGGCTCTGCTCCGGGGCGCGGCCCCGGGGCCGGCCCGGCTTCGCCCGCGCGGTGTTGCTGGATGGGAGTCGGCGCGCCATAGGTAATTAATAGGCCGTTTAATTAATTTCGTCAAGGCCGCGGAATAGAACAAGGCACGATTTTCCCCCCACAAAAAAAGGGGCCCGCAGGCCCCTTTCGGTTCGATCGACGATGATGCGGATTATTCGTCCGCGCCCACCGCCTTCATGCTGAGCCGAACGCGGCCCTGCTTGTCCACTTCCAGCACCTTGACCTTGATGACATCGCCTTCGGCCAGCTTGTCGCTCACCTTCTCGACCCGCTCGTCGCTGATCTGGGAGATGTGCACCAGGCCGTCCTTGCCCGGCAGGATGGTCACGAAGGCGCCGAAGTCCATCAGACGAGCCACCTTGCCCTCGTAGATCCGGCCCACTTCGACGTCGGCGGTAATCAGCTCGATGCGCTCTTTGGCCGCCTCGCCCGCCGCCTTGTCGACGGAGAAGATCTTGATGGTGCCGTCGTCCGCCACGTCCACGGTGGCGCCGGTCTCTTCGGTAATGGAACGAATGGTGACACCGCCCTTGCCGATCACGTCCCGGATCTTCTCCGGATCGATCTTGAAGGTGATGATACGGGGCGCATGCTCCGACATCTCCAGGCGCGGGGCGTTGATGACCTTGTTCATCTCGCCCAGGATGTGCAGCCGGCCCTCTTTGGCCTGCCCCAGCGCGATCTCCATGATCTCGCGGGTGATCCCCTGGATCTTGATATCCATCTGCAGGGCGTTCACGCCGTTCTCGGTACCGGCCACCTTGAAGTCCATGTCGCCGAGGTGATCCTCGTCGCCCAGGATATCGGTCAGCACTGCGAACTTATCCTCTTCCTTGATCAGGCCCATGGCCACACCGGCCACCGGTGATTTGATAGGCACCCCGGCATCCATCAGCGACAGGCTGGTGCCGCAGACCGAGGCCATGGAGGAGGAACCGTTCGACTCGGTGATCTCGGAGACCACCCGGATGGAGTACGGAAAGCTGCCCATCTCCGGCATGCAGGCCAGCACGCCGCGCTTGGCCAGACGGCCGTGGCCGATCTCGCGCCGCTTGGGGCTGCCCACCCGGCCGGTCTCGCCGACGCAGAACGGGGGGAAGTTATAGTGCAGCATGAAGGGCTCGCGCCGCTCGCCTTCCAGGGCGTCGATGATCTGGGAGTCGCGCTCGGTGCCGAGGGTGGTCACCACCAGCGCCTGCGTCTCGCCGCGGGTAAACAGGGCGGAACCGTGGGTCCGCGGCAGTACGCCGGTACGGACCGTGATCGGACGCACGGTGCGGGTATCGCGACCGTCGATGCGCGGCTCACCCGCCAGGATGCGGCCGCGTACAATGCGCTTCTTCAGCTTGTCGACGGCGCCTTTGACCTCGCCCTCTTCCCACTGGGCCTCCTCGCCGGAGCAGAGGTTCGCGACCACCTCGGCGGTGATGGCGTCGACCCGGCCATAGCGCTCCATCTTGTCGGCGATGGTGTAGGCCTCGTTCAGCGCATCGCCGGCCGCCGCCTTCACGGCATCCGCCAGCGCACTGTTTTCCTCGGGCACCGTAAAGGCCATGGCCGGACGGCTCGCTTCGGCCGCCAGCTCTTTGATGGCGTTGATCACCACCTGCATCTGCTCGTGGCCGAACAGCACCGCACCCAACATGATCTCTTCGGAGAGCTCGCGGGCTTCGGACTCCACCATCAGCACCGCGCTCTCGGTACCCGCTACCACCAGGTCGAGATCGGTGTCCACGCTGAGCCCGGTACCGTTGGGGTTGAGCAGGTACTGACCGTCTTTGTAACCGACGCGGGCGGCCCCGATGGGACCCTGGAACGGCAGCCCCGAGATCGCCAGGGCGGCGGAGGCGCCGATCAGCGCCGGGATCTCCGGATCCACCGCCGGGTTCAGAGACTTCACGGTACAGATGATCTGCACTTCGTTGGTGAAACCCTTCGGGAACAGCGGGCGGATGGGCCGGTCGATCAGGCGGCAGGTGAGGATCTCCTTCTCGGAAGGCCGACCTTCACGCCGGAAAAAACCGCCGGGAATCTTGCCGGCGGCGTAGGTCTTTTCCTGATAGTCGACGGTCAGGGGGAAAAAATCACGCCCCGGCTGCGCCTCTTTGGCGCCCACCGCGGTACAGAGCACCACGGTATCGCCCATGTTCACCAGCACCGCGCCGTCTGCCTGGCGCGCGATTTCACCGGTTTCGAGGATGACCTGTTGGTCACCATACTGAAATTCTTTTCTAACTAAGGTCACGATTTGTTCCTCGTAGCTTGGTATGGACCGGACTAACGGCGCAGGCCGAGGCGGGAGATCAGGGAACGGTAACGCTCCTGATCCTTGGACTTCAGGTAGTCCAGCAGCTTACGGCGGGAGTTGACCATATGCACCAGACCCTGACGGGAGTGATGGTCATGTTTGTGGGCGGCGAAATGCTCGGTGAGTTGATTGATCCGAGCCGTCAACAGCGCCACCTGGACCTCCGGAGAACCGGTGTCCTTGGCGCCGCGCGCGTACTCTTCGACAATCGCTTTTTTCTGCTCAGTAGTGATCGACATGATGAAATCCTCATTGATCAAAAATACTACGGCCGCCCCCCGACAATGGGTTCAGGGTGACGGCCCATCCAGCCCTCCCCGCGGGGAGGGACCCTTTCTTCGATACACCGGCCAGCGGTCGAAGCCGGCCGGGATCGGGAGAACTGCGTATTATCCAGAGTTTGCAGCTGCGGATCAAACCCCATTAAGCATTAAACCGCGGGGACGCAATCTCGGCGTCTCTCTGCGGTTGCCGCCTCACATCAACCGTCGCGGGGCCACCCGGCCGTCGTCCAGGATCTCGCCCACCCCGATGAAGCCGTCGGCGTCATAGAGCCGCACCCACCCCTCCACCGGGGCGTTGGGTACCAGCACCGGCTGCCCCTGGCGCAGGTAGAAGCTGCTGTCGGGAGAGAGACGCACCTCCGGCCATTGACCCATGGCGCTCTCGGTAGGGAGCAGCAGTGCGTCCAGCGTCTGCGGACCCTCGGCGGCGCCGCGTTCCAGCGCCTCCATGGTCACCATTCCTTCTTCACTATAGGGGCCGACGCCGGTTCGCCGCAGGGCGGTGACATGTGCGCCGCATCCCAGCGCCGCCCCGATATCCTCGGCCAGCACCCGCACATAGGTGCCTTTGGAGCAGTGCACCTCCAGCTCGAACTCGGGCAGGTCGCAGCCAAGCAGTTTCAGGCTGTAGATGGTAATCCGGCGCGGCTCCCGCTCCACCTCGACCCCCTCGCGGGCGAGTTTGTAGAGCCGTTCGCCTTTGTGCTTCAGGGCCGAGTACATGGGGGGAATCTGCTCGATCTCGCCCTCGAACCGCTGCAACACCCCCTGCAGGTCGGCCTCCCCGATCCCGGTCACCGGACGGATCTCCACCACCTCGCCCTCGGAGTCGGCGGTGGTGGTGGTCACCCCCAGCTTGATCCGCACCCAGTAGCGCTTGTCGGCATCCAGCAGAAACGCCGACACCTTGGTGGCGGCGCCGAAACAGACCGGCAACAGACCGTCGGCCAGAGGATCGAGGCTGCCGGTATGGCCCGCCTTCTGCGCCTGAAACAGCCGCTTCGCCCGCTGCAGCGCGGCGTTGGAGGTCATGCCGAGCGGTTTGTCCAGCAACAGGATGCCCTGAACGTTACGCCCGCTTCTACGACGTCTTCCCATAGTTGTCTCCCGCTCCTACTCTTCGGGATCCACCGGCTTGGCGTGATCGGATTCCACCGCCTCGTCGATCAGCGCCGACAGCCGGGCACCGTCCTCGATGGAACGGTCGTAGACGAAATGGAGTTGTGGAATGGTTCGGATGTTCAACCGACGCCGCAATTCATGCCGCAGGAAGGGTGCGACCTCGTTCAAGGCCCGCTCCGCCTCCCGCTCGGTCATACCGCTGCCCAGCTGCGTGAAATAGACGGTGGCATGGGAGAAATCCCGCACCACCTTTACCGCCTGGATGGTCACCATCCCCAGGCGGGCGTCATCCAGTTCATCGCGCACCAGCTGCGCCAGCTCGCGCTGCATCTGGGACCCGACCCGGTCGGTCCTGCTGAAATCCCGCGCCATTTTAAAGAATATCCATCCAGAAACAGTTACGTTGCCGGAACCGTGTCACCCCGGTCACGCCGGAATGACGGAAAGTTTGGGTTCCGGGAAAACACGAACCTTGCGGTTCCCTTGGCAAGCCGCTGAAAAAGACTCAGGCGAGCGCGAGACAAGGCAAAATCCGGCGAAAAAGCGCAGTTTACAGTGGAGTAAATGAGCATTTTGAGCCGGATTTTAACGCCGTATCGTACCGTCTGAGGGTTTTTCAGATCTCGCGGGCGACTTCGATGCGTTCGAAGACTTCGATCTGATCACCGACCTGCACATCGTTGTAGTTCTTCACGCCGATACCGCATTCGGTTCCGGACTTCACCTCGGCGACGTCGTCCTTGTGCCGCCGCAGCGACTCCAGGGCGCCTTCGTAGATCACTACATTGTCACGCAGCACGCGGATCGGGCTGTTGCGCTTGACCGCACCCTCGATCACCATGCAGCCGGCGATGGCACCCAGCTTGGAGGAGCGGAACACATCCCGCACCTCGGCCAGGCCGATAATCTCCTCGCGCACCTCCGGCGTCAGCAAACCGGAGATCGCCTTCTTCACGTCGTCGATCACCTCATAGATGATGCTGTAGTACCGGATATCGACCCCTTTGTCCTCGGCGACCCGGCGCGCGGTGGCGTCGGCCCGGACATTGAAGCCGATAATAAAGGCGCCGGAGGTCAACGCCAGGTTCACGTCCGATTCGTTGATACCGCCGACTGCGGCCGCCACCACCCGCACCTTCACCGTATCGGTGACGATCTTGAGCAGCGACTCCTTCAGTGCCTCGACACTGCCCTGCACATCCGCCTTGACGATGAGGTTGACGTAGTTGATCTCGCCCTCCTCCATCTGGGAGAAGAACTCGTCCAGCTTGGCCGACTTCTGGGCCGCCAGGCGGGTGTCGCGCGCCTTCTCCTGGCGCAATTCCGCCAACTCGCGGGCCTTGCGTTCATCGGCCACCACCAGCAGATCGTCGCCGGCATTGGGTACGCCGGAAAGGCCCAACACCTCCACCGGGATGGAGGGACCCGCCGATTTCACCTGTTTGCGATTCTCGTCCAGCAGCGCACGCACGCGACCGAACTCCTGGCCGCTGACCACCATGTCGCCCTGTTGCAGGGTACCGGACTGAACCAGTACGGTAGCCACCGGACCGCGCCCCTTGTCGAGACTGGACTCCACGATGATGCCGCGCGCCGGCGCATCCACCGCCGCCTTCAGTTCCAGCACCTCGGCCTGCAGCAGGATGGCGTCCAGCAAGGAATCGATCCCTTCCCCGCTCTTGGCGGAGACCGGCACCATCATGGTGTCGCCGCCCCACTCCTCCGGCACCACTTCCTGGCCGGAGAGCTCCTGCATCACCTTGTCCGGATGCGCATCCGGTTTGTCGATCTTGTTGATCGCGACAATGAGCGGCACCTTGGCCGCCTTGGCATGCTGAATCGCCTCGATGGTCTGCGGTTTCACGCCGTCATCCGCCGCCACCACCAGAATCACGATGTCGGTCACCTTGGCGCCACGCGCCCGCATGGCGGAGAACGCCGCATGGCCCGGAGTGTCCAGAAACGAGACCATGCCCTTTTCGGTCTCCACATGGTAGGCGCCGATATGCTGGGTAATGCCGCCGGCCTCGCCTGCCGCCACCCGGGTGCGCCGAATATAATCCAGGAGCGAGGTCTTGCCGTGATCCACATGACCCATGATGGTCACTACCGGAGCCCGCGGTTCCAGTTCGCCTGCCGCCTCTTCCTCGATGGCGCTCAGCACCTCGGCCTCGACATCCGCCTCTTTCTGCTCCACCGCCTTGTGGCCCATCTCCTCCACCACCAACATGGCGCTGTCGCGGTCGATGGTCTGATTGATGGTCGCCATCATGCCCATCTTCATCAACGCCTTGATTACCTCGGCGGCCTTTACCGACATGCGTTGGGCCAGTTCGCCCACCACGATGGTCTCGGGAATCTCCACCTCACGCACCACCGGGGCCGTAGGACGAACGAAACCGTGCTGTGAATCGGACGCAACCGGAGTTACGGAACGCTGTTTGGGTCCCTTGGTCTTGCGCCGACCCCGCATCTCTTTCGCGACATGCAGCTCTTCGCGACCGCCGGTGGCGCGCCGGGCAAACTCATCCTGTACCTCTTCTTTGCGGTGCGCCCGCTTGCCGGCCTTGCCGCCCGCGGACCGCCGTTCCTCCGGCCCCTCGGTCGTCTTGACGACGGGATCCGCATCGACCCGCTTGTGCCGCTTCCCTTCTTTGGCGGGCTTCTTCGCCGTTTTCTCCTCCTCAACGGCGACCTGCTGCTGTTTGCTCTCCTCGACCTTGCGCTTGGCCTCCGCCACACGCTGGCGCTCTTCCTCTTCCGTCTTGCGCCGGGCCTCTTCCGCCGCGCGCCGGGCCTCGGCCTCGGCCGCTACTTTGCGAATCTGCTCTTTCTGTTCCTCCAGCGCCTTCTTTGCGGCCTCCGCTTCCTGGACACGCTTCTCCTTCTCGTCCGGCGCCTCTTTCTTAATAACGGTCCGCTTGCGACGAACCTCTACGCTGACGGTCTTGCCGCCGCGCGCCGTGGCGCCACGCGCCGCACCCCGGCTGGCCGCCGGCTGTTGCAGCTCGCTCACGGTTTTGCGCTTGAGGGTGATCTTACGACCGCTGCCGCCGCCTTCCGTCTTTTTGCCGTGGCTCTTGCGAAGATGTTCCAACAGCTTGATCTTTTCCTCGGCGCTGATGCTGTCCTTTTCACCGGACTTCTTCAGGCCGGCTTCTTCCAGCTGTGACAACAGCAGCTTTACGGGAATACCCACGTCTTCGGCGAGCTGTTTAACCGTTATTTCACTCATAAGTCAGGACCTCCTAATCAGTCCTATCCCTGTTGCTCGTCCTCAAACCAAGGGGCACGCGCCGTCATGATCAGCTGTCCGGCCCGCTCTTCATCCATATCGTCGATTTCCATCAGATCGTCCACCGATTGCTCGGCCAGATCCTCCATCGTCTTGATGCTACGCCGCGCCAGTTCATAGGCCAGCGGCCGGTCCATCCCTTCCATCTCCAGCAGATCCGCCGCCGGCTCCGCATCCGATATCGCCTCCTCCTTGGCGATGGCTTGCGTCAGAAGCACCTCTTTGGCGCGCGCCTGCAGCTCTTCGGCGATGTCCTGATCGAACTCCTCGATCTCGAGCATCTCATCCATCGGGATATAGGCCACCTCTTCCAGGCTCGAGAACCCCTCCTGGACCAGGATGACCGCAACCTCTTCATCCACATCCAACTGCTGCATAAACTGCTCGGTCAACTCGCGCGCCTCGGCTTCGCTCTTCTCGGCCGCGTCCGCCTCGTTCATGACGTTCAGTTCCCAGCCGGTCAGTTCGCTGGCCAGTCGTACGTTCTGTCCGCCGCGGCCGATGGCCTGGGAGAGATTCTCCTCCGCCACCGCCACCATCATACTGCCGCTCTCTTCGTCCACCACGATGGAAACCACTTCGGCCGGCGACATGGCGTTGATCACGAACTGGGCCGGGTTCTCGTTCCACAGGATGATATCGACCCGCTCGCCGTTCAGTTCGTTGGAGACCGCCTGCACCCGGGAACCGCGCATACCGACGCAGGCGCCCACCGGATCGATGCGGGGGTCCTTGGTCCGGACCGCGATCTTGGCCCGCAGGCCGGGATCCCGGGCGGCCCCGATGATCTCGATCAGGCCTTCGCCCACCTCCGGCACCTCGAGCTTGAACAGCTCGATCAGCAGCTCCGGGCGGGTCCGGCTGATGAACAGTTGCGGACCGCGGGCATCGGGACGAATATCAAAAAGGTAACCGCGCAGCCGATCGCCGACCCGTACCGACTCGCGCGGGATCATCTCCTCACGCGGCACGATCGCCTCGGCGTTTGCGCCCAGATCCAGCATCACGTTACCGCGCTCCACCCGCTTCACCACGCCGGTCACCAGTTGGCCCTTGCGATCCTGGTACGCCTCCACCACCTTGGCACGTTCCGCTTCCCGCACCTTCTGCACAATCACCTGCTTGGCGGTCTGGGCGGCGATGCGGCCGAAGGCGATGGACTCCATCGGCTCCTCGATGTACTCGCCGACCTGAATCTCGGGATGATCTTTGCGCGCCTCCTCCAGCAGGATCTGCGACTCCGGCCGCAGTCCCTCCTCGTCCGGCTCCTCGATCACCTCCCAACGGCGGAAACTGGAATAGTCGCCGGTGGTGCGATCGATGGAGACGCGCACGTCGATCTGCCCGCCGTGTTTTTTGCGGGTTGCCGACGCCAGAGCGGCCTCGATCGCCTCGAAGATGATCTCTTTCTCAACGTCCTTCTCGTTGGAGACAACGTCGACGACCAACAAAATCTCTTTATTCATCAGTCACTTCCCATCAGAATTCCGGCACCAACCGCGCCGTATCGATCTGGTTCAGGGGCAGAGCAAGTTGCTCTCCGTCCATTTCCAGTACCACATTCAAATCCTCTACACCCCGCAGGATGCCCTCAAAATTCCGTCGGCCTTCGATCTTCGCCACCATCTTCAGGCGCGCCCGGCAGCCGGTAAACCGCTCGAAATGTTCCCGCGTAAACAGCGGCCGATCCAGCCCGGGCGAGGAGATCTCCAACCGGTAGGCTTCTTTTACCGGGTCCTCTACATCCAACACCGCACTGAGCTGACGACTCACCGCCGTACAGTCATCCAGGTCGATGCCGTTCTCCCGGTCGATATAGACCCGCAACAGGGCGTTCCCCTTGCCCTCGCCGAGATACTCACAACCAACCAGTTCGTAGCCCATGGGCTCAACCACCCCCCGGGCCAGTTCCACCAATCTCTCAGGCGCGCTACGCATTTCCCGCCATAATAAAAAAAGGGCCATAGGCCCACTGAAAAAACCGCATGCCGAACCGACCATGGACCGGCACCGATCCCAGAAAAAAACCCCGATCTCGGGGTTTCAGAAAATGGTACATGGGCGCGGTTCGATCGGGATCGAACACCACCTGACCCGATACGGGTACCGCTTATCCCGCATCCCAAGAGCGGGGAATAATACCCAAATCAGCCGCTTGATTCAATGTCTTAACCGCAGATCCGCTCCCCGGCGGCTCCCGACCCGGAACGCCCCTCACGGCATGACGGCAACGAGATGGCCTACGTACCACTCCGGGCAGGCGGGACCGATGACGGTTGGTGGAGAAAAAGACCGGGGGAAACTGCCGCCGGGCCGGCCTCCCCGCCGAGAAAAAGGTTCAGGATGGGGGACTCACTGGGGCGACGACCGGCGCATCTACGGAACCGCTATCACTCCGGAGACGGAGGATGCGGTATATGGGCGCTGGCCGGGGATCTTGCGCGGCCGCAGCCGCTATCGGCGTGCCAGCATATCCTCGAGCGTCCCGTTGTCGGCCTCCACCCTCGGCCAAGGCAACTCCAGAAGCGATCGATACATCCGGAGCATCGCCTGCTGGGCGGAACTGTGGGGAGGCGTCAGGCGCTTAATTCCTTGTCTGCAGAAATCACGGCGCTCTTCGAGGGTCATCTCGCGTGTGTTCTTCATCGCACGATCTCCCTATCGCAGTGATTCAAGTCTAGGTCACTTCCGGGCGGCTACAAGTCAGAATACCCGCGCAAAGCAAAAAATGAGACAGCCGGATAGTTTTTAAAGATCGGGATTCCCCTGTGAGGAATTTCCTTCGGAATCGCGCGAAAACACGCTATAGCAGAATCGTCCCGTTCCCCTGCAACCATCCGGTCCGGCAGGCAGCCCGCATGGGAAACTCATTCGCCGGACAGGTATAACCCTGGAATCTCGGCCGACGCGGGAGAACCCGGTATGCGCTTAATCCACGGACTGGGCATCGATATACCTCATATACATTATCTTTTCGGCGTTGGCGCCGATCACCATGACATTCTCGTATCCCGGTCTGGTTTTCTCTTTTATAACGCCGTTAACAGTATGGGTGGAATACTCTTCCCAGCGGTTGGCAGTTACCGGTCTTCCCATGTAATACAGCGGCAACTCTTCATCGGATGTTTCGAATATCACTTCATCATCAATCCGCGTAAACGTAGCTCCCTGTTGCGGATCGTAATTGAGTTGCAGCCCGCCTTCTCGGGTGAAAATCACGCCGGTAGCCAGTACCTGTTTTTCCACTCCGATCGCGGAGGTGGATTCAACCGGACTGGGGTCGCAGCCCGCAAGCAATATCAACGCAAATCCCATGGCATACGCGAGCATGAATTTTAATACGCGCAAACTCATCGGTTTTTCTCCTTATTCTTTATCTCCAAATATCAATACAGTTCTCTGACTTTGCGTATTCCAGAAATCTTTAAGGACTGTACTGTTCGTTCAGCTCCGTCGGTCTGCGACTGACGTTATCGCAGCCGGTGGTCTGGTTATCGAGGTTCGGCCCGAACCAATTGACATAGGTCGCTTCGTCGATCAAGGCCTCTTCCGGCGGCCAAAGCGCATTGGTATATCCGGTATATGGATTATCGCCATGATCAAGGTAGAGTCCTTCCGAGCGGAAATAGATCTGGGAATGCTGACATGCGATCGGAATCTGAACCGGGATGTTGGCCGCGCGCAGCACCACCCGATACCAGCCCGCCGTACCGTGGCAACCCGCGGTCCAGTGCTTGAAACCGTATTGGGAATCGGTAGTACCGGATACCACCCGGCTCACCGGCGGATGCCCGCGATACTGCCAGATCTCTTCGGTCCGCTTGAAATTATATGCGCCGTAGAAATGAATCATGTTGTTGCGCGACCAGTTCAACAGATTGACGATGGTTTGGTGGCGCGTATTTCCGATCAGACCGTTGCTCTTTAAAAAGTTGAAAGTCCATGCCGGGGGCGCCGGCGTCGCCCTGCCGTAGCTCACACGCCAGTTATGGATATTCGTGATCGGTCCCGACTCGGCGACGGTGAAGTCACTATTCAGCACCATGCGTCTGCCGTGACCGAGGCTCGAAAAATAGATCTCCAGGCTTTGCGCATCGTCCGCCAGGATCGACCACGGGACATAGTCTCCAATCTCGAGCACCAGCGCGTGCCCGATATCCGCCAAGAACAACGCCTTCATGTCCTGCTCGGTGATCTTGGTATGGGCGGTATTGATGTCGCTGTTCATGTTTTCGGCGACATTGACGAGCGGATCCTGCAACCCCACATCACCCTGGAGCGGCGTATCCTTGCAGTATGCCTTCCAATAGGTATCAAAGGATTGCTTGAGCGCGGCCTTCTCGGCACCCGTCCAATTCACATATGAGACGAAATCTTGCGGTTGGGGATCGTAGGGGCTGCCGCTGGTTTGGAACTGCCATTGGATGGCGTCGCGAATCTTGCTATGGCTGTTGATCCAGTTGTCGATGTCCGGAGCCAGAGAGACCCAACCGCACTGGATGTCGATCGTGCCGCCCGCCACCGCCTCGCCCCAACACATAAATTGCCCGCACGGCAGCAACGGACCGAGACCCATGCCGGCGGCACTGACCCCCGCGGCCACGGCGATGTCCTGCGCCTCATAGCGCCCGTATACGTTCGCCCGACGCCGCATTTGGATGCTGCCCGCGGGCGCGAGCAAATCCGCGGCGATGGTGGCGCCCACTCCGATCTCCACCGCGGCCGCATCGTCTGCATCCCGGCCGGCAATCAGAAGTTGAAGATTGAGCTTCACATTGGAGTCACGTGGCGGACCCATATATGCGGCAGGTCCCAGGACAAGCCGGTCTTGAATGGCGAGCCGGGTGGGTTCGCGCACAATGACGGACGCCCCGGCATCGAGGGTCAACGAGGTCAGTTCGTAAAAACCGCCGGTGACGACCAGGGTGCCGCCTTTTTCGATGTGCACCGGACCCATACTTCCCTTGAGCACGATCTCCCGGCCGGCCGGAACCACCAACTCGTCGTCGCCGGGCGCTACGATCGGACGCCGATGGAGGGCGCCGAACGCCTTCGGGTCGAAGGACGCCTGACGCTTGTATTCGGATTTGCGCGCATCCAGCCTGTCGGTAAAGAGTCCGCCGCGGACCACCGCCGATTCGAGCCGTACCGACGGCGCATAGAGGGATTCGACCTTACCTCCCGAAACCACCACCCGCCGGGCGACGACGGCGCCGCCGCTGATAGTGGCGTCCTTATCGATGGTCAAGGTCCGCGCAGCCCTGAGCACAAAGCTCGGCGTACCGACAGCCGAATTTGATTTTTCAACTGGGAGTCGTTCAGCCGCATAGCCTTGTACGGCAATGGCGATCGTCAAAACGGCAAGCGCGGATTTCCGTGAATTCCCCATCAGTGCCTCCTGCATCGTTGTTTTACTTGAGGGTCAAATTAAACAAAGCATATGACAATATCAGCGACCTGCATCACGGATCTATGGGGATGCGTCGCCCCTTAGGCGGCGTATGCAGGCACGCTTAATCACACACCGGCTTGATTATCTCGGCCAAAGGGGACAACTGGCTTTCAAACCGTTCCCAACGAGCCACGGAACTCCTGTAGATAGGTTTCCGCACCTGGGCCACGCTCGCCGTCTTGACGGTACGTTTATTTTTATGAAAATCGAGACAGGCCGCATCCCACGGCAAGCCCAGATAGTCCAGAATGCGTCTCGCCTCACGCTCAGTATCGTCAATGACCTCCTCATAACGGACATCAAGTATCCGCTCCGGCGGCAGAACAGCATGCCAATGCGTCATATATTCCCTGTAGCGCAGGTAGTGCCTCCCCAAGGCTTCAAGGTCATAGCAATACTCATGGCCCTGCTCAAATTTCATGGCAAAACATGAGAAGCAGGTATCCATCGGGTTGCGCATGGCGTGAATGATTTTCGCATTGGGCAGCATCAGATGGATCCATCCAAGATGATCATAGTTCCCCGGCATCTTATCGGAGACATAACGGGCACCGGGCGCGAGTTCTCCCACCCGGTCGAGATATTCCCGCCCGATCATGCGTAAAGCCGAGGACGTGGTTTCCAGGTCCTCCAGATCGAGGACCGCGCGCGCCTTTCCGACAAGCTCGCCGATCAACGGCAGCTCGCCTGCGCCAAACAGCATGGGATGGCTGGAAAGAATCTGCTCGATCAGGGTGGTTCCGGAACGCGGCATGCCGACGATGAATATCGGCACCGGCTCATCCTGAACCGCGGGCAAGGAATCCGGGATCGCGGAAAACTTCTTGAGTAACGCAGCCGTAAAAAGAGTGCGCACCCTTTCCAGGCGTTGCTCATCACGAGCCGTATCAAAAGGGTAAACCTGATAGTGCAGCCGGTTTCCCTCTGCATAGGCGTTAAAGGACCGGTCATATTGCCCGGCATCCTCCATGGCCTTGCCCATAGCGAAATTCAAATCAATCCGGTCCTCAGGTTCCAGTGATTCGCGGCCGGCATAGATCTCTTCGAGCCGACCAAAACATGGATCATCCTGCCGGTAAGGAAGATAGAACAATGCCTTTATCAACGGCCCCGCATCGTCCGGCGCAAGCTCCACCCCCTTGCGCAGCGATGCTTCGGCCTCCTCCATCTCGCCCAGCACCATCAGCAGGGAACCGAGCGTACTGTGCGCATCGGCATAATCGGGATTGACGGCGAGAGCTTGCCGTATGGACGCGACCGCTTCCGCAAGCCGATCGAGATCTTTCAGGACCAAACCTGCGTTATAGAATGCTTCGGCATAATCCGGCTTGATAGCAACAGCCCGCCTGAATTTCTCCAGCGCTGAGGGAAGATCGGATTGTTCTTTATCGATAAGACCCAGGTTCAGCCAGCTTTGCGCGGAATTCTCATCCAGGGAGACCGCCTTCAGGCATAAGTCCCTGGCCTCATCCAACCGGTCCAGCTTGATTAAGGCGGCCGCCAGGTTCGTGAGGGTTGCCGCCTCATCCGGCACTTTTCTCAATGATTCGCGGAAATCGCTTTCCGCCGATTGAAAATCGCCGCGCTGCAAATTTCCCAGCCCGGACAAAAACAGAGCCTCGGCGGATTCAAAGTCGTCTGCGGAAACAGCGGCCGTATCCGCATGCCGCTCAAGCTCCTTCAGGATCGAACCCAGATTATTGCGCGCCTCGGGAGAATCCGGATCGATGTCGAGGGCGCGCCTGAAATTTTCCGCCGCTGCGGAGAAGTCGGATCGCTCCCTGGCGATGAGCCCCAGATTCAACCACGCCTCCGCCGAGCCCTCATCGATGGAGAGCGTCTTCCGGCATAGCTCGCGCGCCTCATCCAACTTGTTCAACCTGATCAACGTACTTGCCAGATTGGTCATGGTGGAAGGCCGGTCCGGCAGATTTCTCAACGATTCCCGGAAATCCTTCTCGGCCGACAGGTAGTCGCCTTTTTGAAAACTGTCTAAACCGGAAAAAAACAGGGTCTTGGCTAATTCAAAATTATTCATAACCGGATGAGGAGATACTCTTAAATAACATGGCCGATGGCGCCATAAACAAAGGTGATAAGCCTAGCATAAAAATCCGGGGCAAAGCCCGAAACACACCGCCGTCATAATGATCATACATCGTGAGTTCTGCTGCGTTGCTTTAAGACTGACTTAAGGTCGTTTTGCCAATATCCGATCATCGTCATAACGCATGGTGATTCATTATGAAGAATACTTTCATTGCCGGCCTCGCGGCCACCTGCATGTTCTCATTCTGCTTGCCGACGCAGGCGTCAGATCATCGACCTTTTTATATCGGCCTCAAGGGCGATATCGCCGACGCCGCCGATTCCGACATCAAGGGCGCGGCTACGGGAAAAGTAAAATACGGCTTCAGTAGCGGCGCGGGCATCGTGCTGGGCTGGCAACCGGCCATCTTCGATACAAGAAACGGCGACCTGCGTATGGAACTGGAAGGCGCTTATCATGCGTTCGGCCTGGATACCGTGGCGGCCAATCACAACCCTTCCGGCGACATGAAAGCCTCGGCCCTGATGGCGAATCTGTATTATGACTGGCATCTCAACAAATCCTGGAGCACCTATCTCGGAGCCGGGGTCGGGCGGGCAAACGTGAAATTCGGAACCGGCCAGGGCCTGGGGAATACGGATGACAGCGACAACGTGACGGCGTGGCAGGCAATGGCGGGACTCTCCTATACGGCCAAATCGATGCCGAACACCGTTTGGTCCGTGGGGTACAAGTACCTTGACCTGAACCAGCCCTCCTTTTCCTCTCCCGGCGGCAGCATCAAGCTCGACCCGGTGCATGAACATGCAATCGAGATGGGCGTTCGCTACAACTTCTGAGGCCGGTATCCCATTTGCCGGGATTTCTCCGACCTGTTTTATCCCCGGTTCAGATCGTAGGTCCGCTTGCCGCTCCCGGTCAGCAAGATATGATTGTCGGGACGACCCTCGGAGAACTGCACCAGGCCGATATTGCTGTCGGCATGGATCGGCCGGGAGGACTCCTTCGGAACCAGCAGGATGGAAGAAGACGCCCAGCGTTTCCGCTTGCCGATGGCGAAGGTGACCCCGTGCATCCCCTTGGGAATCTTTTTGCCGAGTTTTTCCAGCAACTTCTGGTTGTGCTCACCGGGCATGTTGTTCATGGCGGAACTGGTGAGTTGCACGCAGGCGAACCGCTCTCCCTCACAAACGAACTCCCCGTCGGCGCTGAAGGCGTAGTGCACGTCACCGGAGAGAAACAGGCAACCGGGAAGCTTCATCCGGGCCTGCAAGGCATCGAACAGCGCCTTGTATCCCTTCTTGTTGGCCGTCCATGACTCGATATCCATGATGTTTACCAGCGCCCGGTTGATGGGGCTCTGGAACCAGGGCAGGAAAAAGAGCCACCTTTTGGCAAAGGTCTGAAGTAGTTTTTTGACGACCCGAAGAATTTTGCTCTGAACCGCCTCGATCGGCGCAAAACCGAGCACCGGCGTTGCGGCGATCAGCACCGGCCAAGTACCCGGCGGTATGTCGTTGTCGGTGACGAGCTTGGCCCACTCCACCCGCAACCAGTCCAGCCCGTAGCGATCCACAAGTTGCGCCGGCAGATTATAGTCATCGTACTGGCGCTGGGTGCGCGAATCGATCGCGATGACGGGCGGGACGCTCGGCACGGAGAATCCCCAGCCGCGATGCTTCCAGGTATGCAGGTCGTAACGTTCGGCGATATCCGGATCGTCGTGCGGATCGGTCAGCCGCTGCTGGATACTCCACACCATGTCCTTGTGGAAATTGTCCGGGTCGTTGCCCCAACTCTGAAAGGCCCAGCAGGCCGCAAGGGCGTTGGCGACGATGCGCCGCCCCAGTTCCGATTCGCGCACGTCGTCGTACCAACTATGGGTGATGTTCCAGTCGTCGGTGACGTCGTGGTCGTCGAACATCATATAAGTGGGGATATTGGCGAGCAGTCTGCGTACCTCCGGCAACGTGCCGTGAAAGGTGCGCAGATAGTCTGTCTGGTCGGCCAACGCTTCTTGCGCGTGTCTCTCCTCTTCCGGGGCGATCCCGAGTTTTTTCAGTTCGCTCCACTCCCATACGGGTTCCCACGCCGGCAGGTTGCCGAACGCGTACAGATACATGGCGGCGTACTCCCCGAGCGATAACAGGTGGTTTTCCGATTCACCCGAACTGAACCCCGCTTTGGTCTCCTTCAAAATCCGTTTGCGCCCATGTAAGGGGATGTTTCCCGGATCTCCGATCTCCGGCATCCGTTCCGCCCGTCCGGTGAGGTGAACCGCCTGTTTCCGTAACATGGCATTGAGGGAAATGGCGACATCATCCGCATAGATCTGATCACCCGTCAGCAGCAGCATGGCAGGGCGACTGTTCAGATCTTCGCAGGTTTCCTGCATCAGGATGTGGCCGCGGCTGAGCGCATCGATCGAAGTGCACTTGCCGTGCGGCTTCCTGCAACTGCCGTGCAACAGGTTCTTGAGGGTGGCAGGAAGAAAAAAACTGGGGTACGGATAAGGACCATAGGTAAGCTGCCGGAGCTCTTCATCCGAAAACAGCGGGGAAGCGGTCCCGTCACTGATTTCATCGATCCGGTAATACATCAGGGTATCGAGCGGGTAGCCGGAAGGGTTTTCGGATCTGGCCTGCAGCAGATGCACGAACAGCTGTTCGCCGAGCTGAACCCCCCGCAGGTTCATCGCGTCCATACCGCCCGTTCCAAGCGCATTATCGCCGGTATCGGTTATGGTCAACTGCAGACGCATCGGCTCGGATGTGGCGAGCCATACGCATACCCGACTCCTTGTGGTGCGGCGCAGGATCGGGCCGGCCAGTACTTTGTTCGTCATTTGCGCTCTCCCTTTCGCTTATCTTTTGAGGCCTTCCATTCGAAATGCATTCTGGATGTCTGGGCAGGTCAGTGAGGTTTCTTTTGGGTCTTACCGCTGCGCTGAATGAACCGCAAGCGCCCCATCTTTTACCACCGGTTCATTAAGACGCGGAAACGCCACAAAATCAAGGGGATCTCCGGAGACAGGCCGGAACGCTTTCCCTGCCTGCAAACAACAAAATCGGTCGCCGTAACTCGTTGCCTTTCCTGAATTTTCACGCCGGCAGCGCGACCGCTTCCCGGAGACACCGCTATGGCACGGGTTGACTGTTCTACGTTTGTTCTATACTTTTACTACCCCCGTCAACCGCCGAAGGAGCACCCCTTTCATGTCCAAAACCTGGCCCCGCATCATCGCCCTGGTGGACATGAACGCCTTCTTCTGCAGTGTCGAGCAGATCGACCACCCGGAGTGGCAGGGCCGTCCCCTCGGCATCACCAACGGCGAACAGGGCACCTGCATCATCACCTGCTCCTACGAGTCCCGGGCCTACGGCGTGCGTACCGGCATGCGCCTGAAGGAGGCGCAGCGCATCTGCCCCGGCTTCATCCGGGTACCCGCCCGGCCCCATCGCTATGCGGAGGTCTCCGCCGATATCATGGACGCCCTCACCGCCATCACCCCCGACGTGGAGGTTTTCTCGGTGGATGAGGCGTTTCTCGACCTGACCCGTTGCCGCCATCTCTCCGGCACGCCGCCGGAGGAACTCGCCCGCCGGATCAAGCAGACGGTGCTGGAGGCCTCGGGCGGGGTGCTTTGCTCCCTCGGTATGAGCGGCGACAAGACCACCGCCAAGTACGCCGCCAAGCTGCACAAACCGGACGGCCTCACCCTGATCCCGCCCGGACAGGCGCGCGCGGCGCTGGCCGATGCGCCGGTCACCGAGCTGTGCGGCATCGGACGCGGCATCGGCCGGTTCCTGGCGGAACGGGGGGTGGAGTATTGCCGCGACATGCAGCGGCTGCCCATCGGCGTGCTGGCCCGGCGCTTCGGCAATCCGGGGCGGCGCATCTGGCTCATGAGCCAGGGGCTCGATCCCGACGAGGTACAAACCAGGGTCCCTCCGCCCAAGAGCATCGGTCACGGCAAGGTAATGCCCCCCGGCACCCGGGACAAAACGGTCATCCAGACCTTCCTGCTGCACATGGCGGAGAAGGTCGCCGCCCGCCTGCGCCGCCACCGCTACTGTTCCGACACCTTCTTCATTGGCCTGCGCGGCGACGACGGTTGGCTGGGCGGGAAGTTTCACTGTCACCCACCCACCAACCACGGGCCGGAGATTCTGCGGCTGTGTCACCACTTCCTGCGCACCTGTTGGCGGGGAGAGCCGGTCCATCAGGTGCAGATCACCGCCGTCACCCTGCAACCGGACACCCAACAACAGGACCTGTTCGCACCCGACACCCAAAGGCGCGACCACCTCAACCTCGCCCTGGATACCATCAACCGGCGTTACGGCGAGTTCACCGTGGCGCCCGGCAACCTGCTCAAGCGCTCGCGCATGCCCAACGTCATCGCCCCGGCCTGGAAACCCCACGGCCACCGCGAAACCATCCTGGAGCGGGATTGAACATGTGCGGCGGGGTCTACTACCTGATCAACGGCGAGGAGGTGCGCTGCTATTTCCCCAACCCCAAGGCGCAACTGCCGGTAAAGAAACGCGGCGGCGGGATCGAACTGTTGCCCTGGGGCCGGAGAAAAAACCAGGCGGGCAACCTGCCGCTGGGCGGCTGGGCCCGGCTCGAATCGATCTACGAGGGACGCTGGGACCGTTGGCGCCCCACCCCGGTCAAGCTGGGCGTATCGCAGTTCATGGAGAGGGATATCGAAGGGAACAGCCGCTGGTTCGACATCACCGCCGGCAAATGGATTCAGGGACTGGTGGCCCACTGGGACAACGAACGGCGCATCTACGTGGTCACCATCACCCCGGAGACAGAAGATGCGGTATACGAACGCTGGCCGAGGATCTTGAGCGGGTGATTCGCGGAAAGGGGGTTGGTCAAGGTCTTGTGAAACTCGCGGTCTGCCCCCCATTAATTCAGTATAATAAATCGTGGTCCGCACCCCAGCATGAAAAGGAGAGAAAGATGTCTACTGCCGTCAGGAACTGTTCCACCTGCACCATTTCCTATCAGGATTCTCTGTTGCAAGGACTCGCTTGGGTCGTTACACCAAAACAGTCCACACACAAGGTCGGGACAGAGATTAATGACTACCGGGAAAAATGTCTCTACGTCCTCGAAAAGGATGCCCAGCAAATCGGCAGGTGCATGTATAACGATATACTGCCGCCATCACCCTGCGAGACATGCAAACACTACGTTGTCGGACCCAATATCATTACTAACGCAAGAGAATGCAATTTTGCTGTTGCACAAGACAACCACCACTGCGAACACTATAATTTTCAGGACTTCGCGATCCGCTGGGAATTGATTGATGGCCGGAAACCTTGAGCGCTTTTCCGCCGCGGTACCCTTTCCGTTCTTTTATCAGATTGCCGGAATTGCGGCCATTTACGAAGGGGAAGGCCCCCTTTCGGGAAAAGCCGCAACAGTCGCGGTACAAATCTACACCATCGTCCATGACGCCGCAGAATCGGTAAGAAAAGAAGCGGAAAATCTGCAGGAAGGACAATCGCCGGACGATTATCCGTGGGACGATGAGCTTACCGCAAAGATCGAGCTCCTGGCCGGCGAGTTCCCTGTGCTCTGTAAAGAGTTCTGGTTTCGCAGCCTGTTCGGGGAAATCGCCCTACGGCTTTACGCTTTCGCCTCCGATGCGCTGGAAATATGCGTTGACCCTGAATCCGGATCGGAAGATTCGCCTGAACTCTATAACGCCTGGTTTTCCCTTTATGAGCGCGCAGAAGGGCTTCTCAAGGCGTTTCAATACGGCGAACTTTTATGATATCCCACCAGACCATTCTGATTCGGTCTGAACCAAGATCCCCTCCTATAGCCGGAATACTCGACCCATGCAGCTTACCTAAACTCAATCTTGGATGCAGTGGCGATAAGGACCTTTCCATTTGCAGAAATCGTAAACTTTACGGGAAGGTTTCGTTGCGCGGGTGCGATCCAAGTATCTTGGGTGATCGCGGAGGTCTTGCTCCGCAAATGAACCACATGCTGCGGACCCAACGGAGTATCGATTGTTTCTTCTCCAATGTAAGCGATATCCCTGCGCTCAATCCCGTAGACATGCACTTGATTGAAAACCATCGTACCCGCTTCTTTGGTAACCGATCCAGCCTGATACATAATACTGATTATATCGATGGGCGCATCCGGACGCGGCAAGGTTTCGGAAGAACCTGACGTTTTGGTTATCGTTACCAACCGGTCTCCTATTGTGATCTTGAAACCCTGCTGACCATTGATATTTCGAGAAAACAGTTCCGGGACCAGACGATCACCCTCAATTTTTCCTTCGCTGACGAACTGGTTTCGCATGCCTTTTGATACGAACGTGCTGGTCAATCGGTATCGATCTGCTTTTAATTCAAAATTATCGACGATTTTTTCCAGACCCACGCTCTTCCCTTCGGCGTCAGTGACCGCGAATTCAATCGTTCCTGATTTTTCACCGAGCGCCGCCCGCCCTGCAGCAGCCTCCTTGGAATCCGACTGTTGCCGAGGCAGGTCTCCGGACATATCGGAAGCCATAGCACCCTGAACCAACCAGAGAACCGCGCATATAAAGACAAGTTTTCGTAGCATTTTCATGTCCGCCGTCTAATGGTTAACAACAAGCTTATGGAATAAGATCGAATCGGCTTCAGAATTATAGAACGTCGCCCTTTTTCACTGCCGGATCGAATGTTTTCAGCAGCACATAGCCGACCGTCGCCGATATGACCGAACCCAGCAGAATGCCGATCCGATCACCCAGCACGACCACGTCCGAGCCGCCCTGCTCGAATGCGAGTGAAGCGATAAAAAGACTCATGGTAAAGCCGATACCGCAGAGCACGCTGGTACCGTAGAAACCCCACCAACTGGCTCCCGTAGGCAATTTGGCAAACCCCAGCCAGATAGCGAGACCGCAGAAAAGCAGGATACCGAGCTGCTTTCCGAGAAACAGCCCGGCTGCGATGCCGAGCGGTATAGGCTCCAGCAGGCTCGCGAATGAGAATCCATCCAGCGAAACCCCTGCATTGGCGAAGGCGAAAACCGGCACAATCAAAAACGCGACCCATTGATGCAGGCCGTGCTCCACGGTTTTCAACGGAGACCGTTCCGGATCTTTCGGGTCGCGTAGCGGGATCAGCATACCCACCACCACGCCCGCCAAGGTCGCATGGACGCCCGACTTAAGAACCGCCACCCACAGAATGGTTCCGACCAGCATATAGGCGGAAACGCGCGTGACCTTCAGCAGGTTCATACCCAGCATCACGGTGACCGCCACGAGCGCAACCGACAAACTGAATAACGAAAGATCCGCGGTGTAAAAGACTGCGATAATCAGGACCGCCCCGAGATCATCGAATATCGCCAGCGCCATCAGGAAAACCCGCAGGGAAGTCGGTACGCGGTCACCCAGCAAGGCGAGGACACCGAGGGCAAATGCAATATCGGTTGCGGCCGGTATTGCCCAGCCGTTCAGGGCCAGGGCGTCGCCCTGGTTCAACCAGTAGTAGATCGCCGCCGGCAGCAGCATACCGCCCAACGCGCCCAGACCGGGCAAGACAATCTGATCCGGCCGGGAGAGCTCACCCTCCAAGAACTCCCGCTTCACCTCAAGACCGACCAACAGGAAAAACACCGCCATCAGCCCGTCGTTGATCCACAACAACAGCGGCTTATCCAGATGAAGCGCGCCGACCCGTATCTCCACCGGGGTGCTGAGCAATGCGTCATAGAGCCAGCTAAGCGGAGAATTCTGTAACAACATTGCCAAGAGAGCGGCAAAAATCAATAAAATCCCGCCGGCTGAGTCCTGCTTGATAAACTCCTGCAGCCACTCCGAGATTCCGCCGCCAGCGGCGTTGTTTGTATTCATATGCTTCCGCGTATTTAAAGAATTGAGGAAAGGAGCTCGGACACTATTATTACTGAAAACCGGCCTGGTTTGACTACATTTTTCTATCGTTTGCAGATGAATCCGGTTTGCAGACAACAGGAAAGTCTCATCTGACCCTGCTTATTGCTTTCCAGACCCACGCCATTCCCTTCTGCGTCAGTGACCTCGAATTCTATAGTTCCTGATTTTTCACCGAGCGCCGCCTGCCCTGCCCCATTGCTCGTTTGGTTTTGCTCATTTCGGACTATTCATTGTCCTCGTAGTTCTTAACAATCTCCCTGATGTCATTCATCTCGAACCCATACTGTCTTTTCAGAGAACCGAGATTCTCATACACAGACGTGGTTTCAGGCAGGTTCAATGACTTGATAATATGGCTGGCCGGAACCCCCGTTGACTCCTCTACCTGCTTCAATGTCGTTGATCCCTGTATTGAGATGTCCTCATATTTATGGCTCGAGAGTAGTGATGTTCCCTTATCGCCACTATCTTCAGCTACCGGAGTCAGCAAGGGAGCAACGGCTATTGCAACCACGGCGGCAAGCCCTACCAAGCCGAGACCCGCCCGCAGACCGGAACCTTCCCGGGGCCGACCGCTAACCACACTTACGATCCAGCGCCAATGCAGCACCAGATGGAGCGCAAGGATTAAAAAGAATATAACCGCGATCCAGAAATGGATGCCGCCCCACTCATGCCGGTCCAGGCCCCAGATGGTCGAGTAGTGACCGCTTCCCGGCGGCAGGATATAACGCATAAGGACGCCGGTCGTGGTGAGCACCACAAAACCGGCAAATGCCACCACATCGATGATCGGATTCAGCTTGGTTCGGTTCATAGAAAAGCCTGAATAAATAGAGTCGGAGAAAAATTAACAGTAGTATTCAAGGTCTCGTATATTAGAAACAATTGTTCTCTGACCCCGATTTTTTTGACCCCGATTTTTTGCTGACCCCGGCTTTTATTAGTGTTTCGCGTCGGAAACAGAAAGCTGGACTTTGTCGCGACTCTCTGGATGTACCCAGTTTGGAAGAATCATCTTCACAACGGGTCTGTCCTTAAGATAGGGGTATTTGCTGTAGAATTCTGACATATCAGAATCGAAGTTATCAGTAATCTCCGCCGTAAACGTGCCGGTTGAAAAACCGGCTATCGCCTGATCGATTAACGGAAGCATTGAGCCTGCTGACGGATCGTCATCATGTTCCTTTTGCTTTATGACGGCTGAAATGTTGCCGATGTAAACAAGGCTGTTCGGCGGAACTTCTATTTCATCCTCAAGTGGAAGATCCGCCACCGCAAACAATAGCATCGGCACGTTTCTCACGAACCGAACGAAACGAATCTTCACTTTACCCGGTTTCACCTGAACACTAACCAGGAATTCCTTGCCCACGTCTGGGGTTTCTTTCAGCATTGTAGGATCGGTAAATGAAAGCAACTCCCCATCCTGTTCCAGGAACATACACAACACAACCGGCTGATGGGACGGGGCCTTCTCGTTGCTTATTTCCACCTTTCCGACCAGAATGCTTCTTTCAGTCGTGTCGATACCTGTAGCTTCTGGATTTATTGGCATCTTACTAACCGATGCACAGCCAGCCATAAGCAATAACGTCAATATGACCAATACAGATTGCGATTTTCTAATCATTCTTCCCCCTTAACGAAGGTTGTTTGAGCCACACAATGGTTAACGATTAACATAAAATGCAGACGAGCCAGAGCGCAATGTCCTCTGATATCGGAAACAATTGTTCTCTGACCACGTTTTTTTCATGACAATTTCTCCATGCATTTCTTGTAATTTATTTTGGATACTACTGCCTTAAAGCCGGATGCGTTTTGTTTTCCGCAATATCTATTACCACATCATCTAGTTTAAGGTTTGTCCACTTGTTTTTGGCATCTTCCAGATCACGTCTTGCCTGATTGGTAACTGATATTTGATACATTCCCGCACTTTCATCGATATAAAAGTTTACGTTGCCGGCATAGGTGACCATACCGGAAACTACCTTGAATTCCACATTAGGACGGTGTTTTGCCGAATAACTTCTATTAAACATAATCATGGTTTTGAAATTCGATATGCTATACAGCCCTTCTTCTAGCTCCAATGCCACCACTCGCCCAATCGGGAATCCTTCGTTATTTAAGATATGCTTTTCCCACAGGGTACCTACCATACCTTCCACGTATGTTTCTTCCGACGTCAGAACATTCGTTATAGTAATCGTCGGCGCAAAACTGTTGCCTCCTCTATAATAGCCACTGTCGTTATTGGTGATGGACAGTATTACGATACCCTTGTTCGTTCCAATATTCTGAAAGTCGTAGTTCTTTGTTATGACGCTGCTGTTCGCGACACAGCCTGTTATCAGCAGCATTAAGACCAAGATTATGCGCCTCATGGAGCCCCCTATAAGATTAGAATTATTGGAAAAGATAACAATAATTTAATGGGTCAGCGCCCTTTTCTCGATTGCTCTCTGGCCCCGTTTTTTTCAATCGAGTCTGACCTCATTGATTTACTAGTAGGGCGAACTCCGCTTAAGCCAATCAATCTCTCTCTCCAGATCCAACCGCTCACGATGCAACATTGCCAGTTGCGCATGCAATTGCCCTTCCCTCTGCGACAATTGTCTGCTTCGTCGCAGTAGCTCTCGGTTATCCTGCTGACGTTCACGCTGATCCAGTTGCGTTTCCAGCGCGTGAATCTCACTGCGCACCGTAACGAGCTGTTGTTCCAGATGTTTGCGCTGATTCGCGTTACCCTGTTCGCGTGGCGCGGATGCTAATCTGCGATTGTCGTTGTCATCGCCCTTATCTTTGTCCTGATCGGCATCTTTTCCCTCGTCCCGGTCGTGCCTTGTATCCCGGTCGCTTTCATTGTCTTTATCCCTGCCACGCTTGTTGCCGGAATCATCCGGCGAGCGCTGCCTCGCCCTGTCGATGCCAGCGAGTTGCGCCTCCAGATCCGCCTTCTGACGATAAAGCTCACGTAACCGGGCATTCGAACGATCATGCTCCCGGTCGCCACGTCCGCCACCCATCAATCGTTTTTCGATTCGCGCCGACTCTTGTGTAATCTGCTTCAGTTCGTTCTGCGCAGTTCGCGTATCCTGGTCTATTGCAGAGAGTTCGCGATCAAGCATGTAGATGTGTTGACCGTACTGGTAAGCGTCATTGAATTCATACGCCAGATCGGCCGGACACTCCGCCCCGCGAGAGCGGCCGTACATACCTTCCTGGTATCCATTTCTCGGCGTACAGTAGTTACGGATACCCTGGTTCCAGCCATCCCGGTAGCTGTCAGCCCGGGGGCTGATGCCATATTCGGCGCACGCCTCGCGGTGGTTCCCGATGTAGTT
>JBNKCL010000094.1:0-3154 GCA_050287725.1 Sedimenticolaceae bacterium
TCTCTATAAACAGCGCTGTAGTTGCGGTGGCAACAAATAGAATATTAGAATAAGATTAATTAATGATTTTTGTCATTCACTGATCCGGGAACTGCCCATGCAAGATCCAACCACCCAATCCGACAACGACCTGGGCCGCGCGGAGGTCAAGACCACCACATGCTATATGTGCGCCTGCCGTTGCGGTATCCGGGTGACCCTGCGTGACGGCCAGATCCGCCACATCGAGGGCAACCCTGCGCACCCCCATAACCAGGGGGTGATCTGCGCCAAGGGCTCCTCCGGCATCATGAAACAGTATTCGCCGGCGCGTATCACCAAACCGTTGCTGCGCAAGCCGGGGGCGGAGCGGGGCAGTTCGGAGTTTGAAGAGATCTCCTGGGAGCAGGCGTTCGAGATGATCGGCGAGCGGCTGGCCCGCATCCGCGCCGAAGACCCGAAGAAGTTCGCCCTGTTCACCGGCCGCGACCAGATGCAGGCCCTGACCGGCCTGTTCGCCAAGCAGTTCGGCACCCCCAACTACGCGGCCCACGGCGGTTTCTGCTCGGTCAACATGGCGGCCGGCATGATCTACACCATCGGCGGCTCGTTCTGGGAGTTCGGCGGGCCGGACCTGGACCGGGCCAAGCTGTTCGTGATGATCGGCACCGCCGAGGATCACGACTCCAATCCGCTGAAGATCCATATCTCCAAGTTCAAACGGCGCGGCGGGCGTTTCATCTCCATCAATCCGATCCGCAGCGGCTATTCGGCCATCGCCGACGAGTGGGTGCCGATCAAGCCGGGTACCGACGGCGCGCTGATTCTGGCGATTAACCATGAGCTGATCAACCAGGGACTGTTCGATCGCGAATTCCTGATCCAGTACTCCAACGCCGCCGAGCTGGTGGTGGACGATCCGCGACGCGATGATCACGGCCTGTTCAAGCGTTTCGAAATGCATGTGGAGGAGGGCTGTTTCGATCCCGAGAACAAGCTCTGGTGGGACCGGGAACTGGACAAGGAGATCTCCACCCATACGCCGGGCAGCGATCCCCGGCTGCTGGGCGCGTTTCGGCTGGAGGATGGCACCCGGGTGAAACCGGCCTTTCAGCTGTTGAAGGAGCGGCTGGAGGAGTACACCCCGGAGTGGGCCGAGGGGATTACCGGCATACCCGCCGAGACCATCCGCCGCCTGGCCCATGAGATGGGCGTCACCGCCCGCGACCAGAAGATCGAGCTGCCGATCCAGTGGACCGATAGTTGGGAGAACGAGCACGAGTCGATCACCGGCAACCCGGTGGCGTTCCACGCCATGCGCGGTATCGCCGCCCACTCCAACGGCTTCCAGTCGATCCGCGCCCTGAGCATTCTGATGACCCTGCTCGGCACCATTGACCGGCCGGGCGGTTTCCGCCACAAGGCACCGTTCCCGAGGCCGATTCCCCCCTGTCCCAAGCCGCCCAATTCGCCGGACGGGGTCAAGCCCAACACGCCGCTGGACGGCATGCCGCTGGGCTGGCCGTCCAAGCCGGAGGATCTGTTCGTCGACGAGCAGGGCGAGGCGGTGCGTCTGGACAAGGCGTTCTCCTGGGAGTACCCGCTGTCGGTGCACGGCTTGATGCACAACGCGATCACCAACGCCTGGCGCGGCGATCCCTACTCCATCGATACCATGCTGCTGTTCATGGCCAACATGGCCTGGAACTCCTCCATGAACACCGAGCAGATCCGCCACATGCTCACCGACAAGGACACGGAGAGCGGCGAATACAAGATCCCGTTCCTGATCGTCTGCGACGCCTTCCAGTCGGAGACGGTGGCCTTTGCCGACCTGGTGCTGCCCGATACCACCTATCTGGAGCGCTACGACGCCCTCTCCATGCTGGATCGGCCGATCTCCGAATTCGAGGGGCCGGTGGATTCGGTACGCATCCCGGTGGTGCCGCCGACCGGCCAGTGCAAGCCGTTCCAGGAGGTGCTGGTGGAGTTGGGCAGTCGCCTGAAACTGCCCGCCTTTGTGAATGAAAAGGTCGAACGCAAGTACCGCGACTACCCGGACTTCATCACCAACTACGAGACTTCACCCGGCTCCGGTATCGGCTTCCTGGCCGGTTGGCGCGGCAAGGGGGGTGAGAAGTTCCTCAAAGGCGAGCCCAATCCGCGCCAGTGGGAGATGTACCAGAAGAACGATTGCTACTACCACTACAAGTTGCCCAAGTCCTACCAGTACATGCGTAACTGGAACAAGGGTTATCTGCACTGGGCGCGCAACCACGGCATGATCCGTTATGCCGAACCGATCACCATCCATCTCTACTCCGAGGTGTTGCAAAAGTTTCGTCTGGCGGCCCAGGGCAAGGGCAAGGGACGCCAGCCGCCGGAGCGGCTGCGCAAGCGCATCGAGATGCACTTCGACCCGCTGCCGTTCTACAGTGAGCCGCTGCTCTCCCGGCTGGTGGATACCCACGAGTATCCGCTCAACGCCCTGACCCAGCGCCCCATGGCCATGTATCACTCCTGGGATTCCCAGAATGCCTGGCTGCGGCAGATCCACACCCACAACTACCTGTTCGTTAATCCGGCCCTGGCCCATGCCAAGGGGATCGACGACGGCGACTGGATCTGGGTGGAATCGCCCACCGGTAAGGTGCGCTGTATGTGCCGCTATTCGGAGGCGGTGGAGCCGGGCACGGTCTGGACCTGGAACGCGATCGGCAAGGCGGCCGGTTCTTGGGGGTTGTCGCCCCAGGCCAACGAGTCGCAGAAGGGTTTCCTGCTCAACCACCTGATCCCGGAGGAGCTGCCGCCTTGCGAGTCGGGCGAACACCTCTCCAACTCCGACCCGGTCACCGGCCAAGCGGCCTGGTTCGATGTGCGGGTGAAGATCTACAAGGCGGGTGCGGATGAACCGGATCAGACCGCGCCCCAGTTCAGCGCCATGAAACCCCTGCCGGGGCAGACCGTACGGCGCGGCCGCTGGCAGGCGTTTTTCGCCGGTAAGTTGGGCCGGAAGAAGGGGAGCCGCGTATGACTCAACTGGCACTGGTTATCGACCTGAACGTCTGCGTCGGCTGCCACGCCTGCGTCACCAGTTGCAAGCAGTGGAACACCTCCGGCCAGGCCGGCCCACTGTTTGACGATAATCCGTTTACCAAAGACCCGACCGGCACCT
>JBNKCL010000095.1:0-19589 GCA_050287725.1 Sedimenticolaceae bacterium
TGGCGGCACGCATCGGCGGAGAGGAGTTTGCAATCATCCTTCCCGGTACGCCGTTGGAAAAGGCGCGGGTTCTGGCGCTGACAATGCGCGAAAGATTGCGCACCGACCTTCCCGGCGATATCAATCGACAGTTGGGCGCCATTACTCTCAGTTTCGGTGTCGCATCCTGCATACCGACAGTGGAAGGATCGCTTGACGAATTGATCGAGTGCGCGGACCGTGCGCTTTACGATGCCAAGCACAAAGGTAAAGATCGCGTCGAGGTTTCCGCACCGGAGAGCTGCAATATCGAGAGACGCTCAACAGTCACGCCGCTGCGCCCCGTTTGACAACCCGCCCTTCTCCCTTTCCCTTCGGACTCACCACCGGACGACGAGCTGGTGTAGAATCGTCCGACGCGCAAACACCCAACAGAGGATCGCAAGATCGCCAAGCGTCGCCTTTCGCAGCAACAGAAAAAACGCATCCAGGCAATCCAGGAGCGGCGGCGGTCACGCCTGGAAAAGGGAACCGCCGCGGACGGAGGGTCGGCCGGCGAAACACAGCCACAGGAAGGGTTGGTGATCACCCGCCATGGCCGGAACCTGTTTGTTGCGGATTCGGAAGGTGCGCTCCATTACTGTCAGTTCCGCCAGAATATCGGGCATATCGTCTGCGGCGATCGTGTGGTTTGGCACGCAACCGGTCTCGAAACAGGCGTGGTGACCGCCCTGCTCCCCCGCACCTCGGTGTTGGCCCGTCCCGATTACAGCGGCCGGGAAAAGCCTCTGGCGGCCAATATCACGCAACTGGTGGTTGTCATCGCACCGGAACCGGAACCCAGCGGGTTTTTGCTGGATCAATATCTGGTCAGCGCCGAGACCATCGGCATCAAAGCACTGCTTGCCGTCAACAAGATTGATCTGCTGTCGGACGATAACAAACCGGCATTTCTTGAACGCTTCGACTGCTACCGGAACATCGATTATCCGGTGGTTGCCATCAGCGCCCGCAAGGAACGGGGACTTGCCCCGCTGATCGACCGGTTGCAAAACGAAACCAGCATCCTGGTGGGTCAATCGGGGGTGGGGAAATCCTCCTTGATCAACACCCTGCTACCGGACCTTGAGATCCAGGTGGGACGGCTGTCGGAGGCCACCGGCTTGGGTCGCCACACCACCTCCACCACCACCTGCTATGAACTGCCCCAAGGCGGTTACCTGATCGATTCTCCGGGGGTGCGTAGTTTCCGGCTGCTCGATCTGAGCCGTAACCAGCTGGAACAGGGATTTCGGGAGTTTCGTCCGCTCCTCGGACACTGCCAGTTCCGGGACTGCCGGCACCGACAGGAACCGGGTTGCGCCGTCAAGGCGGCGGTGGAACGGGGTGAGATCGATCCGCAACGACTGGAGAATTTTCTGCTGCTCTCCGAGAATCTTCCTTGAGTAAGCGCCGGAGCACTCTTACCAACAAACCGTAATCCGCGCCCCTCCGAGATCACTTTCATCGATCTCGAGCGTTCCCTGATAGAGCCGTACGATCTCATCCACTACGCTGAGACCGATCCCCTGGCCCGGCAGTTGTTGATCCCGACGCTCCCCGCGCCGCAACACCTGCTCCCGTTCGGTTTCAGGGATTCCTTTCCCGTCGTCCTCGATCACGATCTTCAACAACGGCCGGTCTTCGTCTGCCTGGTTGGAAACCGTTACCGTGATCCGAATCCTGGAACGACAATATTTGAAGGCGTTCTCCAACAGGTTGCCGAGTACCTCCAACAGATCCCCTTCATCTCCGAAGAAGCGCGCCTCCTCCTGCAACTCGGCACTGTGCGTGACTCCCTTGTCACGATATACCTTCTCCAAAGCGGCCATCAGTTTATGGACCGCGGGTCCGACCGGGATCGCCCGCGCCACATCGGTTTTGCCGGCGACGGCGGCGCGCTGCAACTGGTACTGTACGATCTGGTTCATCCGCGGCACCTGCTCCCGCACCGCCCGTAACAGGTCTTCGGCATCGTTACCGTCCGCCGCCCCCTGCAACACCGCCAACGGGGTCTTCAGGCTATGGGCGAGATCCCCAAGACGATTGCGATAGCGGGTCTGATTGGCGCGCCCGTGACTGATCAGGGCGTTGACGTTATTGGTCAGTCCCCGCAGTTCGGATGGATAGCTGCCGCCGAGAAACTCCGCCTTGCCCGCCTGAATCCGTTTCAGATCGCGTGCCGCCCGGCGCAACGGCGAAAGCCCCCAACGCAGGGTCACCCCCTGCGCCAATAACAGCAGCAGCGCCGCACCGCCCAGCCAGAGAAACAGGGTGAGCCGGAACCCCCCGACCTCGGCCTCCATCCCGGCGGTGCTCTCCGCCACCACCACGGTGTAGGACTGCTCATGACCCGCATTGTCAACCCAACCCAAGCCGAAGCCGAGCAGGTACAGACCGTCGTTGCGCTGAAACCGCTTTTCCCCCGGCGCCAGCGGCTGGGAGTAGGAGATCTGTCTACCCAGCAACGAGGGCGACTGCCACTGGTAGCGGCCGTCCGGACCCAGGATGCCCGCGTACAGTCCGGAATCGGGATTGGAGAAGCGCGGGTCCGGGAGATCCTCGGGAAACCGCATTCCGCCGGAAGCGTCCGTCTCGGCCGCTCCCAACAATGCATAGATATGCCCCTGGAGACGATTTTTGAAACCTTCCTCCACACTGTCGCGAAACGCCTTATCCAGGGTGTAGGCGGAAAGTCCGAGAAATGCCGCCAGTACGAACGACGCCGCCAGCGTCATCCGCAGGTGGATGGAGGGGGTCATTCGGGCTGGTTCCTCTCCAGGCGAAAACGGTAACCCTGACCGCGCAGCGTTTCGATCGGCTGTAGCGTCCCGTCCGGATCGAGTTTGCGGCGCAAGCGGCCGACAAACACCTCCAACACATTACTGTCCCGATCGAAATCCTGATCGTAGATATGCTCGGTGAGAACGGTCTTGGAAACCACCTTGCCCTGATGGAGCATGAGGTACTCCAACACACGATATTCGTACGCGGTAAGCGTCAGCTGCTCGCCTGCCACCGACACCGACTGGGCGGCGGTGTCCAGTGCAATCGGACCGCATTCGAGAACGGGAACCGTCAGTCCTACGGACCGACGCAACAGGGCGTTGAGTCGCGCCAGCAGTTCTTCGATATGAAACGGTTTGACCAGGTAGTCATCGGCGCCCGCTTCGAGTCCCTCCACCTTATCCTGCCAGTTGCCGCGCGCCGTCAGGATCAGGATAGGAAACTTGCACCCGTCCGATCGCAGCTTTTTGATCACCTCGATACCGGACATCTTGGGCAGGCCGAGATCGATCACCGCCAGATCGAACGGATACTCCCGCCCCAGAAATCTGCCGTCTTCGCCATCCGCAGCGACATCCACCGAGTAACCTTTGGCGACCAGTTGTCGTTGCAACTGCTCCCGTAACGCCTGCTCGTCCTCAATGACCAGGATCCGCATCGCCGCCCCCCGTGCGCTACCGCAAATGCCTGCCGCTCTGGGCGTCGATCCGGAAGGTACGTACCCTGCCGTCCCGCGTCAGAACCCGAATCACATGGACCGGCCGACCATCCATATAGACGGTACTGGCCGCCAAAACGCGGCCGCCGGTCTGCGCCCTGACCTGCGCCACCGCACTGTTCAGGTCCATCGTTTCGTTTTGGGATTGCACGATGCGAGGGTGCCGCTGGGGCGCCTCCCCTTGATACGAAAAGGGCCGGGCAAACGCCGGCAATGAAACCAGCAACGCGGCCAACAGGATCGTTCCCAGCAAAGTGTGCCGTATCCGGTTCAATGCAAAACCCTCTGGTTGCTTGTTTGGTACCGCCCTTTCCGTTCGCCGGTCCGGGTCTTCTTCGAATTGGGCTTGAAGATGGCCGGACGGAACAGTGGTATTGTACACAAAAGCCTGCCGTCGCCCCGCAGCGAACCGCGCGACCCCTCCGAACAGGATCGATTGATGACGACTTTCTTGGCGGTGGTGGGAAGACGCATGGTTTTCTCCTTCAACTTCAAGGGGTTTGGAGAGACGGAAGGCTGCCGTTCCCTTTGCCTATAACTCTATACCGCCCTGACTGAACCGATGCTGAACGACCGTCCCGCCGTTGCCGCGGGGCTGTGCACATAGACCCGAGAGTGCTACCCTCTGCGCGGTCCAAGCATTCCCGGAGTTCCGAAGGCCATGCCCTACTACATCTACCGCATCACCCCTCCCAACCGTCTGGAACAGATCGAAAGCCATGAAAGCTACCGTTCCGCCAAGGAACGGATTCGGGAGCTGTGGACGGAGATCGAATCCGGTTCCGAGGTCGTCATCCGCATGATCTACGCGGAAACCCAGGGGGAGGCGGAACGGCTGCTGCTGATTCCCCGCGACGACCGGATCATCGGTGACGATTGAGCGGCTCCCGGGACAGGATACGGAGTGTAGCGGCAGTTAGTTTGCAGCCAACTCGCGCTGTTTGCGGTTCGCCTTGTAATAGGCAATCACCCGGTCGACATAGGCGCGGGTCTCGGGATACGGCGGCACCTGGTTACCGTACTTGAGCACCGTGTTTTCTCCGGCATTGTAGGCGGCCAGCGCTAATTTGAGGTTATTGCTGAACTTCGTGAGCAGATGACGCAGATAGCGCGCCCCACCCTCCAGATTGGCCCTTGGGTCACGGCTATCGGTAACACCGTAGCGTTTGGCGGTAGCCGGCATCAGCTGCATCAGCCCCACCGCGCCGGTCGGAGACACCGCGTCCGGATCGTACGAAGACTCCACCATAACCACCGCATGCAGCAACTCGGGATAGAGGCGGGTACGTCTGGCCACCTCCTCGATGATCGGCGCGAACCGGGTCAGGTTCTTTTTGTAGGCATTGACGTTAATCCGCGCCTGAGGCCGTGACGACGGTGCGGCACCCCATCTGCTCGGCTGCTTATGCCACTCCAGTTTGTAGTAAGGGTCTTTCACCGGTTTATCGGTAAACAGCACATTGCCGTCCCGATCCACATATTTAAAGATCTCGGCCGACGCCGGCGCACAGATCAGCATGCCGCCAAGCAGCATGACTCCAAGCGTATATGAGCGACGGAAAAGACCCACTTTCTCCCCTTTTTTTCGAACCCAGCCTTGTTACCTTAGGATATCCTGAGGAAAAATCAATAGGTTATGCGCAAAATCTCATGTAATTCACGGATTCAGTCACGCACCGCAGCACTTTTTATACTTTTTTCCGCTACCGCAGGGGCAGGGATCGTTACGTCCCACCCGCGGTTCACTCCGGACGACGGTCTCCGGCGGCGGCAGGTTGCCGTCCACGTAATACCATCGCCCGCGGTGCCGCGAAAAACGGCTGAACTCGTGATGGTGACGGGTCTTTCCGTCCGCTTTATAACTGGCGACAAATTCCACCGTTCCCACATCGTCGCCCTCTTCTCCCTGCTCCATCGAACGGATTTCCAACCCGCACCATTGCGACTGCTCCGCCCACTTACGGGTTGCCGCCGCATCGTAGTCGCTGCGTGAATCCGGATGCAGCGTGTCACCCAGATAGTCGACCGCACCGGTGACATAGGCGCTGTAGCGGGAACGCATCAGCGCCTCGGCGGTGGCGGCAGCCTGTTCACCGTTGATCAAGGGCCCGCAGCAATCATCAAAAGCCCTGCCGGAACCGCACGGACACTCAGCCATAACTTCCCCATCTCTGATTACCGGAAAGCCGCAGAATGTAGCATGCAATCTTTTTCATGACTATTCCCAAAATCCGCTGCCGCTCTACCGAGCCTACAGGCAAGACGAGATCGTCAGTCGATCATGGCCGGGAATAGAAACAGGGCGCCGGAATCCTCAAAGATCGCGGCGAAAAGAATTCATACTCTGTTTGGGATTACAGGCGATTCAGACCGGATTGATCGGAACCGCCTGCAATCTATCGCGACTACCTTCTTCTGGCGCGAGCCTTCTTCTTCGCGACACGACGCCGGCGACGCTTAGGAGCGACAACCACTCCATATTTCCCAACGGCATCCTTCACGCGACGAGTAAGAAACTTGTTGGCGTCTTCCTGGGTCTTTTCCAGCAGCTTGAGCAGCGCTTTGACCTGACGCTCACTTTCACGAACTTTTTTCGTAAGCTCGCTTTTCGCGGCTTTCACCTCTTTCAGTTCCTGACGCAACTTCGCGACCATCTCCGCCTGACGGTTACCCGCCACAACTTTTTTCTTGGCGACCTTTCTCTTCGCCACCTTCTTTTTCGCAACTTTCTTTTTCTTTATTGCCATATCGATTTTCTCCGCTCTATTAATAACATTTCGAAAATACATCACGCAGCATGACATTGCAATTTTAATTCGTGCGTTATGCAGTAACCATCACAAACAAGTGTAGTCTACAATTCAGCAAATTTACGGATTATCTATATCGGCAACTCACGCTTCCCGCTTCGATGTAACCGATACACAAAAGCGCGATGCAATTACAACACTACAGAAATGCGTACGCATCGAATAACAGTCGAGCAGCAACCGGAAATGCGAAAGACGAACTTATATCCACATACCAGTTAGGCATATATGATCAGAATATCGAGAATCCGCATCCGGCGGACAACAGCGACAACTATTTTGAATAAATCCGCGCAAGAGCCATAAAAAACCCCGGCAAACACCACGTCCGCGCCTTGCGCCATGCAAGGCGCGTATTCCTCAGCGCCGAATGCATCAATTGCAAATCGATTCCAGCCACGTTCTGAATCTATTCGTTAACAGAATTCAGTCGTCACAAAAACAGAACGTGGCCGGTACCTTTTCGATATTTTAAGGACCGCAACCCGCAACAGGCGGTTGCACGCCGAGCGGCTCCTATGCCACCGATTTTTTTACCGCATCGATATAACCCACATAGGGGTAATCCGCCAAGAGCTCGGGATTATGGTGAGTCAATCGAGACCGCCAGGCTTCGCTCTCTTCATTTCCGACAACCAGCATCAGCAAGTACTGTCCCTGCTCAAGACGCTCGTGGAACTTCTCGATCTGATCCTGGGGAACACCCATCCTGTGCACGGCCACACCCAAGTGGGATAGCGCACCGGCACCCGCGAGTACGCCACCACCGATGCCTGCACCACCGGCAGCGCCGATGATTGCCTCTACGACAGGACCTGCTGCAAACATCGGAGCCAAACCGGGGATAAGGAACATCCCCATAGCACCGGTAAACAAACCCCACAGACCGCCCCACAAAGCGCCCATTTCACCCCAGCCGACCATTCTGTCGCCGACCTTCGGGTAATAGATACCGAGCGGATCATCGCCGGAGGCGCTTGCCTGACCCAGTATCGATACGCGGTCCATTGGAATCTCCGCATCGAATGCGGACTGTAACGCCTGTTTTGCCTTGTTCTCATCCTCGAAGAAAGCGAGGAGTAATCGATGATCTGTTTTGATTGGTTTTGATTGGTTCATTGCGACCTCCGTTTGTATGCAGCGGACACTTTCGGAATACTACGAGGCCCGCCATTCCTTGTTTGACATGATCCGGCGTTAAATTCTCCATTGCTCCCTGCTGCGATAGCTTCTGTTATTCCCCTAATTGGGCACTGCGCGGAGGATTTCAAGTCTATTCGGTTGCATTGATGCTTCTGTTCCGAAAGGCGGCATACCACCTTCCTCATCAAACTTTTTAATAATGCAGGGAGAAAGTTAAAATATAGTTAAAGGCCGAGCGCGCGCCATCTCTTTTCCAGACGCGGAATAGACACAGGAAAAGCGGTCTTGAGTTGTTGCGCGAATAACGAAACGCGCAACTCTTCAAATGCCCAGCGCAACTCCTCAATGCGCTCATCCCGTCGACCGTTGCGGCGGCATTCATCTTCGCGTTCCCGCCATTTCCGATAGATCTCACCCATCTCCGCCATACGTGCGCGGTCACGCACGGCGTCTTGCGCCAGCTTCTCCAGCCGCGAACGAATCGCCTTGAGATAACGCGGGAAATGCTGCAACTGTTCGAACGGCGTCTGTTGCAGAAATCCGCGATACATGAGTGCGTCAAGCTGCTGCCGCATATCGTCCACCGACTCCGACCAGTTTTTCTGGGTGGTGCTCGCAAGTTCCGAGCGCAACTGCTGATACTGCTCCAGAATCTCCGTCACCAAACGCGACACCCGGTCGGCGTTGGCCATCAGTTCCGCTTTTTGCTCCGCAAACCGCTGGTCGAACTGCTGTGCGGTTCGCAGCAACGGCATCCCCTCTTGAAAGGTCAGATCGAGTATCAGATTCACCAGTTCCTGTTCCAGATCGACTTTACCTTCCGTCTCGCACAACTCCGGCACCGCGGGGACCTTCGCATACTGCAACCGCATCCGCTCCAATCCGGCGAGATTGCGACGCAGATAACGGACCTCCGCAGCCAGGCGAATACTGAACAGTCGGCGGATTCCGGCACGCGTTTCACGTTCGGCATTGACGGCGGAATCGAGCACCTGTACGGCAACCGAATCACCCGTATCCACAACTGCCGGAAATCCCGATAACTTGACCCCTCCGCGGGTCATCTCCACCCGCTCCGGCAATTCGTCGAACTCCCATGCACGCAACCCTTCCCGCTCCAGGTCGGAGACCACCAGCCGCCGATGTACGACCCCGGCTTTCCCGGCATGCCGCCGTTTCAACTGCGCCAGATCCCGACCGTGATCGACGACGCTGCCCTCCTCGTCCAGCAGCAGAAAATTCATGCGCAGATAGGCCGGCAAGGACTCCTCCTGCCAGGCATCTTCCGGGACATAGACGCCGGTGCGCGCCCGCAGTTGTTCCGACAGTTCCCGGAACAACGGACGCGGGGAAGCAAGCATCTCCTTGAGGCAGGCGTCGGCGTAATCGGGCGCCGGGACGAACGATTTGCGCAACGCCTTGGGCAGGCTCCGCAGCAGGGCGACAATCCGCTCCCGCAGCAATCCCGGAATCAGCCACTGGGTCCGTTCTTCGTGAACCTGATTGAGCAGCGGCAACGGCACCCGCAGGGTGACCCCGTCGTCCTCACTGCCCGGTTCGAACCGATAGTGCAGCGGGAACTCCACCCCGTCGATCTCCAGTACATCCGGAAACTGCTCCTCCGTCTCCGCATCCGGCGCCTGTCGCAACAGATCCTCTTCCCGCAGATGCAACAACTTGGGTTGGGAATTGGTGACGCCGCGCAACCACTGCTCGAACTGTGGAGTACTGTAGATCCCCTCCGGAATGCGTTGCGCGTAATAACCGTAGATCGCCTCCTCTTCCACCAGCAGGTCACGACGACGACTCTTGTGTTCCAGTTCCCGCAGACTTTCGATCAGTTCCCGGTTGTGGCGCCAAAACGGGGCGCGGGTGTGGAAATCGCCCTCCACCAGGGCGAAACGAATGAAGATCTCGCGCGCCTGTTCCGGATCGACCGGGCCGAAGTTGATCTTGCGGCGCGCCGCCAACGGCAGGCCGAACAGGGTCACCTTCTCATAGGCCGCCACCTGTCCGCGCTCCCGTTCCCAGTGCGGCTCCGAGTAGCTGCGCTTCACCAGATGTCCGGCCAGGGACTCCACCCATTCGGGACGCACCGCGGCAACGCTGCGTGCATAGAGCCGGGTGGTCTCCACCAGCTCCGCCGCCGCCACCCACTTGGGCTGTTTCTGAAACAGTCCGGAACCGGGAAAGATGAAGAAACGACTGTTGCGCGCCCCCAGATACTCGCGCTCCTTGCCGCTCGCCTTGAAACCGACGTGGCTGAGCAGACCGCTCAGGATCGCCTTGTGGATCGGTTCGTAACCCGCATCCTCCTGGTTTTCCCGATGACCCAGCTCGTGCATCTGGCCGCGCAATTGATGGTGGATCTCCCACCACTCCTGCACCCGGCTCCAGGAGAGAAACCGGTCACGGCAAAAGGTGTGGAACTTGCGCCGGCTGAGATGCCGCCGCTGCTCCTCCAAATGATCCCAAAGTTGCAGAAATCCGAGGAAGTCCGACTCCTCGTTGCGGAACGGTCGATGGGCCTCGTCCGCCTGTTGCTGTTTCTCCAGCGGACGTTCGCGCGGGTCCTGCACGCTCAGGGCGGCGGCGATCACCAACAGTTCCCGCAGGCAATGGGTGTGGGCCGCCTCCAGCAGCATGCGTCCGATGCGCGGGTCCACCGGCAAGCGCGCCAGGGTGCGGCCGAGCCGGGTGACCGTGCGCTCGCCGGTGACCGCACCGATCTCCTCCAGCACCCGGTATCCGTCCCGGATCAGGCGCCGGTCCGGAGGGTCCAGGAACGGGAAGCGTTCGATCTCTCCGATCCCCAGCAGTTTCATCTGCAGGATCACCGAGGCGAGGTTGGTGCGCAGGATCTCCGGTTCGGTGAACTCCCGGCGCGCCTCGAACCCCTCTTCCGAATAGAGGCGGATACAGATCCCCGCCGCCACCCGGCCGCAACGGCCCTTGCGTTGGTCGGCGCTGGCCTGTGAGATGGGCTCCACCGGCAACCGCTGTACCTTGCTGCGATGACTGTAGCGGCTGATGCGGGCAAACCCGGTATCGATCACATAGCGGATGCCCGGTACCGTCAACGAGGTCTCCGCCACGTTGGTTGCCAACACGATGCGTCGTCGGCCGGAGGGGTGAAAGATGCGCGCCTGCTCCGCATTTCCCAGACGAGCATAGAGCGGCAGCACTTCGGTATGCGACAGTTTGTGTTTGCGCAGACTCTCGGTGGTCTCGCGGATCTCGCGCTCGCCGCTGAGGAACACCAGGATATCGCCCTGCGCACCGCCCGCCAGCTCGTCCACCGCATCCAGGATCGCCTGCTGCATCGGGTCGTCCCGTTCCCCAACCTCCTCTTCCTCCGGCGGCCGGTAGCGCACCTCCACCGGCCAACTGCGGCCGGAGACGTTCAACACCGGCGCCCCGCCGAAGTGCTGCGCGAAGCGATCCGGGTCGATGGTGGCGGAGGTGATGATCAGCTTCAGGTCCGGCCGCTTCGGCAGGAGCTGTTTCAGATAGCCCAACAAAAAATCGATATTGAGGCTTCGTTCATGGGCCTCGTCGAGGATCAGGGTGTCGTATTCGTTCAGGAACCGGTCCTGCTGAATCTCCGCCAGCAGCATGCCGTCCGTAAGCAGTTTGATCCGGCTCTCCGGCCGCACATGATCCTGAAACCGCACCTTGTGGCCCACCAGCGTCCCCGGCTCGGTGCCCAGCTCTTCCGAGATGCGTGCCGCCAGACTGCGGGCGGCGATCCGCCGCGGTTGGGTGTGGCCGATCCGGCCATAGATCCCGCGCCCGAGTTCCAGGCAGAGTTTGGGCAACTGGGTGGATTTGCCGGAGCCGGTCTCGCCGCACAGCACCAATACCTGATGCGCCTGCAACAGCTCCAGGATCTCCTCCCGCCGTTCGCTGATGGGCAGATCCGAAGGAAACTCCAGTGTCATCCCGCTCTGCGCCCTGCGTTCCGCCAAGCCACGGGAAGCGGCGATCCGTTGCCGTAACGACTCCAGCTCCTGTTCCGGCACTTCATCGCCCCTGCGTCGCAGGTTCTGCAAGCGGCGGCGCAGGGAAAAACGGTCCGTCAGCAGGCAGGCATCGATCTCATCGACGGTTGGGAAACGAAACGACTTCACTGGCGGATAGAGCGGAGAACGGAAGCTATATGGTTAAGGATCATTCCTGTTCCGTAGCGGAACGGGAAACCGCGGACCCGCGACTATTGCATTCCGGCGCCGTTCGGTCAACGCGCTCTGACGGGAATCAGGCACTATCCCGATTGTCGATGGTATGCATATCCCACAAGTGAGAGTCCCTCTCCTCCAGCCACTCCAACAGCGGCAGCCACTGCTCCAGATCTTTCTCCTTCCGCCGACTCTGAAGTTCGTGGATGCCCAGCCCCTGCTCCATGGCCTGGGCGTAGTGTTGGGTATCGCGGAGACGTGCGATCTCTGGGATATCGAGCCGCGCCAGAAAACGCTCCAGTTGTTGATACATCACGGTGTGTTCCCGCACCCGGTTGGCGATGATGGCGATGCGTTTCCCCTGGGTACGCACCTTGCCCACCAGCAACAGATCCTGAATAAAACGCGTCGCCGCGTGGATATCGATCGGTGACGGCATCACCGGAACCAGAAAATCGTCCGCCTGCCGCACCAGTTCGAACAGGTTCCCCCGTTCCACCCCGGCCGGGGTATCGATCACCAGCATCTGGGTCTGCCCGTTGCCACCATGCAGCAGCCAACTGCGGGTAATGCCCATTTGGGGGTGCGCACCATCGATCCCCTGGATCTCCGGTAACTGCTCTTCTACGGAACGGCGTTTCAGCCAACGCAGGGCCGATCCCTGCGGATCATGATCCACCAACGCCGTTTTCAGACCGCGCGCGGCATAGTAGGAGGCAAGACAAGTCGCAATGGTGGACTTGCCGCAGCCGCCCTTCGAATTGAGCACCATGATACGCCGCATAAACCCGTCTTTCGGAACCTCCGGATCCCTTGCCTGTCGCTCTCGCCTGCACGGCCATCTACCGGCCGTTGCAAAGGCCCTATCCGTAAGCATAGATATTTCCTGGAAAAAAGGTAGCCGGCAGAGCGACCCCTGCAGACAAAACGGGTCAGCGACGGAACAACCAGAACAAAAATGAGAACAACAGACTCGCCAACAACATGGTGGTGATGGGGAAATAGAATTTCAGGTTGGATCGCTCGAGCACCAGGTCTCCCGGCAGACGCCCCAAGGGCAGTTTCGACAGCCACGGCCAACCCAACCCCAACGCCAGTAATAAGAGACCGAACGCGATCAAAACCCGCTGCAGGTTCATGTGCCGACCGCCGCCCCGTTCTCTTCCGCCGCCGTCCTGTTTCTCCAGTTTTTGGCAATACGGGAAGAGGTCTCTTCAATAGAGTGCGCGGTGGTATCCAGTACCTTGATGCCCAACCGCTCCATCAACCGCAATGCCTGTTGCACCTCCGTGCGACAATTCGACAACGAGGCATAGGGACTTTCGGGACGCCGTTCCTGCCGAATCTTCTGCAACCGTTCCGGTTCAATCGTGAGCCCGAACATCTTACGGCTGTGCGGCAGCAGTTGCTCCGGCAGCCCGCCCCGCTGGAAATCCTCCTGCGTGAGCGGATAGTTGGCAGCCCGCAGCCCGAAATGCATAGCCAGATAGAGACAGGTCGGGGTCTTGCCGGAACGGGAGACACCCAGCAGGATCACGTCCGCCTCCCCGAACCGGTCCAACCGCATGCCGTCGTCGTTCATGATTGCGAAATTGATGACGCTCATGCGCTGTTCGTAGCGCTCGCTGTCGGTGATGCCGTGACTTAACCCCACCCGGCAACTGGGCGCCACACCCAGTTCCTGTTCCAGAATCGGAAGATAGGAATCGAACAGTTCCAGATAGAGGCAACTGCTCTTCCGCAGCAGAACCGCCACCTGCGGTTCCATCATGGTCGCGATGACAATCGGTCTCATGCCATCCTGCCGGTTGATCCGATCGAACTGCCGTACCAGCTCTTCCGCCTTGCGGACGCTGTTGATGAACGGCGTGTAGTAGGTCTTGAACTCCACATTGCCTTCAAACTGAGAGAGCAGGCTGTGACCTATGGCCTCGGCGGTAATGCCGGTGCTCTCGGAGAGGATGAAGACCTTACGCTGCATCGGGTTGCTCCATGCCTGGGTCGCCGGTATTTCGGGCTGCAACACGGCTCGGGAAGGATTATGAGATAGGTTTGAGCATAGCAGAGGGCGACCGGTACCCTCAGGGTCTCCCAAAGCGGAATAAATCGACTAAAAGGGCTTGAGATAATTTAATTAATGGTTATTATTTGGAATCCCAATAATATCAGAGAGAAGTCATGTCGTCCCCAGCACCCCCCTATTACAAGCAAAATCGCCTGAAGCAGTTGCGTGCCTTCTGTAATGCGGCCCAGACCCATAGCGTCAGCGAGGCGGCGGAGCGACTGTTCCTCAGCCAGCCCACCGTGTCGCTTCAGATCCAGGCGCTGGAACGGGAACTGAAGACCCTGCTGTTCGAACGCCGGGGACCCAAGATCAAACTGACCCCGGAGGGGGAGATCCTTTATAAACTGGCGCAACCCCTGGTGCAGGGGATCGACGGTCTGCAGGAGGCGTTCATCGCCCAGTGCGGCTCTCTGGAATCGGGTGAACTCAATATCGCCGCCGGGGAGACCACCATCCTCTACCTGCTGCCGGAACTGATCAAGGAGTTCACGTCCCGTTACCCAAAGATCCGGGTCAAGCTCCACAACGTCACCGGGCGGGACGGCATGACCCTGCTGCGGGCGGACCAGGTGGACTTCGCCGTGGGCTCCCTGCTGGACGTGCCGGAAGACATCATCTACGACCAGGTCACCTCTTACGAGACGGTACTGATCACCCCGCTGGATCACCCGTTGGCCGGCCATGACAAGGTCACGCTGCAGGAGATCAGCCCGTACGGACTGATTCTGCCCCCGCGCCATCTCAGCACCTGGCGCATGGTGGATCTGGTCTTCACCCAGCACAACAGCAGCTACAAGGTCAATCTGGAGGCCGGCGGCTGGGAGGTGATCAAGAAATACGTGGAACAGGGTATGGGGGTATCCATCGTCTCCGATCTCTGCCTCTCCGGCGACGAGAAGGTAGCCCGTATCTCCCTGAGCGAGTACTTCCCGGACCGCGGTTACGGCATCGTGTTGCGGCGCGGTAAATTCCTTTCGCCCCAGGCCAAACGCTTTATCGAGATCATGGATCCCAATTTCTTCGAGCGGGAAGTACAAACCGAAGAGGAACAAAAACTGGCGGGTTGAACAGCCGGAAAGGGTTCCCACAGAAACAAACAGCGCCGCTCTCTGCGGCGCTGTTTTTTTACGACCCATTTCAGGCGATATCGATCGCCGGATCGAGATAGACGTCCTGGATGGTGTTCAGTAACTTGATCCCTTCCGCCATCGGTTTCTGGAACGCCTTGCGTCCCGAGATCAGACCCATGCCGCCGGCACGCTTGTTGATCACTGCGGTGCGCACCGCCTGATGCAGATCGTCTTTCCCCGACGGCCCGCCGGAGTTGATCATCCCCACCCGGCCCATGTAGCAGTTGGCCACCTGGTAACGCACCAGATCGATGGGATGGTCGCTGGTCAGTTCCGAATACACCTTGGGATGAGTCTTGCCGAAACCGATGGCGTTATAGCCGCCGTTGTTCACCGCCTGTTTCTGTTTCACGATGTCGGCGCCGATGGTAACCGCAAGGTGGTTGCCCTGTCCGGTCAGATCGGCGCTGGCATGATAATCGGTGCCCTCGTGTTTGAAGGCGCTGTTGCGCAGATAGGCCCACAACACCGTCACCATCCCCAGTTCGTGGGCATGCGCGAACGCCTCGCTCACCTCCTGAATCTGGCGCCGCGACTCCGCGGAACCGAAATAGATGGTGGCGCCCACCGCCACCGCGCCCAGATCGAAGGCCTGGTCCACCGATGCGAACAGGGTCTGGTCGTAGATGTTCGGGTAAGTCAGCAGTTCGTTGTGATTGATCTTGACCAGAAACGGAATTTTGTGGACATAACGCCGCGCCACCGACCCCAATACCCCGAGGGTCGAAGCCACCGCATTGCAACCGCCTTCGATCGCCAATTCGCAGATTGCGCCCGGATCGAAAAACACGGGATTGGGCGCGAACGACGCGCCGGCGGAGTGCTCCACCCCCTGGTCCACCGGCAAAATAGACATGTAACCGCTGCCGGCCAGTCGTCCGGTATTGAACAGTAGCTGCATATTGCGCAACACCGCGGGCGATCGGTCCTTCTCCGCCATCACCCGGCTGACATAGTCGCCGCCCGGCAAATGCAGCTTCGACTTCGGGATTCCGCCGCACTCGTGCTCCATCAGATAGCCCGCTTCCTCGCCCAACATATCGATGATCGTGCTCACGACTACCTCCTTTGTATGAATCCGGCGAATCCGCCGGAACGATCTATTCCTCTAGCCTAGACCAGAATTTCGCCAGAAACGGATTAAGCACGTTAAGGAACGGGGTATTCGAACCCGGGAGCCTCCTCAAACTCCACCGGAAGCGGCGCCAGCATCGACAGCACGACAATATCCTCCGTTCCGGAGTTGTAGATCCCGTGCACCTCGTCGGGGGATGCCAATGCGAGATCACCGGGCCCGACCGTTCGTTTTTCGTTCCCGGCGGTGTAGTACTCTCCCTCCCCCTGAACGATGTACCAGATGTCGTCCGATCCGGGATGGGTGTGGGGATAGATCCAGTCGCCGGGAACGATTCGCCAGACGTGAATCTCGTGGTTCTTGCAATCGTAAAGCACTTCCCGATAACTGTCGCCGTTCTGCGGCAACAGTCGGGGGATATTGAAGATTCTTTTCGACATGCAGCGCCCGCCTCCGAATACTGGTTCGTTACCGGTTTCTCTCATTATGACCGATGGCGATGACAACTCCATCATTACCCCGATCGAATAGCACGCCTGTCAATCGGGTTTTTCCGCCCCCGCCCCGATATCCTGAACATCGCGACCGAATTTCAGTCGGAACTGTTCCCGCAAACATTCGGCCTGCTCTGTTTTCTGTTCTTGCAGGAGTCGCGCATAGATCCGCCGCCACTCTTCCGGCGCGGCGTCCGGATCGGGCAGGATACCGCCGCATACGGGCGCCGTCAGAAGCGGTGCGACCCCCCCGGCCCCGGCTCTCTCCGGGACCGGCGACTGCTCCGATCGTTCCATATCATACGATTCGAAATCCGACTCCGCCGCCGGCGCCTGCTTCGCCCGCGGTTCCGGCGCCGCCGTTCTGGACAGCGTCTCAGGCTTGTCCGTTTTCAGCTTCCGCTCTTCCCGCGGTGCGCTCACTCCCTGCGCCGCCCCATCCGAGACCGCCGATGTCTCCGCGCCGCCCTCCGCCTGCGGGGCCGCAACCAGCGGCGCTGCAGCTTCATCCAAAGGAGCAGACGGCGATGCGGTCCGATCCCGTTCCTTGGTCACCGGCATCCCATCCAGACCGCCCTGATCCTGCACCTGCAACACCAGAGTAAACGAGAGCACCAGTACCGCGGCGGTGGCCAGCGAAGGCCAGAGGATACGTTGCCGGCGGCGCCGGATCTCCCGCTGCGCCTCCCGGCGGATCGTCTCATCCAGGTGGGCGGGGGGTTCCCGTCCCTCCCCCATGCGATAAAGGGCGGAGATCCGTTCGTCCTGCGGCAGCTCGTCGTGTTCACTCATCGCAACCCTCCAGTCCGGCGCGCAGCCGTTTCAGGGCGTAGCGCAGCCGACTCTTGACGGTCTCCCGGCCGGTATTCATCACCGCTGCGATCTGTTCCAGACTCAACCCCGCCTCCTCTTTCAGAAGAAAGGCGCTGCGTTGCGGTTCGGTGAGACCGCCCAGCAACCGGAACAGCCGTTCCACACAGTCCCGGATCAGCAACCAGGCATCGGGCCAGGGGGTGTCCATCTGCAGAACCTCACCCTGCTCCTCCAACGACGCATGGTTCTCGCGCCTTCCACGCCAGTGATCCACCATGCGATTGTGGGCGATTCGGAACAGCCACGGCCGGAAACCGCGTTCCGAGTTCCAGCGTTCCCGCCCGCGGATCACCCGCATCCAGACCTCCTGAAACAGCTCCTCCGCCACCGCCGCGATGCCGCTCTGGCGCTCCAGATAACGAAAAAGCGGCCCCCGATAGCGCCGGTAGAGCGCATCGAAGGCCGCCATGTCACCCTTGCGGTAACGGAGCATCAGCTCTTCATCACTGGAGTCCGAGTCCTGCATTCACTTCTCTTGTCTGTATGCTTGTCGTAGCGACGGGGATTTCGCCGTCAGCGGCCGGTTGCGGATTCGCCGCCACCGTCAGATCCCGCGCCAGTCCCACCAGCCGCACCAGTTCCGCGCGATAACCGCCGGGATCGCGGCCGCGCGCGCCGTCGGCCATTTGGACGATCTCATCATACCCGAACTGCCCGAGATAGCGCCCGCCCCGCAACTGCTGCCCGAAGGCGGCCACCGCTGCGGCAAAGCGGTAGTCGTCGCCGGTATCGGCCAACCGCGCTCGGATCATGCGCTTCTCCAGCGGCCACTCCAGCAACCGGCTTTGCTCCTCGTTCGGAAGCTTGTAGCGCATCCGCAACACCGCCAGCTCCGTAGCGTGACGGTCGTCGCGCCGGACCTGTTTCCCATAACGCAGCGGTTCGATTCTTTCACCGCCGCTGCCCGCCAGCGTCACTTCGTACAGCGCCACCACCGAGTGGCCGGCGCCGATCTCGCCGGCATCCACCTTGTCGTTGCTGAAATCCTCCCGCGCCAGCAGCCGGTTCTCGTAGCCGATCAGGCGGTATTCCGAAACCAGTTCCGGATTGAACTCGATCTGCAGTTTCACATCCTTCGCCACCGTCTGCAGGGTGGCGCCCAGCTCCTCCACCAGCACCTTGCGCGCCTCCATCAGGGTATCGATGTAGGCGTAGTTGCCGTTGCCGTGATCCGCCAACTGTTCCATCAATTGATCGTTGTAGTTGCCGCTGCCGAAACCGAGGGTGGTGAGGGCGATACCGTCCTTGCGTTCCCGTTCGATCAGGTCGATCAACGCCTCGTGATTGACGGTGCCCACGTTGAAGTCGCCGTCGGTGGCCAGCAGGATGCGGTTGATGCCCTGGTCGATAAAGCCTTCGCGGGCCATCTGGTAGGCCAGTTCGATGCCGGACGCGCCCGCCGTGGAGCCGCCGGCGGTAAGTTGGTCGATGGCGTTGCGGATCTTGGCTTTGTCATGCCCGGAGGTGGGCTTGAGCACCACGCGGGATTCACCGGCGTAGACCACCAGTGACACGCGGTCCTGATCACGCAGTTGATCCACCAGTAATTTCAGCGTGCTTTTGACCAGCGGCAAGCCTTCGCGGCGGTCCATGGAGCCGGATACGTCCACCAGGAACACCAGGTTGGCGGGCGCCAGTTCGGCCACGGTTTTATCGGAGGCCTTGATGCCAATGCGCAGCAGTTTTGTGCGCGGGTTCCATGGCGTGGCGGCCACTTCGGTGGTGACGCCAAAGGGTGAGCCGTCGGTGGGCAGTGCGTAGTCATAGGGAAAGTAATTGACCATTTCCTCCAACCGCACCGCGCCTTCGGGCGGCAGGCGGCCTTGGTTGAGAAAGCGCCGTACGTTGGCGTAGCTGCCCGTGTCGACATCCACGCTGAAGGTGGAGACCGGGGTTTCGGCGACGCGGTGCACGGGGTTGTCGGGCAGGTTGGCGTATTGCTCGCGAGGTTCGCTGCGGTCATTCATCATCGCCATTTCACGCACCCTCATGGGTGCCGGCATGGCCATGCGTTTGGCCATCGCGCCCTCAACCGGCGCGCTGTGCAACTCGGCGATGGGCTGTGCCGGTTTGGCCACCTCGGGAGAGGAAGACAGCCCACACCCGGCCAACGCTACCAGTAGGGTAACAGTGAAGCCTTGGGCAGCGGGACGCAGGCAGAGCAGAGGGCGGGACATGGGCTGAACCTCGTGAATGAATAGTCCGTTCACAAGGTCAGACGCGAGGAAGGTTGGGTTCGGGTTAAACCTTGGAAATTCATCCCGATCAATGTGGGAGCTGGGGTGTGTGGGGGGGGGG
>JBNKCL010000096.1:0-16898 GCA_050287725.1 Sedimenticolaceae bacterium
CAGCCCGACGTTCTGTTCCGGGTAGGCGGTGCCGGTGGGGTGGTACTGCACCGAATCCATGTAGCCCAGCTTGGCGCCGGCGCGGTAGGCCATCACCAGCCCGTCGCCGGTGGCGCCGTAGTGATTGGTGCAGGCGAAGCCGCGGTAGTGCAGGCGCCCGGTGCCGCCGGTGGCGATGATCACCGCCTTGGCTTTCACCACCTGGAAGGTGGCCGTCTCCAGGTTGTAGAGGATGGCGCCGGCGCAGCGGCCCTTGTCGTCCAGCAGGATCTCTACCGCCGGCGAGAATTCCAGTACCCGGATCTTGTCGCTGCGGTTGCGCGCCTCGTCGCGCACCACCCGCATGATCTCGGCACCGGTCATGTCGCCGGCGGAGTGCATGCGCTTGCGGCTGGTGCCGCCGCCGTGACGCACCTTCATGCGGCCGTCCGGGTGTTTGTCGAACATCATGCCGAGGGACTCGAGCCACTCGATGATGAGCGGCGCGTCGTTGGTGAGGGCCGCCACCAGCGAGGGTTCGTTGGTGAAGTGGCCGCCGCCGATTACGTCCAGGTAGTGGAAATAGGGGGAGTCCGGCTCCTGGTCGGCGCCCTGGATGCCGCCCTCGGCCATCACGGTGTTGGAGTCGCCGTGGCGCAGCTTGGTGGCCAGCAGCACCTCGTGGCCCTCGGCCGCCGCCGTCAGGGCCGCGGCGGTGCCGCCGCCCCCGCCGCCGATCACCAGTACGTCGGTCTCCAGGTCCGGCCGGGTGACGTCCACCTGCACCGCTTCGATCATGCTGCGGGATTCCAGCAGGTCCACCAGCTCTTCCGGGTAGACCTCGCCCGCGTTGGGACCGATCCCCAGGGCGCGCCGTCCCTCCTTGGTGTAGTCGGGATGGAACTGGTTCAGGACCTCTTCGCGCTGATCCATGGACATGGCGGGAAAAGCCACGCCGGCCCGGGACTGGGCGAGACGTTCCGGACGGCTCGCCTCGACCCGCTTGATCAGTTCCAGCATTTCGGGAGTGTAACCTTCTTGCATTGGCGTACCCTGCTCTTATAGATAGGTCTGGTCTTGCGGCAGCCACTCTCCGGGTTTGGAGAGATCCGGTTCCCGCTCGCGTTCGACATAGAGCGTTTTCAGCTCCTCTTTGCTCATCTGTCCCAGATCCGCCAGCATCTTTTCATAGCGGCCGGAGCGGACCTGTTCCGCCCGCGCCTCGGTGGTTGCGGATTTGGGGGTGATCTGGGTGGCCGCGATGCGGCGGGCCGCCATGGCCACGTTCATCTGGGAGATGTTGGCCGGGCAGCGGCTTACGCAGAGACCGCACATGATGCAGTCGAAGGAGGCCTGGGCGCCGCGTTTCACGTCCCCCCGCTTGAAGTGGGCGATATAGCCCATCACGTCGATATCCATCGGGCAGGTGCGGGTGCAGGTGCCGCAGCCGACACAGCGGAAGATCTCGGGATAGAGGGCGTGCAGCTGGGCGTCCGGGGAGAGGTTGGTATCCACCCCGCCGTGGTCCGCCCGGTTGGCCGGGAAGAAGGGCACCTGGGAGAGGATCATCCCCTCCTCCGCCACCGTCTGGCAGGCCAGGCCGGTGTTCAGGGTGTGGTCACCCTGCTTGCGATAGAAGGTGCCGCAGGCGCCGCAGATGCCGCCGCGGCAGCCGCAGCCGCGTTTGAACTGGTAGCCCGCATATTCCATCGCCTTGAGGATGGTCAGGGTCTCGGGGATCTGATACGTCTGCCCCATGATCTGGATGGTGATGTACCGGGCATCCTCGGGCGGGATGGTCCGGTCGCCGACCATTACGGTTTGGATTTTCTGGCCGCTTGCTTCCACAGGCTCGCTCCTCGCTATTTAATCTCTTCTGTCCCATCATCGATGCAGCAGGCGGAGAGAATCGGCCGCAGGTCGATATGATGGTCTTCAAATTTGTGTTCTTTGGTATCCAGCCCCAGCGCGATGGCCAGCAGCTGGGTGAAATAGAGCACCGGCATCCCCTGATACTCGGTGAAGTGATCGGAGGACCGGGCCTCGCTTTGGCTCTTGTCCAGGTTGGACTGGCATAGCGGGCAGGCGGTAACGATCGCCTGGGCGCCGTAGTCGCCGGCTTCGGAGAGGATGCCGTAGGAGAGCTCCATGGCCTTCTCCGGTTCCCGCATCACCAGGTAGGAGCCGCAGCAATCCACCTGGCCCGGGAAGTCGACGATCTTGCAGCCGAGCGCATCCAGAAAGTCGTGCAGGATGGTGGGGTCTTCCGGGTCGTCCAGGCCAAGTTCCTTCTTCGGTTTCAGCAACAGACAGCCGTAATAAGGGGCCACCGCGACGTTGCTCATGTCCACCTTCACCGCTTCCCGCAGCTTGTCGAAGCCCACCACGTCCCGGAGATACTCCAGGTAGTGTTCCACCTTGACGGTACCCTGGTAATCCAGGCCCAGGAATTTGTTCATGGTGGTGCGCTTTTCCGGTTCCTGCCGGAAGGCGTACTGGGTGCGTTTGAGGGTGTTGTAACAGAAGGAGCAGAGGGTGATGAGTTGCGGATCGATGCCCCGTTCGCGGCAGTGGTTCTCGGCCTGGATCAGCACGTTGGTGGGTCCGGCCAGCCCCATCAGGTTGTTGTTGGTAAGCGGAAACGAGGCGCCGCAGCAGTTCCAGTCCTTCATCTCCTCCATCACGAAGCCGAGTGCATCGGAGCAGTCCAGCGCGGATTGCTCGTATCCCTTGGCTTTTGTTTTCAGGGTGCAGCCCGGATAGTAAGGAACTCGGATGTGCTCGTGTGATGACATGCGTACGCCCTAGACAAACTTACGGAAACCGCTGACCACGGCCATTTGGGTGGACTGCGTCAAGAATTCCTGCCCCAGTTCTTCCGCCGAGATCCGGGGATCCATGTTGCGCAGGTGAATCAGTTTCAATCCTTCGATGATCGCCGCCGGGCTGACGTTTTTGGGACAGCGCTCGGAGCAGGTCAGGCAGCCCATGCAGGACCAGATGGAATCTTCGTTTATGACTTCGCGAAACAAGCCGAGCTGGAGTTTGCGGATGATTACGCTGGGCGGCGGGTCCATGGAGGCAGGGCAGCCGGCAGTGCATTTGCCGCACTGATAACAATTGGTCAACCGTTCACCGGTCGCCTGTTCCAGTTCGCGCACTTCCGCCAGTTCGTGGTCGGAGTGGGTTAGCAACATACCTGGCCCTCGCTACTGTTTGTCTTTACACCGGGGGACATCTGCCCCTGGATCTTTTAGATCCCCGTAAATCAGTTCTGTCCCGGAATTCTTGGTCTTATGTTGACCGTAGCGATATGTGTCTACGGTACGGCCTTAACAGCAAAGGCAGGAAAGCGTCGGGTGCAATGCCCAACTGCATGCATACACAACGCACCTGATTCTCTCCTCGACTCTAACTGTTGGCTGTTTTTGTTTTAGGGTATTCGTGCTGCTTTGAGATAGGCTCAAAGTTGACACTACCAACATCGCCGCCGGCGGACGAATAACCGAATAGAGCGGCTTATTCGAACCAGGCCGGAAATTCCATCGAAATCAGTTTCGCGTCTCCCTCGGACGATTGTCAACCCATCTCTGGGGTACGTTATTCTTATGACCATATAAATTTTCAGGGAAATCAAATGGATTTATGCCACTTTTTGGAGCGCCGGTTTCATCTGTTTTTATAGGAATTTCGAGGGGTATGGAGGTGTGATTATCTCCAGAGACCCCGGTGGCCGGCGGCAGTTTTCTTTGCGGTTTTTTTGTAAGCGGGAGATGGGGATTTGCCTCTACAATGGGGAGACCTTAGCATTAAGCTCTTTTGCCGGATTCCACTATGACTGACCAGATTCTCCGAATCGCAACCCGTAAATCCCCCCTGGCCATGTGGCAGGCTGAGCATGTGGCCGCCGAGTTGCAGCGTATCCACCCGGGCCTGCAGGTGGAGCTGGTGGGGATGAGTACCAAAGGCGACAAGATCCTGGATACGCCCCTGGCCAAGATCGGGGGCAAGGGGCTGTTCGTGAAGGAGCTGGAGCAGGGGATGCTGGAAGGGACCGCCGACATCGCGGTTCACTCCATGAAGGATGTGCCGGTGGAATTTCCCGAGGGGTTGCATCTGGCGGTGATCATGGAGCGGGAGGATCCGCGCGACGCCTTCGTCTCCGGGCGTTTTAATAGCATCGATGAACTGCCGCAGGGGGCGGCGGTGGGGACCGCCAGCCTGCGGCGTCAATGCCAACTGGCGGAGCGGCGCCCCGATCTCCGCATCTCGCCGTTGCGCGGCAACGTCAATACCCGCCTGCGCAAACTGGATGAGGGGGAGTTCGATGCCATTATCCTGGCGGCCGCCGGCCTGATCCGGCTGGAATTCGAACAGCGTATTACCGCATTCATGGAGCCGGAGCAGAGCCTGCCGGCCATCGGTCAGGGGGCGGTGGGGATCGAGTGCCGCAGCGACGATGCGCGCATCAACGCCTTGCTGGCGCCCCTGCACCACCCCGCAACCGCCACCTGTGTTACCGCAGAGCGCGCCTTGAACCACCGGTTGATGGGGGGGTGTCAGGTCCCGATCGCCGGGTTTGCGGTTCTGGAAGGGGATCGGCTGTGGCTGCGGGGTTTGGTGGGTGAGCCGGACGGCAGCCGGGTCATCCGAGCCGAGATCCGCGGGGCCGCTGCCGATGCGGCCCGGCTCGGGGTTGCGTTGGCGGAGGAACTGCTCGCCACCGGTGCCGCCCCGATTCTGCAGCGGCTCTACGGGGAGTAATCGGGGAGATCGATGAGCCCACAACCCCATCCCGGCGGCTGTGATCTCTCCGGTATCGGGGTATTGGTGACCCGGGCCGCACGTCAGGGGGAGGAGCTTTGTCGCCTGATCCGGTCTCATGGGGGCCGTCCGATCCATTTTCCCGCCCTGGAGATCCACGGCCCCGAGAACCCCGCCGCACTGCGGGCGTTGCTGGCCGGGATCGAGCGCTACGATATCGCCTTTTTTGTCAGTTCCAACGCGGTTCGCTATGGACTCGAGCTGTTGGGCGGCACGCTTCCCTCTTCCCTGCGGGTGGCCGCCGTGGGAACCGGAACGGCCCGGGCGTTGGCGACGCATGGTATTGACGTAAACCTCCTCCCTGAAGAACGGTTCGACAGCGAAGCGTTGCTGGCGCTGCCGGCGTTGCAGCAGGTCGCGGGAAAACGAATTCTGATCTTTCGCGGCAACGGCGGACGCCCCTTACTGGGGGATACCCTGCGGGAACGGGGGGCGGAGGTGGTGTATGCCGAGGTCTATCGACGTGCGCGGCCCGCGGCGGATGTTGCGCCGTTGCTCGCACGTTGGCGGCCCGAAATCCGGATCGTTACCGCCACCAGTCTGGAGCTGTTGAACAATCTCGTTGTCCTATTGGGAGAGACGGGCCGGGCACTGCTTCTGGAGACGCCGCTGGTGGTGGTGAGCGAAGCGATGCGGCGGCGTGCGGAGGAGCTTGGGTGCCGTCATATCCTGATGGCGTCGCGGGCCGAAGACGCGAGTTTAGTGGAGACGGTTTGTGATTGGGCGCAACACCGTTCCGGTGGCGATAATTCCACCTGATTCGGCAAACTTTGCTACCCTAACCAACAAGTTGCATTTACTGGAATAGTCTATGAACGACACAGAGCAAGAAGCGGCGGTCGCGCCGGCACCGGATCTGGTGCCTGAGGCGGAGCTGTCCACAACAACGGATCGGCCTTCCAGTGGGGGGATGGGGCAGAAACTGGTTGCGTTGGTTGCGCTGTTGGCGCTGCTCGGCACCGCCGGGGTGCTGGTGGCGGGCTATCGCTATTGGCAACAGTTGACCGGCTTTGAACAGAGGATGGATACGCTGGTCCAGGAGGCGGGACAGCAGCAGGATGCGCTTCAGAAACGATTGGGCGGTATGGCGAAGGAGCTGGAGGCCCGCAAACAGGCTGAAGAGCAGCAGCAGGTCATACTGGAAGAGTTGCAACAGGCCGTCACCGCCAAGGCGGAGCGGGCGGGGGCCGCTTCGGTGGGAGCGGCGGCGGAAGCGGAGTACCTGATACGCATCGCCAATCGCCGGTTGCAGCTGGAGGGGGATGTGGCGACCGCCCAGTTTGCTTTACAGGAGGCGGATCGTCGCCTGAAGGAGAGCGGTGATCCGCGTTGGGTGGCGGTGCGGGAGAAGCTGGCCGCCGAGCTGGTTGCGTTGCGCGCGGTGCCGGTGGTGGATGTGACCGGTGCGTCGCTGCGACTCTCGGCGCTGTTGACCGCAGCGGCGACGCTGAAACCGCTTGCCAGCGAACCGGAACGGCAGCAAAAGGTCGCAGCCGAGCAGGGGCGGGAGGAACGCACCTGGGAGACCATGTTGCAGGATCTTTCGGAAAAGCTCAGGTCGATGCTGGTGATTCGGCGCAATGATCGTCCGATGGCACCCCTGCTGGCGCCGGAGCAGATCTACTTTCTGAAACAGAATCTGCAGTTGCAGTTGGAAGTGGCGCGGCTGGCCCTGCTGCGCCGGGATCAGGAGCTTTTTAACCAGAGCCTGGAACATGCCGACAACTGGTTGGCGGAATACTTTGATCCCAAACAGGAGAAGATCCAGGGGTTACGGAAAGAGATCGAAGCGTTGCGACAGCTGGAGCTGCGGCCGCAGTTGCCGGACATCTCCGGTTCGTTGCGGGCGTTAGAGGCGCTGAGAGGCCGTAGCGGGGGGACGTCGACGCCATGAGGACCCTGATTATCGGCCTGTTGGCGCTGGCCGTTTCCGCCGCGGTGATCAGCCTGATTGCCAGCGGCAATACCGGCTATGCCCTTTTCAGTTACGGGTCCTGGACGGTGGAGGGGAGTCTGGCGTTTTTTCTGATATTGGATCTGCTGCTGTTTCTGGCTTTCTATATCGGTCTTCGTGTGGTGGTCCGGATCTGGGGCATGCCGCTGCGGTTGCGGGAGTGGCGGCGGAAACAGGGTGCTCGCCGGGCGCGTCAGGCGTTGACCCGGGGGTTGGTGGAACTGTCGGAAGGCAACTGGAAAGAAGCGGAGAAGCGGCTGGTCCAGCATGCCACCCGGTCGGAGACGCCGATGCTCAACTATCTGGCGGCGGCCAAGGCGGCTCAGCAACAGGGGGCGCATGAGCGCAGGGATCGCTATCTGCAGTTGGCCCATGAGAGCATGCCGTCGGCCGATGTCGCGGTGGGGTTGACCCAGGCGGAGTTACAACTGGCGCATTCCCAGATGGAGCGTGCATTGGCGACTCTTACGCATCTGCGGGGGATTGCGCCCCATCACACCTATGTATTGAAGCTGCTGAAGGATCTCTATCTTCGGCTCGAAGAGTGGTCCCAGTTGCAGCGGTTATTGCCGGAACTCCATAAGCGGAAGGTGGCCGACAAGCAGGAGCTGCGGCGGTTGGAGATCCTGATCTACCGCAATCTTCTGAGACAGGCCAAGCGCGTTCCCGATCCGGAACGTTTGAGCATGGTCTGGCACGGGATTCCAAAGGGGGTTCGCGGCGAGAGTGAGATGATCGCGGAGTACGTCGAGTTACTGATATCGCAGGGACAGGGCGATGTGGCGGAACCTTTGTTGCGAGACGCCTTGCGGCACGAATGGGATGAACGCCTGGTGGAACTGTATGGACGGGTCGAAGGCCGGGATCCGGGCCGGCAGTTGACCCTGGCGGAGGGGTGGTTGCAGAAGCGCCCCCAAAACGGGGTGTTGCTGTTGGCACTGGCGCGCATGAGTCTGCGCAATCGTCTTTGGGGCAAGGCGCGCAGTTATCTGGAGGCGAGTATCGGCGCACTGCCGACGGCCGCCGCCTATCGTGAACTGGGAATACTGTCGGAACGTATGGGCGAGAGCGACGACGCTCTTCGTTGTTACCGCTCCGGATTGGGATTTTTTCTGGGGCCGGTTTCAGGGGCGGCGCTGGAACCGATCTTGCGGTCGGGCGGCTCCACCCCCGCCAAGAAGGTCCCTCTTTCTCCGGTGATAACCGATGTCCTTCCCGCAACACCGGCGGACGAGGCCCAGGAATAACGCCCGGCACCACGGGTGTTATTCCGTGAATCGGCGGCGGTTCTCTCTCTTTAAGCGGTCGGGCGGCTGCGGGCGCTGTTGAGCCAATTGAAGATCGGATCCCACTGCTCCAGGTCCTGCCACACCATGGAGGGCGCCATCTCAAACAGTCCCAATCCCCGTTCCGCCGCCCGGATGTAGTTCTGGCTTTCCCGCAGATGGGTCAGGACCGGGATCCGCAGATGCCCGAGGTACTCGCTCAGCTCGCGGTAGATGATGGTGTTCTCCCGTACCCGGTTGGCGACGATGGCGATCCGGGTCTGTTTTTGGGAGACGCGGCCGCTGTTCAACAGCTCCTCCAGGAAACGTCCGCAGGCGCGCATGTCGATCGGGGAAGGCAATACCGGGATGATCAGACTCTGGACCCGGCGCAGCATGGAGTTGATCTCCCGCCCGTGAATGGCGGCCGGTGCGTCCATGATCAGATAGTCGGTTCCGCGTGCGGGACTCACCGATTCCCGGGAGGCGTCAATGGCCTCGATCGACGGGATGCCCGTATATTGGTTGCGCGCCTCCAGCCAGTCCAGCGCGGAACGCTGTGGATCAAAATCAGCCAGCGCAACCTTGGCCCCCTCGTCGGCGTACCAGGTGGCGATATTGGTGGCCAACGTGGTTTTCCCGCAACCCCCCTTGGCGTTCATCAGCATGATGGTGCGCATACTCTTCTCCCCTTGTTATTCCTTGGATGTTGAGGGTTATTATAGGCGTCGGCCCCTGTGGTTCAATCGATTCCCAGTTTCGACCACATTTCGTCCACCCGCCGCTTGACCGTTTCATCCATCATAATGGGGCGTCCCCACTCCCTGGAAGTCTCTCCCGGCCACTTGTGGGTGGCGTCCAGCCCCATCTTGGAGCCGAGGCCGGAGACCGGGGAGGCGAAGTCGAGATAGTCGATGGGGGTATGTTCGATCAGGGTGGTATCACGGGCCGGGTCCACGCGGGTGGTCATGGCCCATACCACATCCTTCCATTCCCGTACGTTCACGTCATGATCGGTGACGATCACGAATTTTGTATACATGAACTGCCTGAGAAACGACCAAATCCCCATCATTACCCGTTTCGCATGGCCGGGATACTGTTTGCGGATACTGACGACCGCCAGACGGTAAGAGCACCCCTCCGGCGGCAGGTAGAAGTCCACGATCTCCGGAAACTGTTTCTGCAGAAGGGGAACGAACACCTCGTTCAAGGCCACCCCCAGGATGGCCGGTTCGTCCGGCGGCCGGCCGGTATAGGTGCTGTGGTAGACGGGATCGCGTCGGTGGGAGATGCGGTCGATGGTGAACACCGGGAAGCGCTCCACCTCATTGTAGTAACCGGTATGATCGCCGAACGGTCCTTCCGGGGCCTCATCCTCGGGGTGGATGTGTCCTTCCAGCACGAACTCCGCCATCGCCGGCACCAGCAGGTCGGAGCCGATACAGTTTGCCACCTCGCTGCGATTTCCCCGCAGGAGCCCGGCGAAGGCGTATTCGGAGAGGGTGTCCGGCACCGGGGTGACGGCGGCCAGGATGGTGGCGGGGTCGGCGCCGAGCGCCACCGCCACCGGGAAAGGCTCCCCGGGATGCCGCTGTTGCCACTCCCGGAAATCGAGAGCGCCGCCGCGGTGCGGGAGCCAGCGCATGATGACCCGGTTGCGGTCCAATACCTGCATCCGGTAGATGCCGAGGTTGAGGCGGGGTTTCTCCGGCCCGCGGGTCACCACCAGTCCCCAGGTGATGAGCGGGCCGGCGTCGTCGGGCCAGCAGGTCTGGATCGGGAGCTGCGACAGGTCCACCTCCTCACCCTCCAGCACGACCTCCTGGCAGGGCGCGTCCTTCTTCTCCCGCGGGGCCATATCCAAGACCTTTTTGTAGATCGGCAGCTTCTCCCAGGCGTCCCGCATCCCTTTGGGAGGCTCCGGTTCCCGCAATGCCGCCAACAGCAGCCCCACCTCCCGCAGCGCGTCCACCGCCTCCTCGCCCATGCCCAGCGCCACCCGCTGCGGGGTGCCGAACAGGTTGGCCAGTAACGGAAAGCGCGAGCCCTTTACCTGTTCGAACAACAGCGCCGGCCCGCCGGCCCGCAAAGTGCGGTCGCAGATCTCGGTGATCTCCAGGTTGGGATCAACCTCCACTCCGATGCGTTTCAGTTCGCCCCGTTTTTCCAGCTGTGCAATGAATTCCCTGAGATCGCAATAACTGATTTTCATCGGGTCTCCTCCCGGTTACACCGGCGTCGAACCGGAGAACGGGTCTTCAACGGATGGTCGCCGCTTCACAGCCGGAAACCGCCATAGCGTCGACTGATACGATAGTGCTTCAATGCGAAACCGGCAATGAAGGCGACACTCACCAAGAGCGGTATCAGCAGATACCACCACCAGGAGAGGGCCTTCGTTTTCGGCTCGGGCAAAGTGAGAGGCTGTTCGTTGATGCTCTTTAATAGGTCGCTTGCTGCTGCAATCCGGTTTCGCAGCACGCCGATCTCGCCTTGCAGGCGTTCGATTTCAGGCGTCTTTGCGGTCGCGCTTTGTTCGCTCTCGGTCAATGTTTGTTTCGCCGCCGCCAGTTCTTTTTCCAGTTGCGCGATGCGGACTTCGCATATCTTGCCTTTCGCCGCGCCCTCGCTGAGGGTCCTCAGTTGCTCGCGCAGCAGGATCACGTCGTTGTTTTTGTTCTCCAGGGCCTCTTTTTTCAGCGCCAAATCTCTCTCCAGCGCGGAGATCATTTCGGTGTCCTCTCCTTCCATTCCTGCGGCCTGGGTTTGGGCGCGAAGTTGGTTCAGCTCATTGCGGGTAGTCAGCAGGCTGTTATTTGCCTCCGCCAGCTTGTGTTGCAGGGCCTGGTTGGTTTTCTCCAGTTGCTGCTGTCGCGCCTCCAGTTGGCGGCGTGCCTTATCGGACGCTTCCAGCTGTGTTGCTTCCTGAGACGGGGCCTGCGCCAGAGCCTTCAATTGGGCGGACTCGTTGCGCGCGGCCAGCAGTTCTTTATTGGCCTGCTCCAGTTTCCGCTGTAATGCCTGATTGGTTTGTTCCAATTGCTGACGCTGAGCCTCGTATTGCTCGCGCTCTTTCTTGTTGGCAGCGTCAAGCTGTGCGGTTCCCGGCGATGGGGTCTGTGCCCGGGCTTTCAGTTGGGCGGCTTCATTGCGAGCGGCCTGCAACTCTTTGTTGGCTTCCGCCAGTTGTTGCTCCAGGGATTTATTTGTCTCCTGAAGTTGCGTCATCTCGGGAGAGGGGCTCTGCGTTTGGGTTGCCTGATTGCGGGCAAGCAACAGATTTCTGTTGGCCTCCGCCAGTTGCTGTTGTAATTGCTTATTGGTCTCCCCCGCCTTTTGCAGTTGCTCTTTTTGCTGTTCGAGATCTTTTTTGTTGTTTTCCTGGAGCTGCGCGATTTCTTTGCGTACCTCGATCAGCTTGCGTTTGGTGAGCGCCAACTCCTGCTGGAGTTTTGGGTCTGCACTGCTGCTTCTCGCCTGGGCGGCCTGCAGTTCTTTTTCTTTCGCCTGGAGCTCCTGTTGCAGGGTCCCGGTTTTTGCCTGTAACTCCAGCAGCTGAGCCTTGGCCGGTTTTTCGTCCGTGATATAGGTGGACTTGACCCAGCCGATGCTGCCGTCTCCCAGCCGTACCTGACTGAAGGCGCCCTCTTGTTTCAATGTTTCGACCGCAGTGCCGCTGGTCAGGATACGTTGCGGCCGTTTGGAATCGTCCGGCTGTTCATAAAAGCCGACCAGCAGCTTATCGGTGATGTGGGCGGCATGCAGGCTGGAGGCGGCGAACAGCAGTATAAGCAGGAGGACGGTTTTTCTGGTCATTTTCAGCTTCTGTGGTCAAACGAAGTGTGAGAATCCCGGGCGTGGTCCTTGCAGGGGTATCCGAATCTAGTTTTTCTGTATCCCGAATGCAAGTAACCGGGTCTCCGTATCCCGGTCGATCGCCATGCGGACCGATGTTCGTCAGACATCATTACTAAAAGAAGGTGCGAAGACACGGCGGATTTGTTTTTGTTCAAGGCCGATTCGGGGTATTGGTGAAATTCTGTAAATAAACCCGGTCAAAAAAGATAAATGCCGATCAGGATCACGCCGACCAGGATCAGAAGCAGCGGGACGACCGTCACCGCTTCCCAGCGCTTCCCGGTCACCATCCCGACCAAACCCTCGAAACGGCGTCGGGTCATCAGCGCCAAGAGGCCGACCAGGATCAGGAAGCCGCCGACATAGGGGAACAGGTTTCGCAGGAGCATCACTTTCTCGCTCCGGTCGCCGGCCACCCCGCCGCCGATGGTGGTGAATTTGTTGGCCAGGGAAGGCTCCAGGTAACAGACCAGCACCAGAGAGACCAGCCCCAGCAGTAAGAAAGTCCGCGGTTTCCTCATTTCAGCCTCCAACGGAGCATGTGCGCCTGTTGAAGGTAATCGGTGTAGGGGGACCAATCAAGAGGGGCGCGGTCTCGGGCGGGAAACAAACGCTGCCGCGCACACCTTGCGGTGCGACGCGGCAGTCGGTTGTTGGTAGCCGAACGAGGACGAACCCGGTCCGTTACAGACCCAGGCTGGAGAGATGGGCCTGGAAGGCCGACTCCCGCGCATCGGGGGTTACCCCGCCCAGCTCCGGTGTCAATCCGGAGGCCGTCAGCCGCTCCCCGTTGAGCTTGGTGATGACCGCCAGCTCCGGAACCTCCGCCGCCAGGGCGCTACGAACCGCCGCCAGCTCCAGTTCGGAGCCCTGGAGGGTCGCCAAGGTCGCCAGCCCGGCAGGATCGGCCGCATCCTGCAGCGAACCACGCAGAATGCCCAGGGCGCCGTCCCGGTTGAGGACGGCCCCGTCGATGGTCAGGGCGTCGGCCAGCGGCAGGATCTGATCCCCGTCGGCCGCGGCGCCGGGGGTTGCCAGCGCAATCAGGGCGGCCTTGCCGGCCTGCGCCTTGGTCACGCCCGCCCCCACGGAGACGATGCAGTCGGCGTTGTGGTCGCCCAGCGGGGTGGCCCCCAACCGGTTGAGCAGAGCCAGATTGGCCTCGCCTTTGACCTTGCCGTTGCCGGCAGACGCTTCCGCATCTCCCGCCAGGTAGTGCAGCGAGCCGTTGCTGTTGCGGGCCAGGGTGGCGGCGGCGTAGATCTGTTCCACCGTCAGGCGCGGCGATACCACGATCGCCGGGGCCTTGGCATTCGCCAGGAGTTCGCGGGCCTTGGCGGGATCGCCAGCCGCCTTGCCGTCGACCTGATTCATAAGCTGGTAGCTGAAACGGCCCTCGGCGCAGATCACCGCCCCGTTGACCGGATCGCCGTCGACGCTCTGGACCTTGACCACCTTTCCTTCGGCGGTGTGGACGTCCAGGCCGCAGCCGCGGTCGCAGGCGGTGCAGGTGGTGCGTTCGGTCTGCCAGATCCAGGGGCCGCACTCCTTGCTGGTATTGAGGGTGATGGCCGCGGTGGGGCAGACATCGGTGCACATGCCGCAGGCGTCGCAGCCGGTGGTCTGCAACGGATCCTCGAAGTTGGGCCCGATCCGGGTGGAGAAGCCGCGCTGGATGAAGCTGAGGGCGTGGATGTTGCGCACCTCGGAGCAGACCCGGACACAGGAGCCGCAGGTGATGCACTTGTCCGCTTCGATCCGGATCAGCGGGTGGCGGTTGTCCACCTCGTATTTGCGGTTGGCCCCGGCGAACAGCGATTCGCTGGCGCCGTAGTCGCTGGAATACTTGCGCAGGTCGCAGTCGAAGCGGGCCTGGCAGCCGCACTCGATACAGCGGGTCGCCTCGGCCATCGCCTGGGCGCGCTCCAACCCGATGTTGATGGCGCCCCACGGGTCGGCCAGCCGCTTCTCGGAGGGATGGGTGGACTCCAGGGCGCGCTTCTTGTGTACGAAACGCGGTGAGAAGTCCGCCATATCCAGGTCGGCCAGGCGGCCGCGGCTGATGGCGTAGGGTTTGGTCAGTTTGACCTGGGCGCCCTTCAGGTGCAGGTCGATGGCCAGCGCCGCGCGACGGCCCTCGCCGATGGCGCGAATCAGGATGTCCGGACCGAAGGCGCAGTCGCCGGCGGCGAACACCCCCTCCTGATCGGTCACCTGGGTCTTCTCGTCGTAGACGAAGGTGTTCCAGCGGGTGGTCTCCGGCTTGGCCGGGTCGTCGTGGACGCAGGACATGTCCGGATCCTGCCCGATGGCGGGGATGATGGTGTCGAACTCCAGCACCTCCTCGCTGCCCTCTTTGGGCACCGGACGCCGGCGGCCGGAGTCGTCCGGCTCGCCCAACTCCATGGTGATCACTTCCAGCCCCCTGGCGCGGCCGTTGTCGTCCAGCACCACCTTGGTGGGGGCGGTGAGGAAGCGGATCTCCACCCCCTCTTCGATGGTTTCGTGCTGCTCGATGGGCAGGGCCGGCATCTCGGCCTGGGTGCGGCGGTAGAGCAGGGTGACTTCGGCACCGAGACGCCGGGAGACGCGGGCGCAGTCCATGGCGGTGTCGCCGCCGCCGATGACCGCCACTTTTTTGCCGACGTCGGTGATGTTGCCGAGGACCACTTCGCGCAGGAAATCCACACCGCCGATGACCCCTTCGGTCTCCTCGTTCTCCACCCGCATGGGCTTCGGTTTGTGGGCGCCGATGGCCAGCAGCACGGCACCGAAACCCTGGCTCTTGAGGTCGGTGATGGTGAAGTCGCGGCCCAGGCGTTGGTTGAAGTGGACCTTGACCCCCATACCGATGATGGCGCCGATCTCTTTGTCCATCTTGTCCCAGGGCATGCGGAAACGGGGGATGCCGTAGCGGGCCATACCGCCCAGCTCCGGCAGCGCCTCGAAGATCTCCACCGCATGACCCATGCGGCGCAGGTAGAAAGCGGCGGAGAGTCCGGCGGGGCCGCCGCCGACAACCGCCACCCGTTGCCCGGTTTCGGGACCCGCTTCGGCCATGAAGGGGCCGACCTCCAGGTCGTACTCGGAGGCGAAGCGCTTGAGCGGATTGATGGCGATGGCTTCGTCCACCAGGCCGCGACGGCACTCGCTTTCGCAGGGGTGGGGGCAGATGCGTCCGCACACCACCGGCAGAGGATTGCGCTCCTTGATCAGGCGCACCGCCGCTTCCGGATCGCCGTTGGCGATATGGGCGATGTAGCCCTGGATGTCGATATTGGCCGGGCAGGTCGCCTCGCAGGGGGCGATACAGTCGCCGGCGTGGTCCGAGAGCAGCAGATCCAGCGCCATCTTGCGGCTACTGGTCACCTGTTCGCTGTCGGTCTGGATCTCCATGTCCGGGGCGACCCGGGTGGAACAGGCCGGCAGCAGACCGCGCGCGCCCTTCACCTCCACTACGCACAGGAAGCAGGAGGCGAACGGCTTGAGCCGGTCGTCATGGCAGAAGGTGGGAATATGAATGCCCTGTGATTCGGCCACCTCACGGATGGTGGCACCCGCAGGCGCCTCGACAGCTTGGCCGTTCAGGGTAATGGAAATGGTATCGCTCATCACGGATCCTCTCTTATTCTGGCTGCATCATGGGTCGCATCAGGCCGCGAGGATGGCTTCGGGGCTGCAGACCTCCGCGCACATGCCACAGTTGATGCAGATATCCTGGTCGATGACCCAGGTCTCCGGTTTCTTCAGTTCGCCGGAGATGCAGCTGACCGGACAGTAGCGCTCGCAGATGGAGCAGCCGGTGCAGATGTCCTGTTGGATGGTGTGGTGAATCAGGCCTTTGCACACGCCCGCCGGGCAGCGATGCTCTTTTACATGGGCCTCGTACTCATTGCGGAAGTACTTGAGGGTGGTGAGCACCGGGTTGGGGGCGGTCTGGCCCAGGCCGCAGAGGCTGGACTTCTTGATGTTCTCCGCCAGCTGCTCCAGGGTGTCGATATCCTCCATGGTCCCTTCGCCGTCGCAGATCCGGGTCAGGATCTCCTTCATGCGCAGGGTGCCGATACGGCAGAAGGTACACTTGCCGCAGGACTCGATCTGAGTGAAGTCCAGGAAGAACTTCGCCAGGTCCACCATACAGGTCTTTTCGTCCATGACGATGATGCCGCCGGAACCCATGATGGCGCCGGTGGCGTTGATGGCGGCGTATTCGATCGGGGTGTCGAACATCGATTCCGGGATACAGCCGCCGGAAGGGCCGCCCAACTGGACCGCCTTCAGCGGCCGGTCGGTCTTGGAGCCGCCGCCGATGTCGTAGATCATCTCCCGCAGGGTCATGCCCATGGGAATCTCCACCAGGCCGCCGCGTTTGATGGCGCCGGCCAGGGCGAACACCTTGGTGCCGCGGGAGTCCTCGGTGCCGATGGCGGCGTAGGCGGCTCCACCGTTGTCGATGATCCAGGGCAGGTTGGCCAGGGTTTCCACATTGTTGATGATGGTGGGCTTGCCGAACAGGCCTTTGACCGCCGGGAACGGCGGGCGGATGCGGGGCATGCCGCGTTCACCCTCGATGGAGGCGATCAACGCCGTCTCCTCGCCGCACACGAAGGCGCCGGCGCCCTGTTTGATCTTGATGTCGAAGGAGAAATCGGAACCCAGGATGTTCTCGCCCAGGAAACCGGCGGCGCGGGCGTCTTCGATCGCCTTGCCGAAGTTTTTCACCGCCAGCGGGTACTCGGCGCGGACGTAGGCGTAACCGCCGCTGGCGCCGATGGCGTAGGCGGCGATCAGCATCCCCTCCAGTACGTTGTGGGGGTCGCCCTCCAGCAGGGAGCGGTCCATGAAGGCGCCGGGGTCGCCCTCGTCGCCGTTGCAGATCAGGTACTTCTTATCACCCTCGGCGCCGCGGGCGAAGGTCCACTTGATGGCGGTAGGGAAACCGGCGCCGTTGCGGCCGCGAATCCCTGCGATCTTGACCTCTTCGATCACCTGCTCCGGGGTCATGCCCTGTTTCA
>JBNKCL010000097.1:0-29951 GCA_050287725.1 Sedimenticolaceae bacterium
TCTCTGTATCTCGGCCTGCGACGGGATAACGAAAAAGAGCGGTAGAAAAAACCGCAAAAAAAAAGGACAGCTTACGCTGGCCTTTTTCAGTAACGCGCTTGGAGCTGAAATTATTTCGCTCAGATCTCTACACGGCGGTTCTTGGCGCGACCCGCGGCGGTAGAGTTGTCGGCGACCGGCTCTGCCTCGCCCCGGCCTTCCGTCGTGATCATCGAGGAGCTTACGCCCTTCTGGATCAGGTAACGGGCAGCGGACTGCGCGCGACGCTCGGACAGACCCTGGTTGTAGGCGTCGGTACCGATGCTGTCGGTATGACCGGTAACGGTTACGGAGGTGATGCCGGAGCCCTTGATCTTGGCAGCAACGCCGTCCAGCGCCTGCTTCATGGCCGGCTTCAGAACCGAGCTGTCGAAATCGAAGTTATCGGCGGAGAGCACGAAACTCATGCCGCCGGTGCAGCCAGGGGCCTGATCCGGATTGGGCCAGATACCCTGCCAGCATTCACCGTAGCTGTTGCGAACCACGGTTCCCCACGTATCGGTCAGGTAACCGGCGCTTGCATCTTGCTGCGGGCTGAACCACAAGCCTGCCATCAGCACAACCGCCCCAACGATGATCGCCTGTTTCTTCCTAATCAGTTTCATGTCGTCCCCCAGTGAAAACACCAACAGTTAAGTTTGATAATAGCCCAAATCTTGATTCTTTTTGGGTTCCAGCCCCTCGCCTGACAGCCCGGATTTTTCTTAAACGGCTGCCATCAAATCTTTATAGATGGCCAATACTATATTCTAGTAGATGTATAGTAATCAATCCCAGGGAAGAAAAAAACTTTTTTTTGCAGAAATTTAGGTGATGTTTGACCATTTTTCAGTCAGACATCATGCCCCTGTTTTGACCACTCTTTTCTCGCTGCGCGTGGTGTTTATCGCGCACCGTGCAATGTGACCAGAAGCTCCGCTTCACTGCGGCTCAGATCCAGCGTCTCCATCAACCGGGCCGGGGTGGCGCCTCGATGCACCATCTGAATCGCCTCGCCGTAGGGACGCTCCGGCTGCGATTGGGTCTCCAGACTCTCCTGGCGGTGTTCCAGATCGCGACCCAACCGTTCCAGATGAACCACCCGGTCATCCACTCCGACCGCGCTGGCGCACAGGACGTTCAGGTTGGAAACGAGGTACTCGATGCGCCCTTCCATACCCTTGATCAGAAGCTGCTGCCGGCGCACCCTCCGCCCCAGGGCGGTGGTGGTGATGATGGCCAGAGAAGCCATGGAAAGCGCGACAATCCATAACATATTCATAGTGTTACCCTTCATGCATAGTCATCGATATGCGGCGTGCCTCCGGGCCTTTCCCGCGGTTGTTCCTGCGGCTGTTCCTGCGGTTTCTCCTCTTCCGCCGGCTCTCCCTCTTCACGATCCGAATCCTTGTCCGGGCGTTTCCGCCGACCGGTCTGATTCTCCGGCCGGGTCGGCCAGACGGGTTTGATCGGGTAGGGCTGGCCGATATCTGGCATTCGAACCCACCCCGGGGACTCAGAGCTTCCCCACTTCCGCCCACTCGGTCTCCGTGAGCAGCCTGTTCAGATCCACCACGATCAACAGCCGATCTCCCAGGGTCGCAACCCCATGGATATAGCGCGAACTCTCTTCATTCCCGACGTTCGGGGCCGGATCGATCTGCGAGGTGCGCAATTCCACCACCTCCGCCACGCTGTCCACCAGGATCCCCACCACCTGCTTGTCGCTTTCGATGATCACGATCCGGCTGGCATCGTCCAGCTCCGTAGAGGGCAGTCCAAACCGGGAACGGGTATCGATTACCGTGACCACATTGCCGCGCAGGTTGATGATGCCCAATACATAATCGGGCGCACCCGGCACCGGCGCGATCTCGCTCACCCGCAGCACCTCCTGCACCTGCATCACGTTGATGCCGTAGGTCTCATCCTCCAGACGAAACGTAACGAGCTGGATTAAAGGGTCTTTCCCGGCCTCATCTGTCGCCATTATTTGATCCTCTGTTGCCGTCATATTTCAGGCACTCTCCGCTTCAGCCTTAGCGAAAGCATTATTCGTGCCCGAAATTTTCCAATAAAGCATCCACATTCAAAAGGATACACAGTTTTTCCACAATCGTCCCCGCAACCCACGGCCGATGGGGATGGGCGACGGTCCAGTGAACCCCCTCTTTTTCCAGGGTAATCGGTTTTGCCAGACTGTCCGCCGCCAGCCCCCAGCGGCCACCGATCACCAGGATGTGGCTGCCCTGCCGCTCCTCGGACGCCTTCTTCAGCCGCTCCGGCATCAGCAGTTTGGCGGTATCCACCACCACCACCTGTTGCTCGCGGTGCATCATGACCCCCATGTGCCAATCCGGCTGGCCGGGGATCTGGGTAATCTCCTGATCCCACTTCACGATGCTGTCCAACGACAACAGCGGCACCGCCAGGATCATGCCCCGCACCTTGAACAGCAGGCACTGAAACGGCTCCTCCGCCCATTCGGGGATCGCGGGCGGGGCCGCCGCGGTCTCCGGTTCGGCCTCCACCGCAGCCAGCACCTCCACCGCCACCGGGGTTTCGGTCACCACCTCCGATTCGGGGACGGTCTCCACCTCGCTGAGCAGCGCATCGAGATAGTCGAAGACCGCATGGTCCGCATCCGCCAACCGGGGCGGCGCCGCTTTTTCCGCGTCCTTCATGCGAGCACCTCCCGTCCGGGTGCGATCTTTTCCTCCTGCTGCAACGACTCCAGCAGTCTGGCGTACGCCCCCACCCCCCGGGAGTTGGGACAGAAGGTGGGCGGGGGAATCCCGGCCCGGCTGGACTCCCGGAAATTGGTGTCCACGGGAATCACGCCGTCCCAGAGTACGGTCGGATAGGTCTCCTGCAGCATCTTCAGGCTGTCGTTCGAGGCCCGGGTACGCTGATCGAACATGGTGGGCACGATGGTATAGGGCAGCGGCGCGGTCCGGGCCCGCAGGACCATCTTGAGGGTCTGCAGCATCCGCTCCAGACCTTTCAGCGCCAGAAACTCGGTCTGGACCGGGATGACCAGATGGTCGCAGGCGGCCAGCGCGTTCACCATCAGCACCCCGAGCATCGGCGGGCAATCGATCAGGACATAATCGAATCCCCCGGTGAGCCGGCCGAGGGCCTGCTTCAGCACCAGACCCATCCCCTCCAGACGGCCGGACTGGCGGTCCAGGGTGGCCAGCGCCACCGAGGCCGGCAGCAGGCTCAACCCTTCCGTCCCGGTGTCGCAGATCAGGGTGGCGGGATCGAGCGGCTGCTTCTCCACCTTGGCCTGAAACAGCGAATAGGTGCTCGCCGTCAGGGCGTCCGGGTCGTACCGGAAATAGGCCGACATGGAGCCCTGCGGGTCCATATCCACCAGCAGGGTCCGCAAACCCCAACCCGCGAGCAGACCCCCGAGGGTCACCACGGTGGTGGTCTTCCCGACCCCGCCCTTTTGATTGGAGACGGTCCACACCTTCATCGGGCCGCCCCTCCGAACGTCCGGGCATCTTTCACTTCCCGGTCTTTGGGGGCGGTGAGGATGATCAGCGCCACCCGGCGGTTCTTCTGCCGTCCCTCCTCGGTGTCGTTCGAGGCCACCGGCCGGAACTCCCCATAGCCGATCGCCGCCAGGCGGTGAGAATCCACCCCCAGCCGGGTCAGCAGATGCACCACGCTGGCGGCGCGCGCGGCGGACAACTCCCAGTTGGAGGGGAAGGCGACGGTCTGGATGGGCACGTTGTCGGTATGGCCTTCCACCTGGATCTCCTGCGGAATCGGCGCCAGGATTCCCGCCACATCCCGCAGGGCCGTGATCGCCTCCCGCGACAGGCGCGCGCTGCCGCTCTCGAACAGCATCTTGCTCTTCATCTCCACCTCAATCCCCTTATCGGTCTGGGTCACGTTGACCAGATCCTTGTTGATAAAGGGTTGCAGCTTCGATTTCAGATCGTTGACCACCTGTTCGAGGCTGACCGGGGTCTCCGCCGGTTTGGTCTCTTGCGGGGGTAGTGGTTCCGGAAGCGGTTGTTCAATCACGGGCGGGATGATGGAGTCCTTCGGTTCCGGTCGTTCGGGAGTGGCGTTCTCCCCCGCCACCGGTTCCAGGGTCCGGGGCCGCTCCCCCACCTGGATCGGTTCCAGGCTCTCCGCCGAGGTCAGGAAGGCGTCCGTGAGGGTATCGGAAAGCACCCGATACTTGCCGTCGTTTACGGAAGATACCGAATACATCACCACGAAAAAGGCGAACAACAGCGTAATGAAGTCTGCATAGGAGACCAGCCACCGCTCGTGATTTTCATGCTCTTCGTGCTGTCTCTTCCGGGCCATCTCTCCGACTCCAAGAATCGCAAACCGGCTCTCGTATCCGGATCGGCCGGGCAACGCCCGCGGCCTCCCCTTCTACTTGAGATACCCCTTCAGCTTGGACTCAATATTGCGTGGGTTCTCTCCCTCCGCGATCGAAATAATCCCCTCAATCATCATCTCCCGGTAATGGGAGCGGCTCAGCGCCAGCGATTTCATCTTGTTTCCGAACGGCAACAGAAACAGGTTCGCCAGGCCCACACCGTAGATGGTCGCCACGAACGCGGTCGCAATGCCGGCGCCGAGTCGGCTCGGGTCCGCGAGATTCTCCATGACATGAATCAGACCCATGACCGCACCGATGATACCGATGGTGGGAGAATAGCCGCCCATCGATTCGAACACCCGGGCCGCCTGCAAATCGTGCTGCTCTTTCGATTCCAGTTCCACTTCCATGATGGTGCGGATCATCTCCGGCTCCGTACCGTCCACCAGCAGTTGCATCCCTTTTCGGACGAACAGATCCGGTTCCTCCTCCGCGATCTCCTCCAGACCCAGCAATCCCTCTTTGCGGGCGATGTTGCTCCAGCCGACGATCTTTTCGATGGAAGGCAGCAGCGTGATCTTGGGAGTTACGAATACCGTCCCCGCCGTTCGCAAGGCGTGCAGAAAAACGCTTACCGGAGATTGCAGCAGAATAGCGCCGACGGTCCCGCCGAATACGATTACCAGGGCCGGCCCGTTGACCAGGGAGTCGATCTGACCCCCTTCCAGCATATTGCCGCCCAGGATCGCGCCGAAGGCGAGAAGAATTCCCAGAATACTGAGAATATCCATCTCATACCGCCTTGGTCAGGACCGGACCGATCTCGTCCAACGGCAATACGCGGTCGGACAGCCCGGCCTTTTCCACCGCCTGCGGCATCCCATATACGACACAACTGGCTTCATCCTGGGACCAAACGGTGGAGCCGGCCTCTTTCAACAGACGTGATCCCTGCATGCCGTCGGAACCCATGCCGGTCAAAACGATGGCAAGTACGGAATCGTTGTATGCGCGCGCCGCCGATCCGAGCGTGATGTCGACACTGGGCCGGTAGGTTTGTCCCGGCAGGCTGTCGCTGACCCGCACGACCATTCCGGCACCCTGGCGTTCCAGCAGCAGCTGTTTTCCGCCCGGCGCCAGATACGCCTGCCCCGCCACCAACCGTTCTCCGTCTTTCGCCTCCTGCACCCCGATATTGCAAAGCGCATCCAGGCGCTGGGCATACGCGGGCGTAAAGCTCGCCGGCATGTGAACCACCAGCACCAGCGGTAACGGAAACCCCTTGGGCAGCGCCGCCAGCAGTGTCTGGATCGCCACCGGCCCGCCGGTGGAGGCGCCGATGGCCACCAGCTTGTAGTGGCCTTTCTTCACCGGTTCCGGAGCAACCGGCGCCGGTTTGGGAGCGGCGGCTGCGGCGGGCGCGGCCTGGCGGGCCTGTTGCCGCCGTCCCAGCATGAGCACACGCCGGGCCAGCATCCGCTCCATGACCGCCTGTTCCTCGGTTCCGGGACCGAGCTGTTTCGGCAGGAAATCCACCGCCCCGGCATCCAACGCATCCAGGGTGGCCTGCGCCCCCTCGTGGGTCAGAGAGGAGAACATGATGATCGGGGTCGGGACCTCCGCCATGATCCGCTTGACCGCGGTGATCCCGTCCATGATCGGCATCTCCACGTCCATGGTGATGACGTCCGGCTTCAGGGCGCGCGCCTGCTGCAGACCCTCCAGTCCGTTGTGCGCGATTCCGGCCACTTCGATATCGGGATTCCGGGTCAGCATGTCCTGAATCCGATGCCGGAAAAAGGCGGAATCATCGACGATTAGCACTCGGATCTTAGCGTTCATGCAGCGACACCATTCGATCAATATTTACGCGCGTATTTACGCAACAACCCCGGTACATCGAGAATCAGCGCAATCTTGCCGTCACCGGTGATGGTGGCGCCCGCCATGCCCGCCACACCCTGCAGCGTGGCGCCGAGAGATTTGATCACCACCTCTTCCTGGCCGATCAGATGATCCACCACCAATCCCACATGGACCCCGCCGACATTGACCACCACCACATGCCCCACACCGTCGTATGCATCGGTGGACGGTTTCTTGATCAACCACTTGCGCAGGTAAAACAGCGGCAACGCCCGCTCGCGGACCATAATGGTCAATTGTCCGTCCACCACGTTGGTGCGATTGAGATCCAGGTTGAAGATCTCCACCACGCTCGCCAACGGCAGCGCGAACGGCTGCTGGTCGAGCAACACCATCAGGGTCGGCAGAATCGCCAACGTCAGGGGCAGTTTGATGGTGATCTGGCTCCCTTTCCCCAGTTCGGAGTCGATCTCCACCGAACCGTTCATCTTCGCGATGCCGGTCTTCACCACATCCATGCCGACACCGCGCCCTGAGATATCGGAGATCTCGGTCTTGGTGGAGAAACCGGGTTGGAAAATCAGATTGTAACAGTCCTTGTTGTCGAGACGGGCCGCGGCCTCCGCATCCATCATCCCTTTTTCCACCGCTTTCGCACGGAATACGTCCGGGTCCATGCCCTTGCCGTCATCCTCGATGGTCAGGACGATGTGGTTGCCCTCTTGCGCGGCGGAGAGAATCACGGTTCCCTTGCGCGGCTTGCCCGCCTTTTCCCGCTCGTCCGGCATTTCGATACCGTGATCCACCGAATTGCGGACCAGGTGCACCATGGGATCGGCCAAGGCTTCCACCAGGTTCTTGTCGAGATCGGTCTCTTCGCCGTGCATTTCGAGTTCGATCTCTTTATTCAGACTGCGCGCCAGATCCCGGACCACCCGCGGAAAGCGCCCGAATACCTTCTTTACCGGCAGCATCCGGGTCTTCATCACGGAGTTCTGGAGATCCGAGGTGACGAGATCCAGGTTCGCCACGGCGGTCGCCACCTTCTCGTCCGCCATGGAGGCCCGCAGGTTCGCCAGCCGGTTTCTAACCAGCACCAGCTCGCCCACCATATTCATAATGTCGTCCAGCCGGGCGGTATCCACCCGCACCGTGGTCTCCGCCGTCGACACCGCCTTTTTCGGGCCGTCGGCCGCCTCTTTCTTCTCCGGAGCCGCGGGTTTCTCGGGCGGTTTCCGGGCCGGCGGAGGCGCGGCGCTTTTGGCGCTCTTGGGCGGCGCAGCGACCGGCGGGGCCTGTTTCGGCACGCCGCCGTGTTTGCCCTTGCCGTGCAACTCGTCCAGCAGCGCCTCGAACTCGTCTTCGGTGATCTCGTCGCCACTGGCGGCTGCGGGAGCCGGCGCAGGTGCGGCTGCGGGCTGCTGCGGTACCCCGCCGTGTTTGCCCTTGCCGTGCAACTGATCCAGCAGCGCCTCGAATTCGTCTTCGGTGATCTCGTCGTCGGCGGTCTCCAGGTTCTGTTCCGGCTGCGCCGCGGGTTCCGCCGGCGGCGGCTCCTCCGGCGGCGGTGCGGCCGGTTCCGGTTCCGCGCTCTCCGCCGCATCCGCCGGCTGCGCCAGCCGCTGCAGGGTCGCGATCAGCTCCCGATCCGCCGGTTCCGGCAGCTGTCCTCCCTGTACCACCGTGAACATCTCGTTGACTACGTCCAGCACCTTGAGCACGGCATCCATCAACTCGGCGTCCACCGTGCGTTGCCCCTGACGCAGGATGTTGAATACATCCTCCGCCCGATGGCATACCTCCACCAGGCCGTCGATTCCCAGGAACCCGGCGCCGCCTTTGACGGTGTGAAATCCGCGGAATACCGCGTTCAGAAGATCGTAATCGTCCGGCTGCTGCTCGAGATCGACCAGCTGCTCGTTTAACTGCTCAAGGATCTCCCCGGCCTCGACCAAAAAGTCTTGCAGGATTTCGTCATCGGGATCAAGAGCCATACATCACAACCTTTAAAAACCCAGGCTGGAGAGCAAATCGTCCACATCGTCCTGACCCTGAAGCACATCTCCCTGGTCAACGCCGGGTACCACCGGTCCCTCCAGGCCCTTGTGTTCATGTTTGGCTTGTTGTTCCGGAATATGGGCGCCCGAGATACGGATCAACTGCACCAGTTTGTCCTCCACATCGTGCACCAGCTTGATCACCTGTCGGATGATCTGACCGGTGAGATCCTGAAAGTCCTGCGCCATCAGGACTTCATTCAGCTTACCGTGCAACTGTCGGGAGTGATCGGACACCAAGTCCAGGAAAGTGGTGAGATCCTTGCTCAACGCACGAAAATCCTCGACCGAAAGTTTACGCCCGCGAAACCGCCCCCACTCCTCCGCCAGAGCGGCCGCCTTCTGACTCAGTTCGTCGGCCAACGGGATACCGGTCTCCACCGAGTTCAGGGTGGTGTTGGCCGATTTTTCCGTCATGGTAATCACATAACTCAGCCGCTCGCTGGCATCCGGGATCTCCCGGTGCGCCAGTTCAGTGATCCGATCATCCAGCAGAAAACCGTTGATCGCTTCGTGCAGTTCCCGGGTCAATCTCCCAAGTTCTTGAAACAGTGCCGCATCGTCCCGGCCGGAGATCTGATCCAGGATGCGATCCGCTTCCGCCTCATTCCCCGCTTCCAACTGCTGCACCAGCATGCGCGCCTGTTCCAACCGATCGTTTTTCCCGGTTTTCACCATCAGGATTCTCTCTACTCGATTCGTTCAAAGATCTTGTTGATCTTCTCTTCCAGCGTAGCAGCCGTGAACGGCTTCACCACGTAGCCGTTGACACCCGCCTGGGCCGCCTCTACGATCTGCTCGCGCTTGGATTCGGCCGTCACCATCAGCACCGGCAAGTTGACCAAACCGGGGTCGGCGCGCACGGCACGCAACAACTCAATGCCGGTCATCCCGGGCATGTTCCAGTCAGTAACCAGAAAATCGTAGCCACCTGATTTCAGCATCGGCAGGGCGGTCGAACCATCATCCGCTTCATGCGTATTGACGAACCCGAGATCCCGGAGCAGATTTTTGATAATCCGCCGCATTGTGGAGAAGTCATCCACAATGAGAATCTTCATGTTCTTATTCAAAACAACCTCCCAATCAAATGCCGATAACTATCGGACCGTCTCAATCGCCGATCTCTTCCAGATCCGCCAACCAATCGGCAAGACGAGACCGCAACCGGAATGTGGCCTGGCTGTGAATCTGACAGGTCCTCGATTCGGTCACACCCAATATCTGTCCGATCTCGCGTAGGTTCATCTCTTCATCATAATAAAGTGTGATCACCAGCCGCTCCCGCTCCGGCAACCCGGCAATGGCTTCCGCCAGCGCCTTCCGAAATGCCTCGTTCTGCACACCCTCATAGGGCCCGATCTCGGCACTGTTGGACCGCTCCTGTGAAATCTCACCGACGGTCTGCAGGTCTTCCACGCTGAAGATGCGACAGCCGGAGGCATCCAGCAAAATCCGGTGATACTCCTCCAACGACAATCCCAACGCATCCGCCACTTCCACATCCCGGGCATCGCGGCCCTTGTTGTTCTCGATCGTCCGCATGGCATCCGCCACCATGCGCGCCTTGCGGTGGACCGATCTTGGTGTCCAGTCGCTGCGCCGGATCTCGTCCAGCATGGCGCCCCGAATCCGGATACCGGCATAGGTCTCGAAGCTCGCCCCCTGGCTCGGGTCGTAATTGTGACCCGCCTCCAGCAACCCGATCATGCCCGCCTGGATCAGGTCGTCCACCTGTACATTGGGCGGCAGCCGATTCAACAGGTGGTAGGCGATACGCTTCACCAACGGCGCATGCTTGACCACCAGGCCATTCGCATCCTGCTCGCTGACCGACGAGTAGGCCGCCAATCCCTTCATCCCTGTGCTCCCGCGTTCTGCTGGGCATAACGCACCAGCCGTTCGACAAAGAACTGGAGGTGGCCGCTCGCGCCATCCGGTACAGGCCAGTTATCGGCCTTTTTGGCCAAATTCTTAAATGCCTGGGCGGAAGTACTGCGAGGATAGGCGTGAACCACCGGTTTCTGACTGCGAACCGCTTTGCGCAGCGAGTCGTCATAGGGGATGCTCCCCATGAAGCTCAACATGACATCCAGGTAGCGATCGGTAACCCGGCACATCTTGTTATACAAATCGTGGCCCTCCTGGGCGCTACGGGTCATATTGGCGAGAATACGAAAGCGGCTGATCCCGTATTCCCGGTTCAGCAACTTAATTAAAGCATAGGCATCGGTAATGGATGCCGGCTCATCGCAGACGACGACGATCACCTCCTGCGCGGCGCGGCTAAAGCTTACCACCGTATGGGAGATACCGGCCGCGGTGTCCACCACCAGAATATCCACGTCGTTACTGAGGTCACTGAAGGCGCGAATCAGCCCGGCATGCTCCGCCTCGCTGAGTTCCGCCATCTGCTGAATACCGGAAGCGGCCGGCACCACCAGCAACCCCGACGGCCCCTCGATCACCACCTCCTCCAGCTGGCACTCTCCGCGCAGCACATGGGAGAGATCGTATTGCGGGTGCAGCCCCAAAACCACGTCGATATTGGCCAGCCCGAGGTCGGCATCCAGGATCATCACCTTGCGGCCCAGATCGGCCAGCGCCACCGCCAGGTTGACCGAGACATTGGTTTTCCCGACCCCACCCTTGCCGCCGGTCACGGCGATGGCGCGAATGGGTCGTGGATTGGTCATACGCCGTAGGCCCGTGGCCTGGTCTTTGATCTGATCACCCATGAGCACTGGCCCGTGCATCGCCCATGGCCAATGCCAGGTACTCCTCGCTGAAGCCGGCGTCATCCTGTTGCCCCAGGACGGCGGCCCGGCTGACCAGGGTATGGGCGCGCGCCAGATGCAGGTCTTCCGGCACCCGTTGCCCGTCCGTGATATAGGCGAGCGGTAACCCGCTGTCGATAATGGCGGAGAGTACGTTGCCCAACGACGCCGCCTCATCCAATTTGGTCAGGACACAGGCCTCCGGCTTGGCGGCCCCGAAGGCCCGGATGGCCTGCCGCAATGCCGCTTGTTGCGTGGTTGCGGAGAGCGCGAGAAAGGTGCGTACCTTGCGGTTGCCGGAGGACAACATGGTCAGCTGTTCGCTAAGACGCACATCCCGCTGACTCATGCCGGCGGTATCGATCAGCACCAGCCGTTTGTCGGCGAAGGCATTGAGGGCGATATCGAGTTCGTTGAGATTTGTTGCGGTGCGCACCGGCACATCCAGAATCCGGGCATAAGTGGTCAACTGCTCCTGCGCCCCGATACGATAACTGTCGGCCGAGATCAGTCCCAGATGACGTTGTCCGTAGCGCAGCGCGAAGCGGGCCGCGATCTTGGCGATGGAGGTGGTCTTACCCACGCCGGTGGGACCGATCATCGCCACCACCCCGCCCTCTTCCAGCAAGCGATCGCCCAACACCTTCAGTTCAGTGGCGAGAAAATAGAGTGCCTTGCGCCACCCTTCGTCGATCCCGCTGAAGTCACCCACCCGGTCCACCAAGCGCTGACAAATCGCCGGATGGATATCCAGCGACAGCAACCGGCGCAGCAGTTCCCGAAGTTGCGGGGTGTGTTCCGCCAACTCTTTCCAGGTGAAGCCCGAAAGCTCGTTCTCCATCATGCGCCGGAGCATCTGCATCTCCTTGCGCATCTCCAACAGCAACGGGTCCTGACTCCACTCCACCTGCGGCCGCACCGTTTCCTCCTGCGTTACCGCCGGCGCAGATGCGCTATCCGTCGCCGGTTCGACATTCGCCGACTCCCGCCGGTTCGGGAAGGCGGTAACCCGCCCCTCTCCGGCACTCCGCTTGGGGCTCGTGTCGGAGAACATGGCGTCATCGAAATCGAGCGCCGCCATCAACTCGACCCCGCCTTCCACCGCCTTGTTGGAAAGGATCACCGCATCCGGTCCCAGAGTTTCGCGAATCTGCCGAATAGCGGTTCTCATGTCCGGTGCAAAAATACGTTTGATCTTCATAGCCAGAATCTCACAAATCCGAAAAACGGTCCTTTATGAATCGCAGGTCGCCGTAGCCTAGCGCGGTCCTTGCCCACCGCCGGCATCCGCACCCTGTTTCCCTATCGTCGCCACCACTCTGATATGCCGGTTGTCCGGGATCTCGTTGTAGGAGAGCACGTTCATCCCCGGGACGCTGTGCCGCACGAATTTGGACATCCAGGTCCGGATCGGCGCCGCCACCAGCAGGATGCTCTCCTCGCCCGTGACCTCCTGCTGCGCAGCGGTGTCGGACAAGGCCTTTTGCATCTGTTGCGCCAAACCCGGTTCGAACCCGGCCCCGCCCTCCTCACTGGTTTGCAACGTCTGCTGCAATATCTGTTCCAGCGTGGGATCCAGCACGATCACCGGAATTTCTTCTTTTGGACCAACCAGTTGCTGCACAATGGAGCGGGAGAGGGCCCTCCGGACCGCAGCGGTCAGAACGCCGATGTCTTGACTCACGGAGGCCCGCTCCGCCAATGTTTCGGCAATGGTGCGAATATCCCGGATCGGGACCTTCTCCTGTAACAGGTTCTGCAGCACCTTCAGCAACTGTCCCAGGGAGAGGGTCTTGGGCACCAGATCCTCCACCAGTTTGGGGGCGCTCTTGGCCAGGACATCCAGCAGCTTCTGCACCTCTTCATGCCCCAGCAACTCGTGGCCGTGGGTCTGGAGAATCTCGCTCAGGTGGGTCGCCACCACGGTGCTGGCGTCCACCACCGTGTAACCGAGGGATTGGGCATGGTCCCGACGTGCGGGATCGATCCAGACCGCCTCCAGGCCGAATGCCGGATCTTTGGTGACCTCCCCCTCCAGGTTTCCGAACACCCGTCCCGGATTGATGGCGAGATCGCGGTCGGTCCGGATCTCGGCCTGCGCAATGGGAACCCCGTGCAGGGTGATGCGATAACTGTTCGGGGAGAGATCGAGATTGTCACGGATGTGCACCGGCTGGATCAGGAACCCGACCTCCTGGGAGAGCTTCTTTCTCACCCCCTTGATCCGATTCATCAACTGTCCGCCCTGGTTGCGGTCCACCAGCGGAATCAACCGGTAGCCCACCTCCAAACCGATGATGTCCACCGGCTGAACGTCATCCCAGGTCAGCTCCTTCTGTTCCGCCGAGGGTTCCGGCGGAGGTGGCGGTGCCGGAGCCGCCGCCTCTTGCTGCCGGCGTTGCGCGACCATCCAGGCCCCGCCCCCGGCGGCGGCCGCCAGGGTCAGAAACGCGAAGTTGGGCATCCCCGGGATGACCCCCATGACCGTCAATATGCCGGCCGCGACCGCCAACGCCTTGGGGGCGGAAAAGAGCTGGCTGATCACCTGGGAGCCGACATCCTGCGCGCTGGCGACCCGGGTCACAATGATGGCGGCGGAGGTCGAGAGCAGCAGGGAGGGAATCTGCGCCACCAGTCCGTCGCCGATGGTCAGCAGAGTGTAGTAACGCATGGCGGTCTGAAAATCGAGACCGTGCTGAATCATCCCGATGCCGAGACCGCCCAGGATATTGATGAACAGGATCAGGATACCGGCCACGGCATCGCCGCGTACGAACTTGCTGGCGCCGTCCATCGCCCCGTAGAAATCCGCTTCCCGCGCCACCTCCTCCCGCCGGACGCGCGCCTCGTCCTGTCCGATCAGACCGGAGTTGAGATCGGCGTCGATGGCCATCTGCTTACCGGGCATGGCGTCCAGGGTGAATCGGGCGCTGACCTCGGAAACCCGGCCGGCGCCCTTGGTAACCACCACGAAGTTGATGATCACCAAAATCAGAAACACCACCAGACCCACCGCATAGTTGCCGCCGATTACGAACGCGCCGAAGGCCTCGATCACCTTGCCCGCGGCATCGCCGCCGTTGTGCCCTTCCAGCAGCACCACACGGGTGGACGCGACGTTCAGGGCCAGACGTAACAGGGTGGCTACCAACAGCAGGCTCGGAAACACGCCGAAATCGAGCGGCCGCAGGGTATAGACCACCACCAGCAGTACCACCAGCGACAATGCGATATTGAAGCTAAAGAACATATCCAACGCGATCGGCGGCATCGGGATCACCACCATCGCCAGGATCATCATGAGTATCAGCGGTACGCCCAGACCTTTGGCCCCACTCTCTCTGACACTGTCCAATATCGCCGTTGCATTCATAACCGTCTCATCTCCCAACCGCTATCATTCCGTCTCGTCCGTCGCTTCTTCGTCCGGTTGCTGGAACTCCTCCGGGATCGGCAGTTCCGAAGGCACCTCCGGACGCTCTCCGCCGGTGCTGCGGTAGTCCCGCAGCTGAAACACGTAAGCCAGTACCTTGGCGACTGCAAGATACAGACCAGCCGGTATCACCTGGCCCAATTCGGTGCTGAAGTAGAGGGCACGCGCCAACGGCGGCGCTTCCACCACCGTCACGGCATGCTCTTCCGCCACCTTCCGGATGTTGGCCGCCACCAAATTGACGCCTTTCGCCACCACTTTTGGCGCCAGCATCTTCTGCTGGTCGTAGCGCAGCGCCACCGCATAGTGGGTGGGGTTGGTGACGATGACATCCGCCTTCGGCACCTCTTCCATCATGCGCCGGCGCGCCATCTCTATCTGCAGGGAGCGAATCCGGCTCCGCACCTCCGGCCGTCCCTCGGTCTCCTTCATCTCTTCACGCAGTTCCTGGCGGGTCATCTTCAGTTGCCGTTTGTGTTCCCAGATCTGAAACGGCACATCCACCGCGGCAACCAGGATCAGGGTGGCGGCGATAGCGATAAACGACCAACCCACCAGGTTCCCCAGTTGCACCACCGCGGTGGCCATCTCCATGTGGCTCAGATTGAGAAAATCGTCCAGCGTGAGCCACAACACCAGGGCGGTGGCGGTGCCGACCAGCGCGAACTTGGCAAACGCCTTGGCGACTTCCAGCAGGCCCTTCAGGGAGAACACCCGCTTCATCCCCTTGATGGGATCCAGCTTGCTGAAATTCAGCGCCAACGACTCACCGCTGAAGGTAACCCCGCCGAGCGCCAGCGAACTGGCAACGGCGATCACGATCACCGCCAGGAAAAACGGCAGCAACATCAGCAGGCCGTCTTCGATACCGCCCGCCAGGCGTCGCACCATCGCCATCGGCTCAAACATATCGCTGCGGGGTATGGTGAAGTTGCGCGTCATCAACTCCCGCAGAGCATGCCCGAAATAACCGCTCATACTCACCAGCACACCGCCGCCCAGCAATGTGATCGCCATGGTGTTCAGCTCGCGCGAACGGGGCACCTGGCCCTTTTTTTTCGCGTCCTGGAGCCGTTTCGATGTGGGTTGTTCTGTTTTTTCTTGGCCGTCCTGATTCTCTTCCGCCATAACTCACCCCGGAATCAGCAACAGACGTTGAATTAACGACAAGCCCTGTTCCAGCAGCTCCTGGAAATTGGCCAACACATCGGGCAGCGTGATCCAGACCACCAAGAACCCGAGCAGCATGGTCATCGGGAACCCCACTGCGAAAATATTGAGCTGCGGTGCGGCGCGGGTGATGACACCCATACCCAGGTTCACCAGCAGCAACACCGCGACCGCCGGCAGTGCGATCAACAGGCCGCCCGCAAACATCTCGCTGGCCCAGCGGATAATCTGTTCCAGAAATCCGCGATCGACGCCACTGACCCCCACCGGCAGGGTGTGAAAACTTTCCGCCAGCATCTGGATCAACACCAGGTGGCCGTTCAACACCAGAAACAGCAAGGTGGCCATCAGGATATAGAACTGGGACAACACCGGTACCTGCACCCCGTTCTGCGGATCCATCATGGACGCAAACCCGAGACCCATGCTGTAAGCCAGCGTCTGACCGCCGAACACCAGCGCCCCGAACACCATCTGCAATACGAACCCCATCGCGGCGCCGATCAGGATCTGCTGCACCATGATCAAGAACGCCTGCGGACTGAATATCTCAACCACCGGCGGTTGCGGGATAATCGGCACCAACATCCAGGTCAACAGCAACGCGATGCCGATGCGCAACCGGGCCGGGGTCTGACGTGAACCGAAGATGGGAGCCACCGCGATCATTGCGCTGACACGTATCAGCGGCCACATAAACGCGGCCAACCATAGATCGAGCTGTGTTTCGCTAAAACTCATATCGAATGCTCACCGCCCGGAACGCGTAAGAAGCCGAAAAAACGCCACGCCTTCCCGGCTTCTCCCGAACAACACATCGGAAGCCGCCCATTCCGGTCACCCGATCAAGTCAGGGATGCTGGTAAACAGCTCTATCACGAAATCCATCAACAGGCGCAGCATCCACGGTCCGGCGACCATCAGCACCAACGCCACGACCATCAGCTTCGGGATAAAGGTCAGGGTCATTTCGTTGATCTGGGTGGCGGCTTGAAACATTGCGACCACCAGGCCCACGATCAACGCCGGAATCAGGATAATGCCGGTCAGAGCGGCCGTGATCTCCAACGCCCGTTGTCCCACATCAATCACGATCTCCGGGGTCATATTCTTCGCTCCCGTACTTCCTCAAGGGAAAAAACTGGCCGCCAGACTGCCGAACACCAGTGACCAACCGTCCACCAGCACAAACAGCATGATCTTGAACGGGAGTGAAATAATCAGCGGCGACAGCATCATCATGCCCATCGACATCAAAACACTGGCCACCACCAGGTCAATCACCAGGAACGGGATGAACAACAGGAAACCGATTTGAAAACCGGTCTTCAGTTCGCTGGTTGCAAAGGCCGGCAGCAACAGCGTAAACGGCACCTTATCCGGCGACTCGATCTTGTCGTAATGTCCGATGCGGGCGAACAGCTCCAGATCGGTCTCCCGGGTCTGGGCCAGCATAAACTCCCGCATCGGGGCTTTCGCGGCGTCCAGCGCTTCCATCGCGGTGATCTTCTCTTCCAGATACGGCTGCAACGCGGAGTCATAGACGTTGTTGAACACCGGCATCATGATGAAGATGGTGAGAAACAACGCCAGCCCCACCAAAATCTGGTTGGACGGTGTGTTCTGAGTACCCAGGGCCTGGCGCAGGATCGCCAGCACGATAATGATCCGCGCGAAGGAGGTCATCATCATCAACGCGCCGGGCAACAGGCTCAGCGCGGTCATGAACAGCAGCACCTGGATGCTTAACGAATAGACCTGTGAACCCCCTTCCCCGGGAGTAACGGTCATGGCCTCGACCCCTGTCGCTGCGGATGCCGCAATCGGCAACAGCAATAACAGGATTGCGGTGGTGATCTTACCCGCCGTCACTCTCCGCCTCCTCGAGAGCGCTATCCAGTTGCGAAGCAAACGGTTTTTCTTCCGGGATTCCGGTTCTGTCGTCGGGCGCGGACGGCAATAAACAAAGGGTCTGAACCCGGCCCGGCGCCACACCCACCAGCACCCGGGTGTCCCCGGCCTGCAGTATCATCGCCCGCTCGCGCGGTCCCAGCGAAACTCCGCCGAGAACCTTCACCATCCCTTTGCCGGCGCCGGCGGCATATCCGGTGCGTCGAACCAGCCAGGACAGACCGAAGATCATGCCCACGATCAACAGCAGCACCAGAACGGTCTGTATGAGCGCGCCGGTCCCGAGTGCGGTATTGGACATGTGCGGGACCGTCGCCTTCTCCGCCTGCTCGGCCGCATACAACGGCAAGGTAAACAGTGCCGTCCCGAAAAACAGGACGAAACGTCTGCACATCAATGCAGCCTCTTCACGCGATCTGCGGGACTGATGATATCGGTAAGACGGATTCCGAACTTTTCGTTCACAACCACGACCTCACCCTGCGCAATGAGTGTACCGTTGACCAGCACATCCATCGGCTCACCTGCCAATCGATCCAGTTCCACCACCGAACCCTGATTGAGTTGCAGCAGATTGCGGATATTGATCTTGGTGCGCCCGATTTCCATCGCAATCACAACCGGTACATCCAGGATCGCTTCCAGATTCACTTCCGGATTAGGAGCCGCGCCGCCGTCGGCTTTTAACTCCTTGAACTTCGCAGACTCGGCACTCTTTTGCTCCGCATCCGCGTTGCCCTGTTCCGCCATCGCTTCTGCCCACTCATCCGGCATCGCATCTTTCGATTCAGTTTCTTTCTCGCTCATGATCAGACCCTGTTGCTATCTCAATGCCGGCATCATTTTGCCGGACGGTTGAAAAAATCATGCAAAGTATCCTGTCTCGCCCGTTCAACATGTTCCCGGATTTTTACGGCGTACTTACCGTCCGACACGCCGAGTTGCCCACGGAAGATCGGAACATCCTGTGCGCAAACCTCCACCATTTCCGGGATTTCGAGGGGAACGATGTCCCCCACCTTCAGTTGCGCCAACTCCCTCACGCTGAGCTCTGCTTCCGCCAGGACGCTGCTCAGCTCGACCTGCGCCCCCATAATTTCTTCCTTCAATGACCGCTCCCAACGTTCATCCTTATCACCGCGATCGCTCTGCACTCCCGCATCCAGCAGATCCCGGATCGGCTCTACCATGGAGTACGGCATACAGATATGCAGATCGCCGCCCCCCGCTTCCAATTCGATATGCAAAGTAGTCACCACCACCACTTCGGACGGACTGACGATATTTGCGAACTGAGGATTCACTTCGGAGCCGACATATTCGAACTCGAGGTTCAGAACCGGTTTCCAGGCTTCGTGCATATCGGAAAATGCCAAGGTCAGCAGAATCTTCACCACCCGCAATTCGGTCGGGGTAAAATCGCGCCCCTCGATCTTGGTATGAAAACGTCCGCTGCCGCCGAAATAGTTCTCCACCATGCTGAATACCAGCTTGGGATCCAATACGAACAACGCCTTGCCACGCAACGGGTTGACCCGCACCAGATTCAGACTGGTGGGCACGAACAGGGTATGCACGAATTCCGAAAACTTGAGCATTTGCACGCTGGATACCGAGATGTCCGCGCTGCGCCGCAACATCCCGAACAGGCTGGTGCGGTAGTGTCGGGCGAAGCGTTCATTGATCATCTCCAGGGTGGGCATCCGCCCCCGGACGATACGATCCTGGCTGGTAAAGTCGTAAGAACGCGCCTCACCCGCCTCGGCGCCGGACTCGGTCTCCACATCGCCGCTATCTACGCCGTGTAATAGCGCATCAATCTCGTCTTGTGATAACAGGTCGTTGCTGGCCATGATCTCTACTGCATTACAAAACTGGTGAAATAGACGGCTTCGACTTCGCCCGTCCCCCCTTGTGACTTCACAATCTTCCGCAGTTCCGCCAGCACCTTTGCCTGTAGCTGCTCCTTGCCGGCCCGGGTCCGCAACTGCGTGGAATTCTGGCTACTGAAAAGATTCAACAGCTGATTCCGGATCATCGGATCGTTGTGTTTCAGAAACCCCTCCAACTTCTCACTTCGCACCAACACATCCACCCCGATCTGCAGCATCTTGGCATCCCCGCCGGGAGGCAGGTTGACCACAAACACCGGGTCCAGGGAGTGATAGATCGGCGGCAACTCCTCGCTCTCCGCCGGTTGCTCTTCGGTCTGTTCCGTGGCGGCTTCCGCGCCCTGTTCCTCCGCCGCCCCGCCTTCTTCACCGCCGGAGAACAGCCACCAGGCGGCCGCGCCGCCGAGCGCCAGCAGCAGTACCGCCGCCGCGATAATGATCACCAGCTTCTTGCGCGAACCGTGGGGTTTCTCGATACCCAGGTCCAGTTCATCGTCAAAGGTCGGTTCAGCCATATTCTTTCAATACCCCTCTCGCGCACGGATACCCAGGGGTGTAGCAATAGATATGCCAGCACCGAAATGGCGCTTTTTTGCTGGAATTACAGGTTATTAGGGGAGGAAGGCGGGAAAACGTCATAGTATTGACTCCCCCCGCCGGGGAATCAGGCAGATTTCCGTCGTGCCGGTTTTCCGGCCGGAAACCGGGATCGGCCGGGTTACTACCCCTCCAGCTCCCGGGCGCGCCGCTTGCCTGCGGTTTCGTCCACCAGCCCCAACAACAGGGCGCCGGCGACGAACAGGACCGGAATGGCCAGGATAGATTGCCGGGAACTGCCGGTCGCCATCGCCACCAGACCCATCAACACCGGACCCAGAACCACGGCGAATTTACCCAACATATTAAAGAAGCCGAAGAACTCACCCGCCTTGTCCTTGGGAACGAGCCGGGCATAAAACGAGCGGCTGAGGGACTGGATGCCGCCCTGCACCAATCCGATCACCACCGCCAACAGGTAAAACTCCCAAACCTGTTCCATGCGATAAGCCCAGAGGATTACCAGCAGGTAGACGAAAATCGCCAGCATAATCCCCTGCCGCGGTCCTCTCCGTTCTCCCAGTTTTCCGAATACGATGGCCGCGGGGAATCCCACGAATTGTGTTACCAGCAATGCCGTCAGCAGATTCTCCGACTGAAAACCGAGCGCCAGACCGTAGTCCACCGCCATGCGGATGATCGTATCGACGCCATCGATATAGAGCCAATATGCCAACAGAAACAGAAACACCGACCGCAACCGGCGAATGTGGATAAAGGTTTCGTACAGTTGCCGAAAACCTCCCCGGATCGCTGCGGCCGCACCCACGTCTGCAGGTAATTTCGTTTCACGCACAAACAGCATGACGGGGACGGAGAAGAGAGCCCACCAGATCGCAACCAGCACAAACGACCAACGCACCGCCTCGGCCGCGTTCTGCAAACCGAAAAAGTGCGGGAACAGGGTCATTGCGACGTTCAGGGCAAACAGCAGGCCGCCACCAAGATAACCGAGACCGTAACCCAATGCGGAGACATAATCGATGTGTCGCTCCTCGGTCACGTCCATCAGCAATGCATCGTAAAACACGACACTCCCGGAAAACCCGAGAATCGCCACAGCGTAAAGAATCAGCGCCATCTGCCAGGCGCCTTGCGCAACCATGGGAAGCGCCAGAGTCATCACGACTCCCAGGAAGGCGAAAAACAACAGGAATTTTTTCTTGGCGCCGCCCCGATCCGCGATCGCTCCCAACACGGGCGCCAAGACCACCACACACAAACTGGCGATGGAGTTGGCGCTTCCCAGATAAAAAGTACTGACCGTGGAATCGAGTTCGGCAGCCCAGTACTGCTTGAAGAAAAGCGGGAAGAACCCGGCCATGACCGTAACCGCGAAGGCGGAGTTGGCCCAGTCATAGAGAGCCCAGGAGATCACTGATCTTCGTTCCGACATCCGTTCTTCCTATGGAATCGCCGCCCCACCGAACCCGTTATCGGCAATTCATTTTGTTATTTGATCTACGGAATGCGCCAACTTTGGTGAAAAAAAAGGAGATCAGGTCGTTTCGTCATTACCAAGATAGTTACGGTAGTGCTGCTGAAACAACTCCTCCAGCTCGTCGATCACCTCCACCGCGGCGCGGCCACGCACCACATGGGCCGTCATCAGAGACGAAGTTTCGTTCAGCAACAGAGAGCGATCCAGCATGTGATAGCTTTCCGAAAGCCTCCGGATCGCACCCACCACACTCTCCTGCTCCGGGCGGGGAATCAGCTTCGGCTCAGCCGGTTCCGTCGCCTGCTCTTCCGCCGGCGCCGCCTCATCAGCGCGCCCGGTCAGGAACTCCGCAAAAGCGAACAGCGTCTGCCGATCCTGCTCGCCGAGGTTTGCATAGAGCTCAAGCAACCGCCGCTGTTCGGCCGTCAATGTCGGAATCCTGGGAAACACGATCGGCTAACGCCTGAAATCCGCCGTATGTTCTTTCAGGTAGTTGCGGGCAAATTCGAGCAGCTCTTCCATAACCCGTACGCGGAATTTTTGTTTTTGGTGCACGAATGAGAACGGCCGCTCCAGCACGGGATCGAGGTTAATGGCAACCAAGGTTCCCAGCTTCAACTCTTTCTGGATGGTGGCGCGGGACACCACCGAAATCCCCATTCCGGCCTCCACCGCACCCTTCACCGCCTCGGGACTGCCGAGTTCCATGGAGATATTAAGCTCCTCTTCGCTGGCATCCTCGTTGCGGGCGGTCTTTAACCACTCCTGGATCACCTCGCGGGTACCGGAACCCTCTTCCCGGCAGATAAACGGATATTTCAGAAGATCGGAGTAATTCAGAGTCTCCCGCTGCGCTTCGGAATGCCCCGGCGGCACGATCGCCACCAATTGGTCGGGGCTGCACATCTCCACCACCAGATTCCGGTTTCCGACCGGCGCTTCCACCACCCCCAGGTCGATGATGTTGTTCTCCACCATGGAGACGATCCCCTCGGTATTGGAGACCTTGAGGTGGATATTGACGTCCGGATACTTGGATTTGAAGTCACCCAACAAGGAAGGGAGCATATATTCGGCGATGGTGGTACTGGCGCCGATGGTCAAGGCACCGCTGATCTCCCCGGTCATCTCCCGCACCGAGTGTTCCATCTCGTTGTAAAGTTCGAAGATCCGGTTCGCGTAGCGATAGACCAATGCCCCGGCATCGGTAAGACTGATGCGATTGTGGGTCCGATCAAACAACCGGGTGTTGAAATACTCCTCCAGCTGACGGACCTGGAAGGTCACCGCGGGCTGCGTCATGTGCAGGGTCTCCGCCGCCTTGGTAAAGCTGAGCAGGCGTGCGACCGTATGAAACACCTGAAGTCTGCGATCTGCCATATGAATTCCTCAGCACAAAAACCAAACCGATAAGAATTATTTATACCACATTACCTATACCAATCGCCATCCACTTTTCGGTCTCCGGTCCCGCGCTACACTCCGGGATCATTAACCTGAGCTACCGGCTATAACCTGTTGCAGCGTAAGGAATTTCGAATTAATATCCTGGCAACGGGCTGACATCGTAACCATAAACCCAAATAATTTAGGAAGCTCTGAACAATTCCATCTGCAATTCTCAGAGCCGGGGGAAGTAGATACAACCATTGCTTTCCTTCATTTTCAACAAGTTAGCATCGTTGAAAATGGCGGCACAGGCCGTGCCTCGGGGGTTTCCGAAGCAACCGGAAACTCTTTAATTAGAAACAACTACAACGGGGATTCATGATGGATATCAAACATCTGTATGCCGTACCTGCCGCCGCCTTGAGCCTCCTGTTGGCAGGGGTCCCGCAGCAAACCCAAGCTTCCGGTTTCCAGCTGATCGAGCAGAGCGTATCCGGGATGGGCACCGCCTATGCCGGTGGCGCCGCCCAGGCGCAGGACGCCACCACCGTCTTTTTCAACCCGGCCGGGATGACCCGTCTGGAGGGGAGCCACGGATCCATCGGACTCCATGTAATCTCTCCCCATGCGGAATACGAAGATAAGGGATCGACCCCCACCATATCAGCCCTCGGAACCAACGAGAGTGGAGACGCCGGGGTGATCGGGGTAGTCCCGAACCTGTATCTTACGAACCAGATCGGCGACAACCTGTTCCTGGGGCTCGGCATCAATTCGCCGTTCGGACTCGCCACTTCCTATGACGACGACTGGATCGGGCGCTATCACGCCATCGACTCCGAGGTGAAGACCATCAATATCAACCCCTCGCTGGCCTGGAAGTTCTCCGACCATTTCAGCATCGGCGCCGGCGTCAATGCCCAGTACATCAAGGCGGAACTCTCCCAAGCCGTTGATCTCGGAGTGACAGACGGCTTGCTGGAACTGGAAGGTGATGATGTCGCCGTCGGCTGGAACCTGGGCTTCCTGGCGGAACTGAGCGAAGGCTCCCGCATCGGAGTGCACTACCGCTCCAAGGTGAAGTATAAGGTGGACGGCACCGCGGATTTTACTACCGTCCCGATCCCGGATACGGGTGCATCCGCGGACGTGGAACTGCCCGCCACCCTCTCGGTGAGTCTCTACCACGAGTTCACCCCGGAGTGGGCGATCATGTTCGACTACAGCCGCACCTACTGGAGCGTACTGAAAGAGCTGCGGTTCAAGTTTGACCTCCCCATCCCGGACGGTGTCACCACCCTGAACTGGAAGGACAGCAACCGCTACTCGTTGGGATTGCAGTACTCCCCCTCCTCCAGCCCCTGGGTTTTCCGGATCGGCACCGCCTATGACGAAACCCCGATCCCGGATGCCCGCTACCGCACCCCGCGTATTCCTGGCGAGGACCGGATCTGGCTGGCGCTGGGTCTCGGTTATAAGGCATCGGAGAACCTGAGCTTCGACTTCGGCTACGCCCACCTGTTCGTGGATAACCCGCAGGTCAACAAATCTGCGGCCGATGCGGAAAACGCAACGCGCGGTCTCCTCTATGGCGAATACGAAGCGAGTGTGGATATCGCCAGTATCCAGATGAACTGGAGCTTCTAATCCGCGCAGGCGGATATCGGACCGAACCCCCGCCGGAGACGGCGGGGGTTTTTCTTTGCCTCTGAAGATCATCTCTGCCGGCGCCGCAGGTGCGAGACGGGTGAAGACAAGCCGGCGATGCTCCGTCCGAAATCGCCATCAGTGTGTATACTATGAACCGCCCGATTCGGGCTGTTTTCCGCTTTACGGGATCGACAGATGCAGAGTTCAAATGACTGGGTCGCCGCCTTTCCGCTGCTGGATAAACTCGATGTTCCGACGCGCAGCCGTCTGCTGACCACAGCCCTGCCGGTAAGTCTGCCGGAAGGGGTGATGGTGTTCCGGGAAGGCGCGGAGTGCAGTAACTACCTGCTGGTACTGCAGGGTTCGGTGCGGGTGCAGAAGCTTTCGGAATCCGGCCACGAGATCGTGCTCTACCGGGTCGAGTCGGGCCAATCCTGTGTCCTGACCACCTCCTGTCTGTTGGCCTGCGAGACCTACACCGCCGAGGCGGTATCGGAAAGCCCGGTGGAAGCCGTCGCGATCCCCAATACGCTGTTTCAGGAACTGTTGGCCACCTCGCCCGAATTCCGGGCCTTTGTGTTCGCCACCTACGCCGACCGGATCTCCGGTCTGCTGATGCTGATCGACGCCGTGGCCTTCGGCCGCATGGACAGCCGTCTGGCGGCGACCCTGGCCAAATTGGCGGATGCGGACGGCGCACTCACCATGACCCATCAGGAACTGGCGCGCGAACTGGGCACCGCCCGCGAGGTGGTAAGCCGCCTGCTCAAGGAGTTCGAGCGCCGCGGCTGGGTGAGCCTGGGACGGGGAAAAATCCAGGTGCTCGACCGGAACGCCCTGCAACAACAGGCCGACAATCTCTTCGAGTGAACGCCCCCGCCGTCCTCCGGCAGGCCCGCCTTCAACCCCCTGTGTGATTTTGTTACTTACCGCCACACCCGGTGGCGCTAGCATGATCCTGCACGGTCTGATTTCGCAATTACTAAAGAGAGGAAGACAATGAAACAGAATGTCGGCGGTATCGATAAAATCCTTCGCATCGTGGTTGGCATCGCCCTGGTGGCGGCAACGGCACTGGGCGCCCTGCCCGTATGGGGCTACATCGGCGTAGTTCCCCTGGTTACCGGGATCGCGGGTTTCTGCCCCCTTTACCCGCTGCTGGGCGTCAGCACCTGCAAGGCAAAGGGCTGATCTTCATACCCTCGCAAGGGGCCGGTTCCCGGCCCCTTGCTCCAAAACCGTGGAACCCTCCCAACCGCCACGGTCTCTATTTCCCCCTCACTGATCCCCATCGATTTCCGCAAGCCGGGAGTTTTCGGCAACCGATAGGCTATGATCCTATAAGATCAAACAAGCCGGACCGAAAACCCACTTGCACGAAACAGCCGAAGCCCAAAGACGATTCATCCCTTTCGCACCCGAAGTGTGGACCGCCACGGGCGAAACGGTTCCCTTCTTCGGCCTGCCCTACTCCACCCGCATGACCGTGATCCGCCTGCCGGACCGGTCGCTGTTCATCCACTCGCCGGAGAAACTGGACGGCGGCCTGATTGCGGAACTGGCCGAATTGGGCGAGGTGCGTCACCTGATCTCACCCAATAAGCTGCACCACCTGTTCCTGCAGGAGTGGCTCGATGCCTATCCCGCGGCGAAAAGCTATGCCGCACCGGGCCTGGCGAAACGCTTTCCCAAGCTGCGTTTCGACGCCCAATTGGATGAGGAAGCGCCGCCGGACTGGGCCGGAGAGATCGAACAACTGGTGTTTCGCGGCAGCCCGGTGATGGAAGAGGTGGTGTTCTTCCACCGTCCCAGTCGTACCCTGATCCTCACCGATCTGGTAGAGAACTTCGAGCCGGAGGTGTTTACACCGTTTCAGCGGCTGGTCGCCCGTTTCACCGGTATCCTGGCGCCGGACGGCCGCACCCCGGTGGACTGGCGCTCCACCTTCCGCTTCGGCCGCACCGCCGCCCGGCAATGCCTGGAGAGGATGTTGGCCTGGGAGCCGGAGCGCGTCATCATCTCCCACGGGCTCTGTATCGAACGCGACGGGACCGCATTCCTGCGGCATTCATTCCGCTGGCTGAAAAAAGAGACCCCTTAGCTCAGCAGCAGCTTCAGCGAGATCGCCAGGGTCACCAGCACCAGCAACGGCCGGATCACCGCCGCACCATGGCGCAGGGCGGTGGCCGCTCCCAGGCGTGCGCCTACCAGTTGCCCCAACGCCATAGTCAACCCGGCCAGCCACACCACCTCGCCACTAAGGATGAAGGTCAGCAAAGCCGCCAGGTTGCTGGCAAGGTTCAGCAGCTTTGTATGGGCGGTGGCGCGGCGCAGGTTGTAACCGGCCAGAGCCACATAGGCGGCTGCGAACAGGGTGCCGGTACCCGGACCGAAGAAACCGTCGTAGCAACCGATGCCGCCGCCGATCAGAACAGCAAAGCCGAGGCGCCCCAAGCGCCGCCGGCTGTCCAGGTCACCCACGCGCGGCGAGAACAGAAAGTAGAGGGCGAACCCGGCCAGCAGGAGAGGGATCAATCTTTGCAGCCAGGCCGTCTCCAATCCCTGTACCAGCCAGGCCCCGAAGGCACTTCCGACAAAGGCGGCCGATGCCTCGGGCCAGGCCCGGCGCAGGTCGATTTCACCGGCGCGCAGGAAGTGCAACGTGGCAGAGAAGGTGCCGAAACTTCCTTGCAGTTTGTTGGTGGCCAACGCCTGTATCGGCGGCAACCCCACGCCCAGCAGTACCGGCAGGGTCAACAGCCCGCCGCCTCCGGCGATGGCGTCGATCCAACCGGCCAGGGCGCCCACCACCAGCAACAGAAGCAGAATTTCCGGTGACAGCAGATCCATGTTTAACGCTTCTTAAGGCTCATCGGCAGCGGTTGCGGGTAAAAAAAGATATTCTCTCGCCAAGACGCCAAGAACGCCAAGAGATCCATCTTTCTGGTGTTGAAGTCGATTGGCCGTATGGGTAATTCCCATGATTCATGCACGTCTTGCATACGTTTCACAAGCATCCATTCGTCGTAAGTCATCCATCTCATTTTTTTGCGCACTTTGCGCCTTGGCGAGCGGACCTCAAAAAAAACGCCGTCCCGAGGGACGGCGCTTTCCATCTGCAAAAAATGCGTCCGGTTCAGATGTAGAGGCAAACGTCGCTTTCGCCGGCAAACTCGAAGAAACGAGCGGCTCCGGCATATTCGACATCGTCGATAAACTCCGAGGGATCCATATCGAACAGATCCACCGTCATCTGACAGGCGATCATTTTTACCTCGGCCTCCAGGCAAAGCTCACGCAGCTCCTCAAGGCTGGCCACACCCTTGTCCGCCATTTTCTTCTTCATCATGGCAGTCATCATGGCCTGCATGCCGGGCAGCGCGGTGAACAACACCGGAAACCACTTGTCCATCGCCATAGGCATGGGCATCCCCGGGTTACCCAGCGGGGTCACTTCCAGGCACAGCTTCTTGCGCAGCAGTTGCAGACCATAGAAGGTAAAGAACACCTCCACCTCATAGCCCAGGGCCGCCGCGGTGGAAGCCAGGATGAAGGGGGGATAGGCCCAGTCCAGCGAACCCTTGGTCGCAATAATGGCTAACTTCTTTTGTTCCATCGCTATCTCCTAACCTTTGGTTGGTGGGACGGCTTCGTCGAGAAGCTAGGCCTTCTTGATGAGGAACTGGAACTTGCCGCCCTCTTCTTTCGATTCCAGCAGTTCGTTACCGGTCTGTTTGGCAAAGGCCTCGAAGTCCTTCACCGAACCGGGATCGGTAGCGATGATGTGCAGCACCTGACCGGAACTCATGCCGGCGAGCGTCTTTTTCGCACGCAGGATGGGCAGAGGACAGTTCAGTCCGCTCGCATCCAATTCTTGATCAAAATCAGCCATTAGCAACCTCCACGGATTAGCTCGTTGATATTGTTTGGTGGATTATCAGCCGTATCTTATATGCGAACTACCTGCTAAACGCAAGCGCCGCTTAAGAGAGGCAGAATCTTAACATCGTGTGATCCATTAATACACCGGATCACCGTTTCAGCAGGCGGGCGCCTCCACTTGGAAACCGTTGCGCGCCCAGTCCAGGATCCCGCCGCGCAGGTTGATCACATTCCTGAAACCTTGCTGCATCAGATACATACAGGCATGATAGGAGCGGTTTCCGCTATGGCAGTACAGCACGACGTCCCGGTCTTTGGGAAACTCGTTCATGCGCAACGGCAGCAGATGCATGGGGATGTGTTGCGACATAGGTAAGATGCCGCGGGCCACTTCCGTGGCACTGCGGATATCCAGGAGAAATACCTCGTTTCCGGTGGCCAGCTTCTTTTCCAGCTCCGGGGCGTCGATTTCGTTTACCACTGGGAACACCTCTTGTGTTTGATTGCAGCCATACTCTTTATTAGTATATTTTGAATTAATAATTCATTTTAATCGATGATTGCTCTCTTGAAAACCGGGGCCGCAGCAGCCAGTTATAGGGCGCGTCCGCATTCGGAGTAAACTTCCCATGGATTTTCTTCCTATCTTCCTGAATATACAGGAAAAACCGATACTGGTTGCGGGCGGAGGCGAGGTCGCGGCCCGCAAGGTGTCGCTGCTGCTGCACGCCGGGGCCGCGGTTCGGGTGGTGGCGCCGGAACTCTGCCCGGCCCTCGCCGCCCTGCGGGACCGGGGCACGATCCGGCACCGTGCCGGGACGTTCGAGGTACAGGATCTCGACGGCTGTCATCTGGTGTTTGCCGCCACCGACGACCCGGAAGTGAACCGGACCATCTCGGAACTCGCCGCCGGACGCCAGCTACCGGTCAACGTAGTGGACCAGCCGGAACTGTGCAGCTTTATCATGCCCTCCATCATCGATCGCTCACCGGTGGTGGCGGCGGTCTCCACCGGCGGTGCCTCGCCGGTACTGGCGCGCCTGATCCGTACCCGGTTGGAGGCGCTGATCCCTTCCGCCTACGGACGGCTGGGCGAGTTCGCGCGGCGCTTCCGCGACCGGGTCAAGGAGCGCTTCTCCAACCCCTCCGACCGCCGGATCTTCTGGGAGCGGGTGCTGGACGGCGGGGTCGCGGAGCGGGTGTTCGCCGGCCAGATGGACGAGGCGGACGCCGCCATGGAGCGGGCGCTGTCGGAAGCGCACGAGCCGACCCGCATGGGCGAGGTCTATCTGGTGGGGGCCGGTCCCGGCGACCCCGATCTGCTCACCTTCCGCGCCCTGCGGTTGATGCAACAGGCGGATGTGGTGGTCTATGACCGCCTGGTGGCAAAGGCGATCCTGGAGATGACCCGACGCGACGCCGAACGCATCTACGTGGGCAAGGAGCGTGACAACCACGCCATGCGGCAGGAAGAGATAAACCAATTACCGGCCAAATTGGCCAAAGAGGGAAAACGG
>JBNKCL010000098.1:0-21254 GCA_050287725.1 Sedimenticolaceae bacterium
GTTTGGTGAAAACTGCCGGAATTCAACAACATCACCGTAATCAGTAATGACAACAGGGCGATACTCACAATAAAGGCACGCATCTCTTCATCCTGAAAATAGCCCACGGGGTTGCGGGTTCTGAACACCCGAAAATGCAGCGCAAAGCTAACCGCCCCAAGAATCATAAAGACATTGCACACCCACAAAATGGTGGAGCTCTGAAAATAACCCATGCTGGCATCGTGGGTGGAAAAGCCTCCGGTGGAGACGGTGGTGAGGCTATGGGCAATGGCGTCATAGGGGGACATACCCGCCAGGTAATAGCTGAGGGCACAGAGAAACGTCAGGGCAAAATACACCATCCACAAATAGCGGGCAGTGCTGGCAATACGGGGCGACAGTTTGTCGTCCTTCATGGGGCCGGGGGTCTCCGCCCGATAGAGCTGCATGCCCCCGATTCCCAGCATCGGCAGGATGGCGACCGCCAACACGATAATCCCCATGCCGCCGAGCCATTGCAGTTCCTGGCGATAGAACAGCAGTGAGTGGGGCAGATTGTCCAGTCCCACCATGATGGTGGCGCCGGTGGTGGTGAACGCGGAAGCCGCCTCGAAAAAGGAGTCAGTGAAGCTGAGATGCGGTCCGAACAGGAAGGGGAGCGTGGCAAGGGCGCTCAGCACCACCCAGAACATCGCCACGATCAGAAACCCCTCCCGGCGGCGCAATTCTGCCCGGCGGTGTCGGACCGGGAGCCACAGTACCAACCCGAGGACCAGGACCAGCACCAGGCTTGCCAGGAAATGGACCAGCTCCGAATCCTGGTAGATCAGCGATACGATAATGGGCGGGACCAGTGCGGCGCTGAATACGATCAGAAACAGCCCGAGGATGCGTTGGATCAGAAACAATCGCATGGCGGTAAATGGCTCTATTCAGATGGTGATCGAGGTCAACGAGGTCGAAGATCGAACACGATGTCACATACACTGGCAGCCAAGTGACGTGAACTACATTCGGGTAGTATAAAGGATGGATGGGATACCGCGGTAGGTTCTCGGTTAAGATCATAATATAGTTGCGCTTTTCCTGGGGGGCAGGTGCTTACACTCTCGCAAAAAATCGTCGGGCTCATCGCAATCGGGTTGATTATCTACTCCTTGTTCGTGCTTCAGACCCAGGAACAGCTGATCGAGAGCACCCTTCTGAACCAGGCGGAAAAACAGGCGCTGGTGTTTCTGCACGGCCTGGAACGGGAGATTGCCGCCTCTCCGGAGCCGTTGAATCCAAAGTTGTTGCAGGAGCTGATCGTTCGCTCTTCACACGATAAGGAGGAGCTGGAGTTCTCGGTGTTTCGACTCTATATCTATGACACCGACGGAAATGTACTTGCCGATACCAATGCGCAGGGAGAGAAGCGGAAGTCGATCGACGGTTATGTAAGGGGGGTGTTGCGGAGCGGGAAGAGCTATCTGGGACAGGAACTCGAATGGAAGAAGGACCCGCGGCGCGGGCGTGAGGTCCCGGTTACGGAGGTGCTGATCCCGCTGCACGTGGCGGGAACGGTGGTGGGCGTCATTGAAGTGGAGGTGGATCTGGAGCGGACCCAGGCGACCATCAAGCAGTTGGATGATGCCTATGAGTTCCGGACGCTGGTGGTCACGGTGGTGGCCGGCCTGATTATGTTGGTGTTTCTTTGGCTGGTGGTTCACCGGGGTTTGCTGGGACCGATCCGGGAGATCGGCGAGATGTCCCACCGTATCGCACAGGGAGATCTGAGCGGGCGGCTTCAGGCTCAGGGACACGGCGAACTGGCGCAGCTGAGGCGCGCGGTTAACGCCATGGCCGACGGCATCCAACGGTTGATCGAGGAACAGGAAGCGGCCTACTTCCAGGTCATGCAGTCCCTGGCCAAGGCGCTGGAGGCCAAGGATCCTTATACCGCGGGTCACTCCGCCCGGGTGGCCAATTGGTCCATGCGCCTGGCCAGGCATATGGCCCTGCCGGAGGAGGAGATCCGGATCCTGAAGCAAGGAGCCCTGATGCATGACCTCGGCAAGATCGCCATTCCGGATGCGATCCTGAACAAACCGGATCAGCTGACGGACGAGGAGTTTGCCGCCATGCGCAATCACCCGGTGCAGACCGCCGGCATCATGCTGCCGCTGCGCCGCTTTGCCCGGCACCGTGAGATTGCGGCCTGGCATCACGAGCGGTGGGACGGGCGCGGTTATCCCGATGGTCTCAAGGGGACCGAAATCCCGCTGCTCGCCAGGATCGTGGCGATTGCCGATGCCTGGGATGCCATGACCGGGGATCGGATCTATCGCAAAGGGATGTCAACGGAGCAGGCGCTGGGGGTGTTGGAACAGGAACGCGACTCCGGGCAGTGGGACCCGGAGGTGGTGGACGCCTTCCTCGCAATGATGCGACAGGGCGAGGATGGCGCGGCGGCCTTGAGGCCGGGGGACATTTCCGACGATTCGTTCTCATGACATGCTGATCCGAAACGGGGCGAACGTTCAGGTCGGGAGATTTTGCAGCATGTATTCGCGAACCATCCGATGAGGAATTCGTTTCAGCGCCGTCTCATGGGGCAAGTCGGCCAGGTGTTGTTGCTGATGCCTCTTTGCGGCTGGGCGAATGACGCGGCCGTTCCGAACTATGCCGCCTCTATGGCGCAATCCCGTTGGGAGTTCAAGACCACGGCGAGTGAGTGCCGCTTGTCACACCCGGTCCCGGGGTTCGGGCGCGCCGCCGTGCGGCAGGAGGCGGGAGGGTCTTTAACCCTGGTGTTGGAGCCGCAACGGCCTGCGGCCGGTCCGCTGCGGTGTCGAATTTCCGTGGTGTCGCCTCCCTGGCGGCATGGCCAGGACCCTGTTTTGCTGGAGGAGCTGGAGACCGCCGCGCGGGTCGCGCGGATCACGGTGTCGGGGAAGTCGGCGCAGGCGCTCTACCGGGGACTCAACGACGGCCAGCTGGGCCGGTTCGAGTGCCGAAGTGCAGGTGGCGGGGGGCGGGGATTCTCAGTGGAACTGTCCCCGGTGCATTATCAGGAGGCTGCCGCGCAATTTCGCACTTGCGTAGAGAGGCTGGCGGTGAAACAGCGACGGCGGACGGAGGCGGAGGAGGCGCTGGCCCAAGGGCTGACGGTGCTGTTCCCGGCCGGGAGCTCCCGGTTATCCCCCGCGGCGTACGCCGATCTGAAACGGTTCGCCGCCTTCTGCACTGCGCATCCCGAATTTCGTTTTCTGGAACTGGCCGGTTATGCCGATCAGCGGGGATCCAGGCGCGAGAATCAGCAGCTCTCCCGGCAGCGGGCGGAAGCGGTACAGGCCTATCTGATAGGACAAGGGGTTCCGTCCGGCAAGCTGCAACTGCGTTTCTTCGGCGGCAGCCGGTCGGAGGATGCGGATGCAGGGACGCAGGTGAGCGATCGGCGGGTGCAGATCACGCCGATCTATTGATCCGAATTTTTTCGATCGCTGCGAAACGGTTTATGCAATGATTGAGTAAACGAGGCATCCCCCCTGCTTTGCCGGTGGGGTGCGCAGGGTTCGACCTATGCCTCGGCCGAATGTTTGGAAGCCTTACTCTCGCCAAGACGCCAAGTGCGCAAAGAGATCAAACGCGTCGCCTCGCTTGGCGATCTTTGCGTTTTGGCGAGAATTAAATTTGTCATAGGCCGAGGCCGGTCAGGAGTGAGATGCGGTAAACTTTTATGATGTCCGGTTCCTCTGCGATAACACGACGACCCACCGTGGCGGTGGATGTGGGGGGTGTCATCATCGGTGGCGATGCCCCGGTGGTGGTGCAGTCCATGACCAACACCGATACCGCCGATGTGGCCGCCACCACCGCCCAGGTGATCGAACTGGCGCAGGCCGGTTCCGAACTGGTTCGGATTACGGTGAACAGTGATGCGGCGGCCAGGGCGGTTCCCGCCATTCGTGCGGAGTTGGATCGTGCCGGGGTGACGGTTCCCCTGATCGGGGATTTTCATTTCAGCGGCCACCAGTTGCTGCAGCAGCACCCGGCTTGTGCCGAGGCGCTGGCGAAGTACCGCATCAATCCCGGAAATGTGGGCCGGGGTGAGAGCCGCGACAGCCGCTTCGCGGCCATGATCGAGGTGGCACGCCAGTACGGCAAAGCGGTTCGCATCGGGGTCAACTGGGGCAGCATGGACCCGGAACTGGTGGCGCGGATGATGGATGAGAACGCCCGATCCGAAAGCCCGCGGAGCGACCGGGAGATGATTCGGGAAATTCTGGTGACTTCGGCGCTGGAGAGCGCCCGTCAGGCGCAGGCGCTGGGACTGGGGCGTGATCGTATCGTACTCTCCTGCAAGATGAGCGGGGTCCAGGACCTGATCGGCGTCTACCGGGAGCTGGCGCAACGCTGCGATTATGCCCTGCATCTGGGGCTGACCGAGGCGGGCATGGGCAGCCGCGGAATTGTCGCCTCCACCGCCGCTTTGGCGATCCTGCTGCAGGAAGGGATCGGCGATACCATCCGGGTGTCGCTGACCCCCGAACCGGGGGGCAACCGCGCCGAAGAGGTGGTGGTGGCGCAGGAGATTCTGCAATCCCTGGGGGTGCGCGCCTTCGTCCCCACGGTGGTGGCCTGTCCCGGTTGCGGGCGCACCAGCAGCATCCGGTTTCAGGAACTGGCACAGACGATCCAGACCTATCTGCGACAGCAGATGCCGCGCTGGCGTATCCGCTATCCCGGAGTGGAGAACATGACGGTGGCGGTGATGGGGTGTGTGGTGAACGGACCCGGCGAGAGCCGCCACGCCGATATCGGTATCAGCCTGCCGGGCAGCGGCGAGAGTCCGGTGGCGCCGGTTTATGAGGATGGGGAGAAAACCGCCACCCTGAAAGGTGAGGCGATCGCACAGGAGTTCCAGGAAATGGTGGAGCGCTATGTGCGGCGGCGTTTCGGCGAGTAAGGAGTCGCTTGTTATTCCGGGAGCGAGAAACGCCCCGATTTTTCAGTGCGGCTGTCTGCGGGGTCGAAACAGGGGCGGCAGCAGCCGTTTGAGCAGGCTGGGGGTGTCTGCCGACTCGGGGTGGTTATAGATCGCCCTGGCCCACTCCTCCATCGCCACATTGGCCAAGGGCATCGGTGCTTCCATAAAGGTAAGAACGAAGCACTCCTTCATCTCCACCACCCCGATGGAGCGAGGGCGCAAGGCCATGGCGTTCGGACTGGGAAGGGTGATGCCGAAACAGAAGATGATGTTTTTGGCGTCCCGGATCTCCGCGCTGATCTGGCCTTCCGGCAGCGATCGGGTGTGGCCGTAATGGTCGAAGGTGGCGATATAAGTCGCCAATCGGTGCTCATCGATCTGTTGCTTGAGGTGGGCGATGATCTCGTCCACCGAGGCGAAGGTCGTATCGGATTTGCCGACCTCCAGGGAGAAGATCGGGTATTTTTCTTCCAGCAAGGTCTGCTTCATCGCGGCTTTCCGTTCATGCGCTCCCTAGGTACTGCCGTCAGGCGCGGTTCGCCGCCGCGGCTATCCGCCCAATGTAAGAGCGTCCCTGTAGAAAGGCATTGAGAAAACGCAATGCCATGACGAGGCTGGGGGGAAGATCCCTCAGATCCGAAGAGCGTTCCGCTTTTCCCACAGACAGCCGGCCGGTGAGAAGCGATTTCTCTGGGAATTAGATTCTGAAATGGGCGGGGGAACCGGCCCTAAGCGTCTGCGATGCGTTGCAGGTTGCGGATATCGAGCAGGAAATGATTGGTTCGGGTCTCCACCAGCAGACTGCTGCGTTTGAACTCTGCGATGGTGCGGCTGGCGGTTTCGGTGGTGATGCCCAGCATCGCCCCCATATCCTCGCGGCTGAACAGGTCGCACTCGCTGGCCTGCTCGTTGCGTACCAGTCGTAACAATAAGCGGGCGATGCGCTGTTTGGCGGATCCGGTGGAAAGCTCGGTCAGCCAGGCGTCCGCCTCCTCCAAGGCATGCTGCCAGCGGTTCAGCAACTCCTTGTGGAGCACCGGGTTGACCTCCGACAGGGCCTGGACCACGCTCACCGGCAGACTGCACGCCTCCATCGGCTGTAGTACCACGGCATCATGCTGATACGGTTGGCCCAGCAGCGCCTCCAGACCGATGACGTCCGTAGACCGGATCAGACGCACAATGCGCTGGTTTCCGTCCGCCAGGTACTGGACCAGTTTCAGTGCGCCGTTGCGGATGGTGAAGAGTCGATCCCCTTTCTCGCCCGCGCGGTAGAGGGTGGCGCCCGGGGGCAGGGTGTAGAGATCGATGGGCTGATGGATGGTGTCGAAATCCTTCTCGTTCAGACCCGAAAAGAGCACCGAGTTGCGCAGTGCGCAACTGAGGCAGTCGGCCTCCCCCTCCCAGGCCTCTTTGTCGGAGACGAATTTCATATTTGGTTGAATCCGTATGCTGTGGCTCGCTGCCGGGCGTCACCGGATCACTTTATCTCACTGCCTTCTACTACACTCGGTGCCGGATTGGCAACGATGGCGTTCAGCACCGGGTTACATGGTTCTGCCGCCGGGCTTCATGAGTAGGATACAATTCCCACCCTTTTATGGGTAAACCGAACCGATTCTAACAGAGAAATCGGTAATGCCTACCCTTCTAACAGGAACCTTTTTCATGGCGCTGATCACCTTGCGGGACATATCTCTCGGCTTTGGCGGCCCACTGTTGCTGGATGGGGTGGATTTTGCCGTCGAGCGGGGAGAGCGGGTTTGTCTGCTGGGCCGCAATGGAGAGGGGAAATCAACCCTGTTACGGGTGATCGCCGGGGAACTGCAGCCGGATGACGGAGAGCTGGCGGTACAACAAGGGGTCCGGGTCAACCGCCTGACCCAGGAAGTGCCGGAAGGCCTCAGGGGGAGCGTGTTCGAGGTGGTTTCGGAGGGATTGGGGGAACTGGGCGACTTGATTCAGCGTTACCACCGGATCAGTTGCGCCCTGGATACCGCTTCCGAGTCGAAGCGATTGTCGGAACTGGCCAGGGTTCAGCAAGAGTTGGAAGCGGCCGGCGGTTGGCAACTGGAGCAGCGGATTGAAACGGTACTTTCGCGTCTTGCTTTGCCCCCGGACGCGCCGTTTGAAAATTTGTCGGGCGGGCTGAAACGGCGCGTGCTGCTGGGCCGGGCGCTGGTCGCGGAGCCCGATCTGCTGCTGCTGGACGAACCGACGAACCACCTGGATATCGACGCCATCGACTGGTTGGAGCGGTTCCTGCTCGGCTGGGGCGGGACGCTGGTGTTCGTGACCCACGACCGGATGTTTCTGCGACGTATCGCCACCCGTATCGTGGAACTGGATCGGGGGCGCATCACCGATTGGCCCGGAGACTACGATAACTTTCTACGTCGTCGGGAGGAGTTGCAGAATGCCGAGTCCCGCGAAAATGCCCGTTTCGACAAACGGCTGGCACAAGAAGAGGTCTGGATACGACAGGGGATCAAGGCGCGCCGCACCCGCAACGAAGGGCGGGTGCGGGCGTTGGAGCAGATGCGGGATGAGCGACGCCAGCGGCGGGAGCGGAGCGGTACGGCGAAACTGGTGTTGCAGGAGGTAGGGCTGTCCGGCCGATTGGTGATCGAGGCGGAGGGGGCGGAGTACTCCTGGGAGGGGCGGCCGGTGATCCGGGATCTCTCCACGACCATTCTACGGGGTGACCGGGTGGGCATCATCGGCCCCAACGGCAGCGGCAAGACCACCCTGTTGAACCTGCTGTTGGGGCGGATACGGCCCGACCGCGGTAGCGTGCAGCTGGGTACCCGGCTGGAGGTGGCCTATTTCGATCAGTTACGGGACACCCTGAATCCGGAGGCTTCGGTGCGCGACAACGTGGCCGACGGTAGCGACCAGGTGGAGGTGAACGGCAGGCGGAAGCATGTGATCGGTTATCTGCAGGATTTTCTGTTCGCGCCGGAACGAGCCAACCAGCCGGTGGCGGCGCTCTCCGGCGGAGAACGCAACCGGCTGTTGCTGGCCAAACTGTTTGCCCGGCCCTGCAATCTGTTGGTGCTGGACGAACCCACCAACGACCTGGATCTGGAGACCCTGGAACTGTTGGAGGACCTGCTGATGGAGTATCAGGGTACGCTGTTGCTGGTAAGTCATGATCGCTCCTTTCTGAACAACGTAGTGACCAGCACCCTGGTGTTCGAAGGGGAGGGGCGGGTAACGGAATATGTAGGCGGTTACGACGACTGGCTACGCCAGCGACCGGCGCCTGCGGAGAACAGACCGGCGGCTCCGAAGAAGGAACGCCCTGCCCGACCCAAATCGAAACCCAACAAACTGGGATTCAAGGAACAGCGGGAATTGGAGATGCTGCCCAAAAGAATCGAAACGCTGGAGGCGGAACAGGAGGAGATCCATCGGTGCCTGGCGGACCCCGTTTTTTACCAGGGAGAGGGTGCCGAGATCGCGGCACAACGGACGCGGCTGCAGGAGATCGAGACGGAGCTGGAGGCGGCCTACGGGCGTTGGGAAGAGTTGGAGGCCGGTCCGGGTTAAGACGCATCGGCCGAAGCGGATTTAAGAATGTCTTTATGATTGCCGACAAACCTCAAGAGACCGGGGCGGTCGAGATGAGGTGCGCCCGGTCGATACTCTAAATATTCCGTTCTCAGGAGTTGGTCAACACATCGAAGACCGGATCCGGATAGGCTAAAGAGCTGTGTGTTCTTTGAAGTCTCGGGGTCGGTCGGGAACACGCGTGACCTATGGTCGGTGATTGGGAAAGCATGGATCTGTTCTTTCAGGAAGATGTTCGATGAATATCCGCCGCCATCTGATCGTGGTGCCGATTCTGTTTTTGACGCTGTCCGTCCTGGCGATGGTGGGGGCATGGCGTTTCGACCGGGACGCGGAGGCGCTGCACGCCGCAGCCCATCAGATGGAGCATCAGACCATCCTTGCGGAGCGCCTGTTCCGCGAAGTTGATGACGTCGTTCTTTCCGATGGTTCGCCACAGGCCGTTCAAGTTATGGACGAGACACGGTCGGCATTCGATCGATCTCTTCAGGTGCTGCAAGTTTCATCCGTACCAGCGATAGCGCGGTCATACGAGAAGCAGATCAACCACACATGGAATGAGCTTCGAGGTGATATCGATCGTTTTCTCGCGAGCAACACACCGGGTGTTGCCGAGGGACAGTCGATGCCCGGGCGTCGTGCATTGCGGGACAAGGCGGAGAGGTTCATCGCACTGGTGGCGGGACTGCAGGAAGTGGTGCTGTATCAGGCGGAGCAACAACACCGTCGGGCTCAGTTTGTGGATAGAGGTATTATGACGGCCGTCGTGATCGGCGTGCTGTTTCTGTTTTTTGATCTCTACCGGCATCTCGCCCGCCCGATCCGGCGGCTGCGCGGCGAGATGGAGCGGCTTTCGTTCGGAAGCGGAGACTTTGAGGTCCGGCTGCAGAGGATGAACCGGCCGGTACGTGAAAGTGTCGGGATTCGCTCCGATGTTTCGGATGGTGAGATTGCCGTACTGGCGCGTTCCTTTGATCGTTTGCTCGATTATGTTCGAAACTATCTGCAGGAGCGTACGGAGGCGCTTGAGAGCGTCCGCCGGCTCAATCGGGAACTTGAGCGGCGGGTGGAAGAGAGGGCGGCCGAGTTGGACCGGATTGTCAGGCTCTCCCGCGATCTGCTGTGCATCCTGAGTCCGGACGGCCGGTTGAAAAGTGTCAATCCGGCATTCACCGAAACCCTCGGCTATTCGGCGCAGGAACTTATGGCGCGTCCGTTCCTCGAATTTGTGCACCCGGATGATATCGAGCGAACCCGCTCGGAGTTTTCATTGCAGCAACAGGATGCTGGTTACGAGATCATCGATTTTGAGAATCGCTGGCGGCGAAGTGACGGTTCCTACCGTTGTCTCCAGTGGCGGGTGGTGGCATCCGAAGATCTGCTTTACGGTGTTGCGAGAGACGTTACGGAGCAGAAGCGACTGGAGCAGAAGTTACACCAGGCGGCGGCGGTATTCGAAAACACCACCGAATCTGTGGTGGTCACGGATCCCAACGCCAATGTGCTGGCGGTGAATCGTGCGTTTACCGAGATCACCGGTTATCAGCCGCACGAGGTATTGGGCAACACCCCCCGACTGTGGCGTTCGCAGCGCCATGATGCGGCGTATTATCAGGCGATGTGGGCCTCGGTTCTGGAAACCGGGGAGTGGCGCGGGGAGATCTGGAATCGTCGCAAGAACGGTGATGTTTTTCCGGCGTTGCTGACCATCAACTCCGTACGGGACGAAACGGGCGCGGTTATCAACTACATTGCGATCATGACCGACATCAGCGCTCTGAAAAGCACCCAGGAGCGATTCGAACATCTGGCCCATCACGACCCCCTCACCGATCTCCCCAATCGGTTGTTGTTCAACGCCCGGCTGGAATATGCCCTGGAACACGCCCACCGGGAGAAACAGCGGGTGGCGGTGATGTTCATCGATCTGGATGATTTTAAATCGGTCAATGACACCCTGGGGCATCCGGTGGGCGATGAACTGCTCCAGGAGGTGGCGCGGCGACTTTCCGGTCAGCTCCGGAAACAGGATACGGTGGCGCGTTTGGCGGGGGATGAGTTCAGTGTGATTCTGGAAGATGTGAAGGATTCCGAGGATGCGGTACGGGTAGCGAAGAAACTATTGGCCGCGTTCGATGTGCCGGTCCGGGTCGGGACGCACGAACTGCACGTTACCATCAGCGTCGGGATCAGCTTCTTCCCTGGTGACGGTGAGAACGCCACCGCGCTGGTGAAGAACGCGGATGCGGCGATGTTTCGTTCCAAACGGGAGGGCCGGAACCGCTGCAGTCTCTATACCCCGGAACTGACCACGACGGTGGCGGAGCGGCTGCAGATCGAAAACGATCTGCGCAAGGCCGTGAAACAGGAGGAGTTCGTCCTCTACTATCAGCCTCAGTACGATACGGTATCCGGAGCGTTGGTGGGAGCCGAAGCATTGGTGCGCTGGAACCACCCGGAGCAGGGGCTGATTCAGCCGGACCAGTTTATACCGGTCGCGGAGGAGAGCGGCCTGATCGCCGCCCTGGGTGAGCAGGTGCTGCGCATGGCCTGTACCCAGTTTCAGGAGTGGCGGACGATGGGATTCGACATCGAGCACGTCGGTGTCAACGTGGCCGGGAAACAGATTTTACAGGCCGGTGGTCTGGTGGCGACGGTGGAGCGGGTGTTGGCGGATACCGGTTTGCCGCCGGCGATGCTGGAGCTGGAGATCCTGGAAAGCTTCATTATGGGGCAGGCGGATCAATCCATCGCGACTCTGCAGCAATTGCGGGACTTGGGGGTGAGTCTGGCGATCGACGATTTCGGGACCGGCCACTCCTCATTGAGCTATTTGAAGATGTTCCCCATCGATCGGCTCAAGATCGATCGATCGTTCATCAGCGACATCCCGTTTGATTCCAACGATGTGGCCATTACCCGGGCGATTCTGGAGATGGCGAAAAATCTGGAGTTGCGGGTGGTTGCGGAAGGGGTTGAGACCGATGCGCAGTTGGATTTTCTGCGGCGCGAGGGGTGCGACGAAGTGCAGGGGTATTATTTCAACCGCCCGCTGCCGACGGACAAATTTCTGGAACTGTTGCAGGACGAGAAGCGGGCCTCCTCCCAACAACGAATGGCCCGTTAATTCGGGGGGCGGGTGCCCTGGTTGTCGCGCAATACCCAGATCAATCCGGCGCCGCCCAGGATCACCGCGAAAAACACGGCCAGGGCGGTGACCAGGTCCAGTCCCTGATTGACCAGGGCCGCAAGCGCGCCGTACAGGAAGATGATGACGCCGATGGTTACGGCGAGAGCGATCAGTATTTTTTTCATAGGTCGATGCCCGGAATTCGTATTGAATGAGGAATGATACGGCGTCGCTGCCGGAATTGCATCCAGGGAAAGGCGGATTCCGATTCAGCGGAATCGTGTTACGGCTGTTTGCCTCTTCCGAGCCGGAAAAACTCCCGCCGCGACACCTCTTTCTGCCAGGGGCAGTCCCGCTGCATCTTCGCCATGTTTTCGTCCCGGGTGCGGATCACCTCGTTCCAGGCCGCGAACACCTCGTCGGCGGAACGGTACTCCTCCATGTTCATCGCCAACGGCTGCAACAGGTAGTGTCCCAGTTGCGGGTGATATCCGAGATGGGCGGATTGTCGCTGGCCCAGGAGATCCACGGAGACCGTCGGTCCCAGCAGTTGGAACTCCTCTTCCCGGCGCGCCCCCGCCTGCCACGCGGGAGGGATTACAACTCCGGGATCGCGGTCCGGAACCAGGATTCGGGTCAGCATCCAGGGGGTCAACAACAGAAAAATCCGCCACTCCCCGGTATGCCGGAAGGCCCGGATCTCGACGCCGAGTGCGGGGTTGACCGCGGGGTCATGGCTGAAGTGCTGCCGGTAAAGCTCCCGGTGCAACTCCGTGACCGCCGCCAGGAACGGCTCGTCCTCCCTCAGTTCCGGAGGACAGCGGTGCCAACCGTCATTATTTATGGGTGTGCCGGATGCGGACATACTCAAGATTCCGGGGCCGCACTCTCCCCAACGGGGGGGATCAGCGAAGCCAGCCGTTCGCCCAGGAGCCGATAGAGCCGGAGCTCGCTCTCCCGCTGCAGATCGGCGGAGAACTGGGGCAACCACAGCGCAAGGTGCTGTTGCCACAGTTCCTCGAGGTACCCGGCCATCTCTTTTCCCGGTTGTTCCATGAGCCAGGCGGCGCACTCCAGGATCACCCCGAGATAGTCGGCCGGAATCTCCTTCGATTCCAGACCGATGCGCCGGTAGAGCTCTTCCAGTTCCATGGTGGCCTTGCCGTCCATCTGGCCGTACCGGTAGGCCGACTCGAATGGCGGACAGGGGACCTGCGGGAAGGCGCTCACGAACAGCCGGGTGTGTTCCCCCTGCCACCGGTCCAGCGGCAAGGGGGTGAGTTCCGCGAACGCCTCCTGCAGTTCCAGGTCGTCCGTCGCCAGCTCATGCAGCGCCGCCAGGGCGTCATCCGCCGGGGTGGCCAGCAGGGTTGCCAGGAGCCGCAGTTGCTCCGGGCCGGTCTGTTTACCAAGGGTAGGCATACACCCCCGCAGCCAGGAAGTAGTGACGCAGCAGGTAACCGCCGAACAGCACCAGGATCGAGGCGGTTACGATGGGTACATGGCTCTTCCAACCCTTGGTGACTCCGCGCAGTTCCAGATAAAACGGCACCAGCAGGCCGAGGCCGATGAAACCGACCAGCCACCCCATGTTGTGCCATAACAGTTGCGCTGAACGGATGGCCGATTCCGATCCGGACGACATGTAGTAGTAGAAAGAGAACAGGATCACCAGCTCGGCGCTGATCAGGATCAGGTCCACCCGTTCGTAGAAGCAGCGGATCTTCTCGTCCTCCTTGGTCATCTTGATGACCAGGTAGAGCAGCAACAGCAGAAAGGCCATGGCGGTGGAGAAGGCAGACACCGTAAACAGCAGCGGTACCCCGGGGTTGTGCCAGAGCGCCACTGCCGGGAAGGACTGCAACAACAGGCCGGTGTAGACCGCCACGCCCACGCCGTTGATGGTGGCCATCCAGCCCACCCCTTTGCGGAAACGATCCGAGAGTTCGGAGACCTTTACCACCCATCCCCAGGTCAGGATCCAGCGCATCACCGGCATCTTCTGGAACAGCGGGGTGATGCGCATGTAGGGCAGGGCGTAGAGCAGGCCCCAGAAGATCATCCAGATGATGAACTGGGTGCCCCAGGCGATCCAGGCGTGGGGTTGGCGGAACAGTACCAGCGGATTGAGGACGTTGATCACCGCACTGTGATCCAGCAGATGGAAGAACAGCATAAAGGAGCCGCCCAGTAACAGGAAGATCCCGGACCACGCCCCCCAAAGCACCAGCTCCCGATGCGGTTTCAGGTACATGTCGGTGAGGAAGGTAACCGCCAGGGTGGCCGCCCCGAGGCCGCCGAAGTAGAGGTAGATGGCGATCCACCAGGTCCAGATATCCTGCGTCGCGTAGGTCATGGTGACGTCCATCTCAAGCCCTCCTCAACATGTCGTCGATGTAATAGATGTTGGCGCCGGTTCCCAGATGCGGGAGCAGGGGACGCGCCACCCCCGAGGCCACCATCTGGGCCACCGGGTCGTCGGGGTTGTCCAGGTCGCCGAACTGGCGTGCGGAACCGACACAGGTCTCCACGCAGGCGGGCGGTTCGCCCTTTGCCACCCGGTGGTCGCAGAAGGTGCATTTGTCCATGCTGGCGCGGGTCCGTTGGTAGAGTTCCCCGTAAAACCGGTCGCCGATCTCGATATCCTCGTAGGTTATCTCGTAGCGGGCGGAGTAGGGACACGCCATGGCGCAGGCGCGGCAGCCCATGCAGAGCGCCTCATCCACCTTGACGATGCCGTTGTCCAACTTATAGGTGGCGCCGGTGGGACAGACGCTCTGGCAGGGCGGGTTGTTGCAGTGATTGCAGAGACGCGGGAAAAAGCGCCGATGTACATCTTTGGCGGTACCGATCTCTTTGTCATGCACGTAGGTGCGCCACTTGTTCTTCCAGACCGGCGTCTGGTTCTCCATGGCGCAGGCGGCCATGCAGGCGTTGCACCCCACGCAGGTATTCAGGTCAATGACCATTGCGTAATGCGTCATGTCTTATCTCCTCTAAACCTTGCTGATCCGCAGGGTGAACTCCTGGGAACGGAAACCCGCCACCACCGGCTCCACGTTGTAGGGCACCAGTTTGTTGGTGGCCGTCCCCATGCCGACGGCCCGGGTCAGTGCCTTGTTTTCCGTTCCGAACGAGGAGTAGATGAACAGGGTGTCCGGCCGTACCAGGCGTGTGAGATAGGCGTTCCCTTCGGTGTGCTGTCCCGAGCGGGTGTTGGTCAACTTGATTCGTTCGCCATTGCGGATATCGAGTTGCGCCGCCCGGTCCGGGTGGATCCAGATGCCGGTGTAGGTGCCCCCCTTGAACCGGTTGATCGCCGCCAGCACCGGGTTGTTGGCGTTGGTGGAGGCATAGGAGACGGTGGGGGTCTTGCCGTAGGTGAAGTAGAACTCGTCCTTGCGGAGCGGGGCGTCCATGGTCAGTCCGTGACGGCACTCGGCGTTGATATTGGTAGCCAGGGGACTGAAGTTGGGCATTTTGATCCCCTGGTGCAGGCTCGCCATCAGCGGTGCGAAGAACTCCAGCCGGCCGCTCTCGGTGGGCACCGGCATGTGATGCGGCATGGCGTGGCGTTCCAGTAGTTCCTCTTTTGTCTCCTCCATATAGACGCCTTTTTGCCGCAGGGTGACGTCGATCTGTTCCGGGGTGGTGTCGAATCTTTTTGCGGTCTCGACGAAAGCCACCTCGCGGCAGGCGGCGGAGAAACTTCCCTTGCCGCCCTCCGCGGCGATGCGCTCATGGGCCGCCTTCACCGGTCCGGCCGGCAGGCCGGTCAGCTTCTCGATCCACTCCAGGAAGTGGTCGGTGTTGCCGCTCACGATCTCGGTCATGCGCCACAGGATGTCCGGCACCTCGTCGGTGTCGTACAGCGAGTCGATGGCGGCGTACCGGGTGGTTACCGCCAGATCGTGGTTGACGCCGTTGCCGTAGAGGGTGGGTTCGTTGCGTTCCAGATAGGTGGAGTTGGGCAGGATCACGTCCGCATAGCGGGCGGTGTCCGACGGCAGCACATCCACCGCGATCACCAGCTCCATATTCTCGTGGCTCAGGATGTCCTTCCAGTAGGTGTCAGGATAGTAGTGGCGCACCGGATTGCCGGCATTCACCAGGATGGCGCGGGCACGGTAGGGTTCGCCCTTGAACTCCAACTTCCCCTCCACCGCCTCTTTGAGACCGGTATCGGCCATCACCGGCAGCGCCACGAAGGGCCGGCCGGCCGCCTTCTCCTGAGCGCTGAAGGCCCAGGACCAACCGGGGCGGCCGTGGGAGAAGTTGTCGCCGTTGGAGACGGCGCCGATCACCATCTTGGCGAACGGCATGCCGGCCAGGTTGGCCATGGGGGCGCCCTGCGGGTGGCCCGCCTGGAACGCCTTGTTCTGGTTGATCACCTTGTGACGATACTCCGCCGCCATGACCCAGCCGCCTTCGCGGTCGATGCCGCCGGTGAGGGTCTGGATCATGGCCTGCACCCGCCGCAGCATCATGATGTTCTGGAAGCGGGCGCCGTGCCAGCCCGGATCGATGATGGCCGGACGGTTGGTGCCGAATTCGCGGGCGATCCGGCGGATGGTTTGGGCGGGGATGGTGGTGGTCTGTTCCGCCCACTCCGGGGTGTAGTCTTCCAACTCCGACAGTTGGGCCTGGAACACGGTCATGACCGGCTTGCCGTCCAGCTCCATATCCTCCGGCACCTTCAGGGTGGGATAGAAGTTGTTGCCGTGGATGTCCACCCCGTTGGTGTTCGTGAACTTCGGCACTGAACGCAGCTTGCCGGTAGCCTCGTCCACCACCTGCGGATTTCCGTCCGAATCGGTGGCCAGGGTCCAGTCGCCGCCCTTGCCACGCCGGACCAGGAACGGCAGATTGGTGTGGCGTTTCAGGAAACGTTCGTCGTAATACTCCTCCTCCATCATGATCTTCATCATGGCGAGCAGGAACTGCAGATCGGTGCCGGGGCGGATGGAGATCCACTCGTCCGCCTTGGCCGCCGTTTCGGAGCGGCGCGGATCCAGCGCCACCACCTTGGCGCCCCGTTTGCGCCCCTGGGCGAAGCGCACCATGCGGCAGGTGGAGACCGCTCCGATGGATGCGTTATTGGCCACGAACAGGATGTAACGGGCGTTGTCGTAGTCCGGCAACACCTCATCGTGGATGTTGAAGTTGCCGGTCACCAGATCGGTGCCGAGGTGGCCGGTGGTGACGCAGTGCTGCATCGGCGAGGCGACGATGTTAGGCACCTCGTTGGCCATGGCGAACGGCACCGCCCAGTTCATATAAAAGATACAGGAGGTCCAGCCGCCCACCATGGTCCACTCCCACGGCTTGATCTCGGCGTTTTTGTTTTTATCGGCGATGTATTGCCACGCCTCCTCCCAACTCGCCTGACGGAAACTGTAGTCGCCGCGTTTTGAGCCCTCGACCCGGATCAACGGGGTCTTGATGCGGTCGGTATCATAGGTCTGACGCAGCCCCGACTGTCCCCGGGCGCAGATCTTGCCGCGGTTCAGGGTGGAGTTGGGATTGCCGGCCAGTTTGACGATGCGTTTTTTGCCGTGCTTGGTCTCGGTCTTGATCTTGAGATTGCAGAGCGAAGAGCAGAAGTTGCAGATCCCGTAGCCGTAGTCCACGATCACCGGCGACTCTTCGGCCGAGGCGTTGCCCATCATACCGCTGAGGGGGGACAACAAGGTCAGGCCGGCGCCGCCGGCGCCGGTGGTTTTCAGAAATGCACGACGCGACAGGCTTGGCAGTTTCCAGGCCATGGTGTTCTCCTCCCGGTCAGTCTTGGTTGGGGCGTATCCCGCCCAAATAGCGAACGTAAAAGTTTTTTATAAAAACTATTAGAAAAACAGCGCTTGATAATTGTCAATCAAGCCGATTGGTGTCATTGACAATTATCAATCTGGCGTAATCGGGTGTCTGCGATCCGTTGGTTTTTCCGAATCCGGTTGATCTGTTGTGTGCAATACGGTTTTCGTCTCCGGTGGGCGCTTTTTACCCCGGTTGGACCCGGGTAAGTCTCCAGGGCCGGAGTTGCCGGATGACAATTGTCATTTCACTTTTGGTTACAGGTGCCGAAAATCGCCCCCTTGGTTTGAACTGGACGGTGGAAGGGTCGAGATATGGGTTGTGGTCTCCCGACAAAAATGCGTGTTCCCGGCGGCTGGCACGGGCGTGGCTTGTTACTGGTTTGTTTGTTCCTCATCGGGGTCTCCGTTTCCTATGCGGAAGAGGAGGTGCATGCCTCCGGAGCCGCGCAACAGGAGGAGGGTGGAATCGGCGTGGCGGAATACACCGGGCAGGAGCGTTCCGAGGCCGAACAGCGGATGCTGCAGTCGAACGAAAGCGATTCCACCGCCGACCATACCGAATATGAAGAGCTGCAGGGACCCTTTCACGACGGCCGTGAAGTGACCAAAGCCTGTCTCTCCTGCCACAACAAGGCGGGTAAGCAGTTCATGCACTCCATTCATTGGAAATGGGAGTATACGCAGCCCAAGACCGGCCAACAGCTCGGCAAAAAGACCCTGATCAACAATTTCTGCACCAACGCCCGCGGGAATGAAGGCATGTGCGCCATGTGCCATCCCAGCTATGGCCACGAGGACCACAACTTCGACTATTCGAATCAGAACAATATCGACTGTCTGGTCTGCCACGACCGCAGCGGTACCTACTACCGGCTTCCGCCCACCCGCGGTAACCCGGCCTGCGCCATCATGTTCGAGGGGTTGGCGCCGATGGATCTGGCCAAGATCGCGCAGAGCGTGGGTATGCCGACGCGCGCCAACTGCGGCAGCTGTCATTTCAACGGCGGCGGCGGCGACAACGTCAAGCACGGGGATCTCTCCAGCGCGCTGATCGAGCCGGACAAATCCCTGGATGTGCACATGGCAAAGGACGGCCTCAACTTCTCCTGCACCGAGTGCCATGTCACCAAGCAGCATATCGTCTCCGGCAGTCGCTACAACACCATGGCTGTCGATCCCAAGGGGATCGGAAAACCCGGCCAACGGCGCAACGTGGCTACCTGCGAGTCTTGTCACGGCAACATGCCCCATGAGATGGACGAGCTCGAGGGGATCAAGCTCAACGGCCATACCGACCGGGTGGCCTGTGAGACCTGTCATATTCCGGCTTTCGCCCGGGGCGGGGTTGCAACCAAGACCGACTGGGACTGGCGGGAGGCCGGTAAGACCAGAAACGGAGAGGGTTATCACCTGGACGAATACACCCAGGGCAACGGTGAAGAGCGCGATACCTATAAATCCATCAAGGGCGCGTTCAAGTATGGGGAAAATGTAATTCCCTATTACGCCTGGTTCGACGGCACCATGCGTTACATCACCATCGATACCAAGATCGATCCCTCCAAACCGGTGGAAATCAATTCGTTCGAGGGTTCGCCCGAAGACCCGAAGTCGCGGATCTGGCCGTTCAAGCGCATGCACACATTCCAGCCCTACGACAGCGGAAACAATACCCTGGTCTATATGCATCTGTGGGGTAACGATAAGGACGCCTATTGGGGCAACTACGATTTCGATCGCGCCATCCGGCACGGTATGGAGGAGTTCGGCAAGCCCTATAGCGGTCAGCACGGGTTCGTGGAGACCTACATGTACTGGCCCATTACCCATATGGTGGCGCCGAAGAAGGATGCTCTCTCCTGCGACGAGTGTCATTCCAAGGAAGGCAGGTTGAAGGATCTGGTCGGCTTCTATATGCCGGGACGGGACAACTTCAAATGGCTGGACATCCTGGGTTATCTGCTGGTGTTGGGCGCTCTGGCGATCGTGGTGATGCACACCATCCTGCGGATGGTGATGTGTAAAAAACGTTCACCCGATGATCCCGGAGAGTGTTGATCCTGAAAGGCCGAATCGAAATCGCGAAGTAGGATCCCGGTCCACCGGGCGATTGAGTGGTTTCATTTTTTTCGCCCAGAGGACTGGGCTCCTACAAAGGGACGCAAGTGGGTAGGTGGTTGAATAGGTTATTTCCGGAGGAGCGTTATCGAGTGCTCCCCGTTGGAGGTTTAAGAACGATGGCAAATGAAAGCGGACGCAAGCAACTGGTAAAGATCTATACCATCTACGAACGGTTCTGGCACTGGTCGCAGGCGGTGTTGATCTTCACCCTGGCCTATACCGGTTTCGGGTTGCACGGCACCTACGATTTCATGGATTTTGAGACTGCGGTCGAGGTGCATACCATCTCCGCGATCCTGCTCATCGTGCTCTGGCTGTTCACCACCTTCTGGAATTTCACCACCGGCAACTGGCGGCAGTTCCTGCCCAAGAAGACCGGCATGCTGGCGGTAATCCGGTATTACGCCTGGGGCATCCTGTTCGGAAATCCGCATCCCCATGTGAAGACCCTGCGGCATAAACAGAACCCGTTGCAGGCGCTCGCCTACCTTACCTTTATGATCCTGATCGGACCGGCGTTGGCGGCCACCGGCATCGTCTACCTGCTTTATGATTTGTGGAACGGGATCCCGAACGCCGGATACTATTTCCAGATCGTGGCGTTCCTGCATACGGCATCCGCTTTCCTGATGGTCGCGTTTGTGATCATTCACGTCTACATGACCACCACCGGCAAGACGCTGTTCTCCTATATCAAGACCATGATCACCGGTTTTGAAGAGGTGGAGTTGTCGGAGGTGGAGAAGGCGTACCTGGGCGCGGAGCAGCCCAAGCGCCTGAAATAGTTCGCCGGTCGTTCTTGGGCGTCGCGGCGGTACGGCTGGCGTCCGTTCGCCGTTGGGGTAAGATAACGGCTGTTCACAGCGATACCCCTGGCGTCGAATGAAATCACCGGAGCTGCTCTCACCCGCCGGCACCCTCAAGAACCTGCGCTACGCCCTGGCCTACGGGGCGGATGCGGTCTATGCGGGCCTGCCCCGCTACAGTCTGCGGGTGCGCAACAACGATTTCCTGGGCGAGAACCTGCAACGGGGGATCGCCGAGACCCGGGCGCAGGGAAAGCGCTTCTACCTCACCTGCAATCTCCTGCCCCACGGCCGCAAGCTGAAGAGTTTTCTCCGGGATCTGGACCCGGTGGTGGCGTGGGGGCCGGACGCCCTGATCCTCTCCGACCCGGGTCTGGTGATGCTGGCGCGGGAGCAGTGGCCGGATATGCCGTTGCATCTTTCGGTCCAGGCCAACACGGTCAATGCGGCGGCGGTGCGATTCTGGCAAAACGTCGGGCTCTCCCGGGTGATCCTCTCCCGCGAACTGTCGCTGGAGGAGATCGAGGAGATCCGGCAGCAGTGTCCGGAAATGGAACTGGAGGTGTTCGTGCACGGTGCGCTCTGCATCGCCTACTCCGGTCGTTGTCTGCTCTCCGGTTATTTCAACCGCCGGGACGCCAATCAGGGCGCCTGCACCAATGCCTGTCGTTGGGAGTACCGCCTGGGGGAAGAGCAAGGCGAGGTTTCGCAGGCGGGTCAGCGACGTCACCCGGCGGCGGAGCACGAATATCTGTTGGAGGAGCGGGGGAGGCCGGGAGAGCTGTTGCCGATCCTCGAGGACGAACACGGTACCTACATTATGAACTCCCGGGACCTGCGGGCGGTGGAGCATGTGCAGC
>JBNKCL010000099.1:0-3308 GCA_050287725.1 Sedimenticolaceae bacterium
CGGCCCCCTAACGGGCTATTCCCACCTCCGACTGCGTTGCTCGACGGGGCCAAGGGGGTTCAGGGGTGCAATATTTGAGTTCCCGGGTAGTTATTGTTTTCACCGAAACAAAAAAAGACCGCCCCAACCCGTTGACGCAGCCGAGCACCGCAGGGATTTCCGGATCAGGCCCGCAGGGGCGCCGCATGGACGCGGCGCCTCCAGCGCGGGCGAGGGACCGCCCGTCGCTGGAGCCCCGGAAAGCCCGAGGCGCGCAGGGAACCCCGCAGGGGCAAGGAACCGGGTGTCTTTTTCTTTGGTGACTTTCTTTTGGACAAGCAAAAGAAAGTTACTCGCAGCCCATGCTAGGTGAGTAAAGAAAAGAACCAGGGCTGATGGGCGGCGAAAATAGTTACCAGAATTAGAAAAATACCTACCGGCCGCGAAACTGGTTACCAGTATCTGAAAGGATCAGGGCAAGAGAGAAACTAAGAAACGACCTTCCGTACCGCCCCGGTCAACCGATCCAGATCCGGCCGCTCGATCACATAGGGCGGCATGAGATAGACCAACCGCCCGAACGGCCGCACCCACACCCCCTGTTCGACAAAACGCGGCTGTATGGTGCGCATATCCACCGGTTCTTTCATCTCCACCACGCCGATGGCGCCCAGCACCCGCACGTCCGCCACCTTGGGGTGGTCGCGGCAGGGTTCCAGACCCTCCTGGAGTCCCGCCTCGATGGCGGCGATGCGTTCCTGCCAGGGGGATTCCAGCAACAGGCGCAGGCTGGCGATGCCTGCGGCACAGGCCAGGGGATTGGCCATGAAGGTGGGGCCGTGCATGAACAGGCCCGGTTCGCCGCCGCTGATGGTTTCGGCCACCGCACGGGTGGTGAGGGTGGCCGCCAGCGTCAGGTAGCCGCCGGTGAGCGCCTTGCCCAGGCAGAGGATATCGGGGCTGACCCCGGCGTGTTCGCAGGCGAACATCCGGCCGGTGCGGCCGAACCCGGTGGCGATCTCGTCCAGGATCAGCAGCACCTCGTATCGATCGCACAACGCCCGCAGCCGGCGCAGATAATCGGCGGAGTAGAAACGCATTCCCCCGGCCCCCTGGACCACCGGTTCCAGGATCACTGCGGCGATGTTGTCGCCCTGCTGCTCCAGGACCGCCTTCATCGGTTCCAGATCGGCGTCGGTGCAGGGTTCGCCGAAGGGACGGGTGGGGGTCGGGACGAACAGCTGTTGCGCCAGTACCTCCCGAAACAGACCGTGCATACCGGTCACCGGGTCGCACACCGACATGGCGCCGAAGGTGTCGCCGTGATAGCCGCCCCGTACCGTCAGGAGTTTTTGCTTGGCAGGGCGGCCCCGGGCGTGCCAGTACTGGATCGCCATCTTCATGGACACCTCCACCGACACCGATCCGGAGTCGGCGAAGAACACCGTCTGTAGCGGTTTCGGCGTGATCTCCACCAATCGCTCCGCCAGCTCCACCGCCGGCCGGTGGGTGAGTCCGCCGAACATCACATGCGCCATGGTCTGGAGCTGCTGTTCCAGCGCCCGGTTCATCTCCGGGTGGTTGTAGCCGTGAATGGCGCACCACCAGGAGGACATGCCGTCGATCAGCTCGCGTCCGTCCGCCAGCTTGAGACGTACCCCGGAGGCCGACGCCACCGGATAGACCGGCAGATCGGCGCCGATGGCGCTATAGGGGTGCCAGACGATCTCCCGGTCGAGGCGGGCCCATTCGGGTTGGTCGGAAGTGTGGCTCATGCGGTTAGTAACGGTATATTCGATTCCAAGAGGTTCATTCTAACAGGATGCAACGGCCCGGGTATGGTGTGGGGGGGGTGAACGATTCGTAGCATGATCCGGTTGGAGCGCTATCATAGGCGGGGATGGCGGATAGCCCGCATGCAACAACCAGTGGGGGAGGGCGGGACTCAGGCATGAGACCGGTAAATGAGATTGTCTCCGGAGGTCAGACCGGTGTGGACCGGGCGGCACTGGATGTCGCGCTGGAGCTGGACATCCCCTGCGGCGGTTGGTGTCCGCACGGCAGGCGTGCCGAAGACGGCGTCATACCGGAGCGCTATCCGCTTTGCGAAACGCCGAGCAAGGTCTACAACACCCGTACCGAATGGAACGTGCGCGACTCCGACGCCACCCTCATCCTGAATCTCGGACCGCTGGAAGGCGGCACCGCCCTCACCGTGGAGACCGCCAGGCGTTTGCGGCGACCGTGCATGGTGGTGGACCTGGAACATGAGCCCGATCCTGCTGCGGTGCGTGAGTGGCTGCGAGAGGAACAAATCAACAAGCTCAACATCGCCGGACCGCGCGAATCGAAGCAGCCTGGAATCCGGGAACACGCAGTTGTTTTCCTGCGGCGAGTACTTACCGCCTGAGCTGTTTGTTTGTAGGAATATTCCTACAGCAATCCGGGAAAAATGGGAATATTATTAGGAAATAGAGAACAACTGGCAACATAACTCAATATTTGTGCGCGCAACATAATTCATTATTTGTGCGTGCAACATAATCACCTGTTGGGCGATCTCATGAGAATACTCAAAATAGTCTCGTTCATCGTGCTCCTTGTGGCTAGTTTTAGCATTGGCGCCTTGCTTGGTTATCGGTTTGCCGACGGATATGCTACATGGTCAGATATCGCAGATACTTTGACTTTTTATAATTATTACAATATACAACTGAGTGAGGCCTCTGACTCTGCCGGTGAAAAAGCAATTCATGAGTATCTGTTGTTTTTAGAAAGGGAGAGAAATAAAAGTAAGCAAAACAAGGCTGCATTCTATTCAGCAGGAGCAAATGCAATAAATTCAGCAATTGCATATTCAAAATTAGCCTCTTTAGCACAAAATAGAGGTGCTGATGAAGAGGCAGAAATTTACATAAATCGTGCAGTTTCATTTTGTCCGCAATTAGGATGGAAAGGGGAATGTACATACGAAAGGATTGCGCAGGTCGTAAAGTATCTTGATCAACGGACTACTGAATGTACATTACCAAAAGAACATGCTGTCGAATAATAAGCTATACGCCCAACAAGCGGCTCAAGTACGACGCGCGAAAAACGCGCGCGTCTTAGCCTAGTCGTTGGGCGTCAATATGAGACACGTTGTTTATCTATGCATCTTGATAACGCTAAGTGCTACCGCATGGGCTGCTGATGAGGAGACTCTGTTGGGGGTAGTTGAAGATGTCCCAGGTGTCTATTACGGCGAGAGTCATAGCACGAAGGTTCGGGTCCTGTTTTCCTACCAAGGAAATCATTGGCGAGCATTTAAAAGTGATTGTGACGACTCT
>JBNKCL010000100.1:0-14174 GCA_050287725.1 Sedimenticolaceae bacterium
AAACTCTATCGGCGCAATCCCCGGGAGTGGCGCAAGGCGGGCCAGCCCGATCTGGAGAGCGCCGTGGCCCGGGTGTTCGGTCCCCGGCGCGCAAGCCGGTTTCCGGAACTCGGGACGCGTCGCTCCATCGAAAGCATGCGGCTGGCGTTCGAAGACGACTACCGGGGGGACCGGGTGCTGGCGCTGATCGAGGGGATGCGCGGCATGCTGCTGGACGCCTTCAACGGCAAGCGGGAGCTCTTCTTGCTGGACGAGCTGGATCCCCAGAAGATCTACTACGGTGCCCGCAACATCGAGATCGTCGCCTGGAAGCTGAACCACGACCGGGATCGGGAAGGCAGGCTGTTCCTGCTCAGCAACGAGGCCAGCGGCGAGGTGCTGAATCTCAGCTTCGAGCGGCTGTTCGGCAAGCTGATCGCGTTGCAGGACAGCTCCGCCCGGATCGTGGCGGAGGCCACCAATCGACGCATCAAGAATGTTATTCAGTCGGTTGCGGAGGTGATCTTTTTCCCGATCTGAATGTGCTTTGATCGAAGGGTTTATCTTTCGGGTTCTCGCCAAGGCGCCAGGCACGCAAAGCGATCAAACAGATTGTCTCTTTGGCGCTCTTTGCGTCATGGTGAGAGAGAAGTTCGTCAGAAGAAGCGAGATCGGCCAGGACGGCGAAACGGTGTCACAAAACCGGTGGGGGTTGATCTATTCGGGCCACGGGAACCGGCGCGCGACCTCTGAGATCGCTTCCAGTCGCGCCCGCCGCAGTTGTTCCTCGATCTGACGGCCATCCAGCTCTTTGGCGATCACGCGGCTGTCCACCGCCGCGGCAGCCGCGCGCGCGGTCCGCAGATAGTCGGCCTGGGGATAGGGTCGCTCTTCACGCCCCGGACGGCCCAGCCGGTCCGCGCGGCACACCAGCAGAAATTGTTCGAATCGTTCCGGGCGGCGCACTGCGTCCAGGGCCTCCAGCAACTTCAGCAGGGTGGTCGGGCGCAGCTCTTTCGCCCGGTGAACATCGAGGTGGTAGCGGGCGGTCAAGGTCGCCAGTTCGCGCCAGCGATTGGGAATCCGCAGCCGTGCGCAGAGCGCTTCGATAATCGGTACCCCCCGTTTTTCGTGGGCGATGTGACGGGGCCATTCGTTTTTCGGGGTGGTCCCTTTGCCCAGATCGTGGAGCAGGGCGGCGAACCGCACCTCCGGTTCCCGGCTGAAGCGGCACGCCTGTTCCAGCACTTGCAATGAATGGAGACCGCTGTCGATCTCGGGGTGGTGGCGCTCCGGCTGCGGTACCCCGAACAGACGGTCCAGCTCGGGCAGGACCGGCGTCAGCGCCCCGCACTCCCGCAGCACCCGGAAGAACTCCGGCGCCTGTTCTTCCTCCAGCGCCCGGGAGATCTCTGCGAACACCCGTTCCGGCACCAGGCGGTCCAACTCACCCCGCTTTGCCATGGCGCCCGCCAGGGCGCAGGTCTCTTCCGCCACCCGGAAGCCGAGCGGTTGGAAGCGGGCGGCGAAACGGGCCAGGCGCAGTACCCGGAGCGGGTCTTCCTCAAAGGCGGGGGTGTGGCGCAGGATGCGTTGCTCCAGATCGCGCCGGCCGCCGCAGGGGTCGATCAGTTCGCCCTCCGGACCCAGGGCCATGGCGTTGATGGTGAGGTCGCGGCGCGCCAGATCCTCCTCCAGCGTGGCCGGTTGCGCACTCTCCTCCCCGCGGCCGTGGCGCGGCAGGGCGTGCTCCTCGTGGGTTTCGGGGTGGAGGAACACCGGGAAATCGCGGCCCACACGTCGGTAACCGAGCGCCAGCAGCTGTTCCGGGGCGGCCCCGATCACCAGCCAGTCCCGCTCCGATTCCGGGCGGCCCAACAGCCGGTCACGCACCGCGCCTCCCACCAGATAGATCTTCATTCGTGGATGCTACCGTGGCGTGGTAACTTCTCCAACCATGATTCTCCGTGCACTTCCGCTGGTTTGCTGTGTGCTGCTCTCCGGCTGCGGCACCTTCTCCTATTACGTCCAGTCGGTGGGTGGGCATCTGCAACTGGTGGGGCACAGTCGGCCGGTGTCGTCGGTACTGAAGGATCAGGATCTCTCTCCCGAATTGCGGCGCCAATTGGAGCTTTCGCAACAGTTGCGGGATTTCGCCTCCGAGCATCTGGCGTTGCCGGAGAACGACAGTTACCGAAGCTATGCCGAGCTGGATCGGAAGGCGGTGCTCTGGAGCGTAGTGGCGACACCGCGCTTCTCCGTGGAGCCGCGGCAATGGTGCTATCCGGTGATCGGCTGCGCCAGTTATCGCGGTTATTTCTCCCGGAAACGGGCGGATGGGTTTGCCGCCGGTCTGCGGCGGGAGGGGCTGGACGTGGCGGTGGAACCGGTGCCGGCTTACTCCACCATCGGTTGGTTCGACGATCCGCTGCCCAGCACCGTAATCGGTTGGCCGGAGGGGGATCTGGCCGGACTGATCTTTCATGAGTTGGCCCATCAACGACTCTATCTCCCCGACGACAGCGCCTTCAACGAGGCGTTCGCCACCGCCGTGCAGCGGATCGGAACGGAGCGCTGGTTCCAATCCCGCCATGATCAGGCGGGCCTGCAGCGGTGGCGGCAGGCGCAGCGGCGGGAGCGGCAGTTCGTTCACCTGATTCTGCAAACCCGGAAGCGGTTGCAGGCCCTTTACGCCCGCGCCTTGCCGCCGGCTGAGATGGCACAGGAAAAAGCGGCGGCCTTCCGGCAACTGCATCGGGAGTATGCCGCAATGCGGAAGGGCTGGGGTACGGCGCCGGCTTTCGATGGCTGGATGGCGCGTAAACTCAACAACGCCCATCTCGCCCTCATCGCCACCTACGAGGAGTGGGAGCCGGCATTCCGGGAGTTGTTGGCACGTGCCGGAGGGGAACTGCCGGAGTTTTACCGGCAGGCGGAGGCGTTGACTCATCTTTCTTCTGAACAGCGGATTCGGAGGCTGCGGGAGTTGCAGCTCGCGGCGCGGCAGCGCGGTTCCGTGAATTGAGTCACTCACAAAACAGTTGAATTACCCCACCCGAACCGTGTTATAAGTAAGAAATAAATTCCTAATGCCGGTCCGGGGAGGCACCATGACGGGTGAGAAGCAGCACGTCACCAAACTGTCCAATGGAGATGGCGCCGATCAGGAAAAAGGATGTTATTTCACGATCTTTAACTGCGACGATCACACCTGCAGCTACGGCAATTCGCAGGGCTGTAACAACTACATCGAGTGCGGCGATATGAACACCGGGGGCGCCGAACACGATGGAGTCTGCAAGAAAAAGAACTACGGGGATTGCATTACCAATGTCGCCTGTCGACCGAGTATGAATACCGGGAAAGGGCCGGCCGCCGAGGTAGATGATATCGAGGCGTATATTCGGGAGCGCTACGGCAGACATTAAAATATGGAGTTTGCATCAGAACGCTTTCATGCGTTCTGCTTCCGCGATCTCCATTTCCTGCTCGACATCGAACGGACTCTGATCTACCGCCTCTCAGAGCCGGCTTATGCCGCCTACTGGGAGCTGGCGCGCGGAGGGGCGCGGGTAGGGGGAGAAGCGGTGGCGGAACTTTTACCGATCCTCGCCGGCAGCGATTCGAAGCTGCAGTCGGTCGCCTTACGGTTGGAACAACACCTGCCGGAGCAACATTTGCTCTGGCTGGGGGTTACCCACGACTGTAATCTCGCCTGTCGCTACTGTTTCGTTGATTTGGAATCGTGCGGGCGGGATATGACGTTCGCAACCGCCCAGCGCGGTATCGATCGTCTGGTCGAGGCATCGGGTGAACGCAACCGGTTGCAGATCATCTTCTTCGGCGGTGAGCCGTTGTTGCGTATGGATCTGATCCGGGAGGTGGTCGCCTATTGCCGGCGGCTGGAACGCGCCGGCGAAAAGCGATTCGCATTCAATCTCACCACCAACGGGTTGTTGCTCGGCGCTACCTTGTTTCAGGAGCTGCGCGACCTGGGGGTGATGGTAATGGTAAGTCTCGACGGTACCCGCGAGGCGCATGACCGTTTACGCCGCACGCCCGAAGGGGAACCTACCTGGGACCGTATTGTGGCCAACCTCCGGTCGATTCCCGACTTCGGGCGACAAATCGCGGTGCGCGCCACTCTCACCGCCGAGTCGTCTGACTATCTCGGTATCTTCACCACATTGGAAGAGATGGAGTTTGAGCAGATCTATCTGACCGAGGTGTGTCCGGGCCCCGCCGCCAGCGAACAGTTGCGCGAGGTGGATCTGCGACGCCTGCAGGCCGGGTACCTGGTGTTGATGGATTATCTGCTGGAACGCGCGCTGAAAACCGGTGATATAAAGCTGGCGAAAATGCAGCGTTTTTTGAACGCCCTCTACGCAAGCCATGTTTCCTATTACGGATGTGCAACCGGGGTAGGGGGTTACTATCTGGCGCCGGACGGAAGCTATTTTCCCTGCAACCGGATGATTACCAAAGATCGCACCTTTCGGTTGGGTGATGTGGAATGCGGACTCGCGGAGGAAAAATGCCGCACCCTGCTTCATAACCATGTATTCAACAAAAGGTGCCGCAGCTGTTGGGCGAGGTTTCTCTGCGGTGGACAGTGTTATGCGGACAGCTATTGGGCATCCGGAGATATCTCGGTCCCGGATCATTACGCCTGCGCCATGATTCAGTTCAAGATCCGAAGCGCCGCTTATTATCTTGCGCGGTTGCAAGAGTAGCGCCGGTTTCCTGCGGGAGAGTCAGACCTGCCGCCGGAGGGTCATGTAGCGTTCTCTTTCATTGCAGCAGGCCAGGTACTGCGGCACAACGGCATCGATGTCGGTGGCGTCGATTCCCAGTTCGACCAGGCCGTTTCGTCGGCAGATGCTGTCGCGCTGCAAGGAGAGATAATTATCATAGGTGAACGGGCGACCCGGCAGCATCCCGAGCAGGCGGGCCTGGAGCCGGGAGAGCGGGTCGGGTAGACCGATAATGCGTTTCTTCAGACCCAGCTGCCGGGCGGTGTAGTGAACCAGCTCCTGTAACGAAAACACCCGCGGGCCGCACAGTTCGTAGTGTTGCCGCCAGGTGCGCGGTTCATCCAGGGAACGGGCGAAGGCCGCGGCCACATCCTTGACATAAACCGGCGCAAACCGGGTGTCCGGGCAGGCGAGCGGAAAGGGTCCGGGCAATCGCAGCAGTTGCGCGAAACGGTTGAAGAAGTGGTCGCCGGGTCCGAAGATCACCGAAGGTCGGAAGATGGTGACGTGGATTGGAAAATGCCCCTGGGAGAGAGTGAGAATATGGTTCTCCGCTTCCCCCTTGGAGCGCAGATAACAACTTACCCGTTCCCCGATCTGGCTGGCGTTCAGGGCGCTCATCTGAAGCAGACGCTGCACCCGGGAATCTTTGCATGCCTGGATCAGCAAATCGGAAAATTGAACATGCAGCCGTTGAAAACGGTCCCCGCGTCCACGTTCATTGAGAATGCCGACCAGGTTGACCACGGCATCGCAACCCCGGATGACCCGGCGTAGCTGTTTCGGGTCGGTGATGTCGGCTCGCACCAACCCTTCGGCCCGGCCGACCAACGAGAGGGTCGTATGGCGCTCAGGATGACGGGAGGGGATGCGGCACTCGATGCCCAATGCGGCAAGATGCATCGTGAGATGACGTCCCACGAAGCCGGTTCCGCCCAGGATGCACACTCTGTTACTCTTCATGGATACAATGCCTCATAACGGCTCGATACCATGTAGCGCAGCGGCCTTAAGGGCCGGGATGGAGATCGTAAACTCGAAGATATGGTCGGCCGAACGGATAGCCGCTCGTTACCGACGGTGCGAATTTTTTATTATTCCGACCCCCTGTGAGTGGGTAACGCTCCCCCACTACCATATGACTATACTTGTTTTCCGGTGACCCACCAAGAACTACCTGTCGACTTCATTACCCTGTGGTTCGGTGCAGAACTGCCGTTGTTCCTGTTGTTGGGGGCGGCTGCCGGTCTGTTGGCCGGTCTCTTGGGGGTGGGCGGCGGGCTGATCATGGTGCCGGCGCTCCTTTGGATGTTTCATAACCGAGGGGTCGATCCGGCGGTGATCGTGCATCTGGCGGTAGGTACATCTCTGACCGCGATCATCGGCACTTCGTTGGCCTCCATTCATGCCCACCAACGCCGGGGAGCGGTGCGTTGGCCGCTGGTGAGGGTGTTGGCGCCCGGTGTCTTACTGGGTGCTTGGGGCGGGGCCATGCTGGCGGATCTGTTACCGGCGCTCTGGTTGCAGCGGGTGGTCGGCTGTTTTGCAATTCTGGTAGGTCTGCAAATGGTCTTTAAGCCCCAAATCCGACCTCACCGCGAGTTGCCGGGCCGTCTTGGGATGACGCTGGGTGGGATTGCGATCGGGTCCGTCTCCGCGGTGGTGGGAATCGGCGGCGGCTCACTGACCGTGCCGTTTCTGCACTGGAACAACATCCCCCTGCGGAACGCGGTAGCCACCTCCAGCGCTTGCGGTCTGCCGATCGCCTTGGCCGGAGCCGCCGGGTTTCTGGCCAGTGGTTGGGGGCAATCGGGGCTGCCGGCCGGGAGTACCGGGTTCATCTATTGGCCCGCACTCCCCGGGATTGTGCTCGCCGCGCTGGTGGTTGCGCCGCTGGGAGCGTGGTTGGCGCATACTCTTCCGTTACGCGCCCTGGAAAAGACGTTTGCGCTGTTGTTGCTGGCGGTAGGAGCGAAGCTTTTACTGTAGCAGCGGAGGTTCTGCGGCCGGTTGTTATAGATTCGCGGAGAAGCTACTTGCGGGCAGCACCTGATCCTGATTATCCTTGTCAGGCACGACAACGAAAGCAACAGCAGGTTTTGAGTTATGGAAGTAACACAAGAGCGGGGAGGGGATCGACGCAGTCAGACCAGGGACATGGCCGAGAAGCTGCTGGCGGAACGGCGGGAGATGCTCGTCCGTTTTTGTCGGGTAGCGGGGCTGGAGCCCTACTCTTCCCAGGACCCGACGCTGGAACCGTTGAGTGAATTTTGTCAGGTATTGATGGATTACATGGCCTTCGGCCATTTTGAAATCTATGATCGGATCTCGCGCGGAGAGGAACGGCGGACCAGTGTGATGAAACTGGTGGAAGAGGTTTATCCCAGAGTGGTGCAAACCACCGATGTGGCGGTAGCTTTCAACGACAAGTATGACGCCTCCGAACATCCCTTGTCGCTGGCGCAATTGCCGAAAGATCTTTCCCAGTTAGGAGAGGAACTGGCGACCCGTATTGAGCTGGAAGATCGTCTACTGGCGGCGATGATGAAGTGATACCGAGGTTACCGCGGGTATCGTTGCCCTTTCGCAACAAGTAGATAGCGTCAGACAGAGGGGATAGCGGATCCGTTTGATTTGATGGCGGGATCCGAGGGCTCGGGCACGGTCAAGAGGACGCTTTTACAGAGATGTTTCCCGGTCTGAATCGACTGCTTCACTGGCAACCCGGCAGGGAGGAATTCCTGGCGGCGTTGCGCACGCCGCCCGTATTTCACTATCCATTTGATCGTCTTCCCAAAGGGATCGACAACGCCCATATCGATGTCTATCTGAGTCCGCAGTTTCACAATGTCGCCCAGCAACTGGTGCGGCAGATGTTGCTGCATGAAGTGGGAAGCAATCTGTGGGGGGAGCCGCCCCCGCCGCCCAGCGCCGATGATGTCCGGGAGTTCGAGCGGGCCTATCAAGGGATGATGGAGAGTGCCATCAGCCGGGCGCGTCAGAGTTCGCGCTCAGATCTGATCCAGCTTCTGCAATTTGCCGTGGTTAAATTTCTGTTGCGCCTGGTGGGCGAGGAGTTGGCGCTCTATCGTAAACGGTTGTCGCATGCCCGAAGTAACGAGAGCGATCCTTCCAGCGGACGTGCGGTACAGTTGCATGAACAGATCGTCGCCCTGAGCCGGGATGCGCCGGCGCTGCATTACCAACTTGCCCACAAGCTGCTGCGTCAGACTCTCAAGCTGGAAACCACGGTATTGCGTAAGCTACGCAAATCGGTGTTGGGGAAATCCTGGCAGGTTCCCAGGGAGCTGTTGTTCAACTTCCTGCTTCAACTCCCGAGTTTGAAGGCGGATGAGCAGTTGATGCGTCACTATACCCTGGCGGCCACCGACCCGGATGATCCGGAAGGGTTCCGTCGTATCAATCGAGCGATTACATCGCTGTTTGCGGACTATCTGCCGTCTTGGGTGTTGCCGCCCGGATCGGGGGAGGCGGCGGAGGTCGAGAGCGAGGGTCAGAACGGAAGAGCGGGTCGCCAGGATCAGGGTGAATTGCAGGGATTTCTGGAGACTGAACTGATGTTGGCCGGAGCGCTGCAGGAGGTTGAGTACCGGGACCCGTGCTGGTCATGGCTGGATGAACCCACCAATATCGATCTGATGATCCGATCCGGGCGCGCTTCCACCGGGGCGTTCGGCGGCACCAGCGCTCAATGGCAACGTTTTCTGGATGGGATGGCATCCCGTCTGCGGAAGGTGGGACTCGAACGCCGGGTGTTGGCCGCGCGCGTCGCCCCCAAGGTTTTTGAGGAGCTGGAGGGGAAAATCCCGGTTCGTTTGATCTGCCAATATCTGCAGGGTAGTTTGCCGCGTCGCAAGCTGGAGCGGCGGCTCTCCACCCTCCGGGGGGCTCCGGAACCGGCCGCCGTGGTCAAGGAGTTGGACGGTGTGGTTACCGGAATCCGGCGCATGTCCAAAACGCAACGGCGTGATCACCTGCTTCGGTTCGTGAAAGAGTTTGTTGCCATGCGGCGTGATCTGAAGCTGGCATATGTCGCCTACCGAATTATGGATCAGTTGCGGGTCCTGGTACGGGAGAAAGATGTCGAGCTGTCCCGGAGGAACGGCACCCTGCACGAGTTTCTGCTGCCCGAAGAAGAAGGGGCGGGGCGTCACCGGCTGCGCAATCATGTGATCATCAAAGCGGATGTACGGGGATCCACGTCGATTACCGCGCAATTGCGGGCGAAGAATCTCAATCCGGCCACCCATTTCAGCCTCAATTTCTTTGAACCCATCAGTGGGTTATTGGAAACGTTCGGGGCGCACAAAGTGTTTGTGGAAGGTGATGCGGTAATCCTCAGTATTTATGAGTACGAAGACCTTTCTTTTGAATGGCTCGCGGTTGCGCGTTCCTGCGGTCTGGCCCGCAAAATACTCCAGGTGGTGGACGCCCAAAACGCCCAGAACCGGAAACATAATCTGCCGGAACTTGAAATCGGCCTCGGGATCGCATTTGATGATGAACCGCCGACATTTTTATACGACGGTGACCACGAGATCATGATTTCGCCTGCGATCAATCGTGCCGATCAGCTTTCCTCCTGTTCTGCCGCTTTGCGCCGTTCCGTGCTGGGCGATCGGATTAAACGCGGGGTGGAAGTGGTGGTTCCGGTGGAACAGGAGGCGAGAAAAAAAGAGGCCTCGGATCAGATGGTGCGTTATAACGTAAACGGCATCGAACTGGACGTTCCCGCCTTTTTTAAGTTGAAGAGCGAACTGGCGCTGCGCAAGATCGGCACATTGCCCGGTTTCAGTGAGCGTAGCGTGTTTTATGCCGCACGCTTCCCCGACCGGAAAGGGACCATGCGATGGCTGGTGATCCGGGAGGCGCCGGTGCGGCTCTGGATCGGGAACGACATCAATACCGAAGAGGAGTGGGGCCGGCGTTATTATGAAGTGATCACCGACCCCGAGGTGCTGGCCGCTATTAAACAACGATTTATGTCCCGCAGAGACGGGTCGGATCGTAATAAGCGAAAAGAGGATCTCGATATCAGCGGCGATTCCGAGTGGCCCACCGCCCAGTAGCAGGTTCCGGCAGAATCAGCCGGCGTTCTGCCGGGCTTGTGTTGCAAGACTGGAGGTACGAGTATCCGCCGGCCGGATCGGTGGCATGTTGTCTGCCAGCCGCCCCGGTTCCTGTCCCATCCGTTGCCGATAGATGATGGCGTAGGTCAGCACCCGTTTGAGATAGAGCCGGGTCTCGGAGAAGGGAACGGTCTCCACCCACAAGTCGGCAGGCGTGGTCTGTTCCGGAAGCCAGCTGCGAACCCGATGGATTCCGGCGTTGTAGGCGGCGGTGGCAAGCACCCGGTTCTCGTCCAGTTGATCCATCACCTGTCGTAAGTGAGCGGTTCCCAATTCAATATTGGTGGTCGGCTGCAACAGATCGCTGCGGCGCGGAGTCTGACGTTGCAGCTCACGCGCGACGGAACGGGCGGTGCCCGGCATCAACTGCATCAGGCCGAGGGCTCCGGCCGGGGACCGGGCGTCCGGCATGAAGGCGCTCTCCTGTCGGATTACGGCAAATACCCAGGCGCTGTCCAATTGCCGCTGCTGTGCATTGGCATCGATGTCGGCGCGATGTTCCAGCGGGAAGCGCAGTTCCAGGTCATCCCAGGCCTGGGCGTGCGCCAGGGCGAAGATGGCACGTTCATGCCAGTTCCACTCGTGGGCGAGCGCCGCCACCGCCTGCAGCGCATCCCGATCCAGATTGCGGATGGTGCTTTCCCACTCTCGGCGGGCGTTGGTCAGGCGCCCGAGGGTATAGAATTCACGCGCCCTCTGAATCCCCGGCTTCAGCGCCACTTGCTGCTGCTTTGTCCGATCAATGGTGAGCGGAAGGTGGCCAAAGTGGTACTTCTCATCCAGGTGGTCTGCCGCCAGGAACCCGTAATAGCTCCGTTCCTTCGCCAATTCCCGAAACAGTACTCTCGCCCCGAACTTGTCACCCTTCTCCTCCAGGGCGCGGGCACGCCAGTAACGCCATCCCTCCTCCTGGCGTAACTCCTCCGGCAGCGCCGAGACCCAAAGCAGAACCCGGTTCCAGTCCTGGTGTGACAGGGCGGTGCGGATCCTGAGCTCCAGGAATTGTTGGTCTTTCGGGTTCGGCTGGATCCGGTCCAGATACCCGAGGAGATTGGGATGCCCTTCGCGAATCATCGCCAATGCCAGGGCGCGTTCCGCCCTCTGGCTTTGCTCCGGTGAAAAGGCGCCGAGTTTGGAGATTCGATACCAGTTGGAACGGGCGGTTTCGCTGTCTTTGCGTGCGAGTTGAACAATGCCGTCCAGCAGGATCTTCTCCGCCAACGGGGAGGGGACCTTCAAGGAGGTGGTTTTTGTGATCTGTTCCGGATGACGATGCATCTCCAGCCAGCGATCGAAATACTTTTGCTGGGCGGCGGGCAGAAGTCCCTGCAGATAGTGCGCCAATCGGGTCTGATTGGCTTGCAGCGCGAGGTCGATGCGTTGCCAGATCAGTTCCGGCGTAAGGTGTCCCGCCTTGTGCCACGCCGTAAACAGAGCGTCACAGGCGGCGGGCTGCGATCGCCCATGCAGCCACAGGGAAGGGGTTTGAGTGAATGCCGCTTCCGCCTGGCCGGTTCTCACCAGCGCCAGGAGGTGATTGCACTGCTGCTCGGAAGAGCGGCTTGGCTGGTAAAACTGTAAATAACTTTTCCAGCGCCCTTGCCGCGCCAGTTGTTTCAGCCAGGTGTCGCGGAGAGTACCGGTAACCGGGAGGTCGGGATATTTTTCCAGGAACCGGCGCACATCCGAATCCTGCGCGGAGTGCAGCTCGCGTTTGAGTTCCGCATATTCAAGATAGGGATAGAGCGGATAGTCCTCCAGGGTCGATTTCAGGCGGTGATAGCGGGCGCTGTCCCCCGTCTGAAAGGCGCGCTCGGCGGCCAGAAAGCGGGTACGCTGCTCTCCCGACGGCGTCGCCCCGGTTGCCGCCCACGGCTGCAACGGGAGCAGTATCAGCCCCCAGCAGAGATATCCAATAATCTTCTTTTTGTTCAATTCGTTCCGGCTCCGGAGAGACTCCCGGACAGTAGCTCGCAACTGCCCTAATTTATGATACAAAGACTAGGGCCGGCGCAAATTTTCCGCAAGCGAAAACGGCGGGTGAAGGCGACGGTTTTCCAAAAGAATATAGGAATATAGTTCCTAAAAAGAATTTGAACGACGCGCGGCCGGAGCAAGCGATGAATGACCAGAATATGAACTTAGAGATGGAGCTGGCCAGCGGGGTGGCCGCCTTCGAAGCCAAGTATTTCGGCGATGCCTGCAAACTGCTGTCGCCGTTGGCGGACCAGGGGAATCCGGAGGCCCAGTACCGCATGGCCATCATGGCGCAAAACGGTTTGGGGATGGTGCGCAACGAGCTGATGGCCTACAAGTTCATGCGCGCGGCGGCCGAAGCGGGGCTGGCCTTCGCCCAGCACGGCCTGGGCTTTATGTACCTGGAGGGGGACTGCGTGGAACAGAATTCCAACAAGGCCATCGAGTGGTTCCGTCAGGCGGCGGAGCAGGGGATGACCGGTTCCCAGACCATGCTCGGCATGATCTACCGGGAGGGGCGCGGGGTGGAGAAAGACGAGGAAGAGGCCCGGCGCTGGTACCGGATGGCCGGTTTCGAGCAGGAGTGAGACGTCGGGCCGCAGTCGTGGAGGAGCGCAACAGTCGATTCCCGGAGCGGGAGAACTGGATCCGGAACCGGGAGGAGGATGCAGGCTCGGGCGTCTCGCCGGGGCCGCGACCCGTTCGGCGCCCCGTGCGCCTGCGCCGGGTCTTCGGACCCTTGCTGGTCCTGGGGGCCGCCGCCGCTCTCTACTATTTTGATCGACCGGGTGAGCCCGTTTCCCCGCCGCGTGCGCAAGATCCGGTATTGGCGACACAACCGGCGCGAACGACCCCCTCTCCCCCGCGGCCCGAGTCGGCCGTAGCGAGCGACCGTGATGTCGCCGACGCCTCTCCAGCCGCTGGAATTCCGGAACCGGGGGCCGGGGCGCGGGATGCGCGGGTCCCCATCGGCCTCGGATTTCGTCCGGTCGGTTTTCGGATTGCGGCCCGTTCCGGTCGCCTCATGCTGAGCAAGCGGATTCCACCGGAGCTACACGGTCTGCCCCCGCGCCAAGGGATCGAGCAGAGATACGGCATGCTTGAACTCAAAGACGGAAGGCGTTATCCGTTTCTTCTGGATGGGGCGTCCGGCGGTTATCTGCTCTATCTGGACCGTAACCGCAACGGGGATCTGCGCGACGATGGGCCGCCGGTGAAAAATCGGGGACCGGACCGGTTCGCCGGCCGGATCGAACTGCCGTTGGCGCAGCTTTCGGGGGTGCCGGAGCTGAGCGGTGACTATGTGCTTTGGCTCTTCTCCTCACCCCAGGGATGGGAAGAGGGATGGCTGAATTACTACTGCATGACCCAGCTTTCCGGGGAACTTCTGCTGGCCGGCCGGCGCTATACCTCCTATCTGGCGGACAACCTCGTAATCGATGGCGATTACCGCAACGACGGGATTTATATCGATCTGGATGGAAACGACCGCATCGATGAGGCCACGGAGTTTTTTCCGCCGGGGTCGGTGGTGGGGGTGAATGGGGTACGTTATCGGCTTCAGGTTACCTATTAGTCCGCGATTTTTATTGGAGTCTATTAATCAATCTCGTGGCCGGGCGTGTTTTTATTTTTAAGTTCTGTAACTAGTTTCGCAGCCTATTCACCCCGATTCTCTTTTCCCCCCTCTCTGCTTCTGCTGCGAGCCCCTTTTTTCTTGCGTGCCAATAGTTGCCATTTTGGTTTCGGTAACCAATTTCGCGGCCACTCGGTTTTTTCTGTTTTAGGCAATTAGTTTCGTAGCCCACCTCCACCGATTTTCTTTTCTAACTTCATTACGCAGGCTGCGAGCCCCTTTCTTTTGCTTGCCCAAAAGAAAGGGGCGAAAGAAAAGGGCACCCCGATTCCTTGCCCCTACGGGGTCCCCTGCGCGCCTCGGAATTTCCGGGGCTCCCGCGGCGGGCGGTCCCTCGCCCGCGCTGGAGGCGCCGCGTCCATGCGGCGCCCCTGCGGGCCTGGTCCGGAAATCCCTGCGGTGCTCGGCTGCGTCAACGGGGAGGGGGGTGGTCTTTCCAGTTTCGGCGGATAACAAAAAAGGACACTGCACTTTGCTTTTGCACCCAGGACCCCTTCGGCCCCGTCGAGCATCGCAGTCGGAGGCGGGAATCGCCCGAAGGGGACCGACAGGGGTGAGAGCAGACCCTTGATTCAGTGAATCAAGGAAGCTGCTCGAACGGGTACGCCAGGGATGGCGTACCCTGGACTTGCAAGCGGAGCGGGACTGCGGAGCGCAGCAAGGCGGTCCTGTCCATCC
>JBNKCL010000101.1:0-56275 GCA_050287725.1 Sedimenticolaceae bacterium
CCTTGCCGCGTAGCGCTTCCTGCAGCAGGGCGCCCAGCAGTGCCTTGCCGAGATCTTGCTTCTGTGCCGGTTGCTCGGACTCTTCCGGTTCGTCTGTGGCGGCTTCACTGCGTGAGCGCAATCCCAGCCGGCCATCTACCCAGAATTGGCCGGAGATCACTTGCCAACTGGGGTTCTGGTCATAGTTGCCATCGGCAAAATCCTCGCTGAGCAGCTCATTCCGCCAGGGCCAGTCGTGGCGGCTGATCAGCTCTTCCAGGTCGTTCAACAGCCAACGATCGGCCGCTCGCTGTTGCCGTGCCTTGTCGGTCAGCTCGCGCAGCTGATCTACCAGGTTCTGGAGTTGTTCGTTGTCTGCATTCGCGGTGAAGGCCGGTGCGGAGCCGAACAGCAGGGCCAGGCAGGTGAAAGTGGCGAGGATGCGCATCAGCGATAGTCTCCTTATTCTTAAATTGTGTCATGTCCATAGCGTCCATTTTCCGGTATTCCTGAGCCCCTATCCGGGCTAAACCGGTTTTCTGCGAACATTGTAGGGATTATATCAAGTGAATGGCGACGATCTGGCTGCTTGGTGTTAAAATGTCCTATTTTTCCCGGCGGAGATGGCTGACATGTTCAGTAAAGATATGCAGATCGGTGGTTATGATGATGAGCTCTGGGGGGCGATCCAGTCGGAAGAGGCCCGGCAGGAAGAGCACATAGAGCTGATTGCTTCAGAAAACTACACCAGCCCACGGGTGATGCAGGCTCAGGGCAGTGTGCTGACCAATAAGTATGCTGAAGGCTATCCGGGTAAACGCTACTACGGCGGTTGTGAATTCGTCGATATCGCCGAGCAACTGGCCATCGATCGTGCCAAGGCGCTGTTTGGTGCCGACTATGCCAACGTGCAGCCCCACTCCGGTTCCCAGGCCAACGCCGCTGTCTATATGGCCCTTTGCCAGCCGGGCGATACCGTGCTGGGGATGAGTCTGGCTCACGGCGGCCATTTGACCCACGGCGCCAAACCCAACTTTTCCGGCAAGATCTACAATGCCATCCAGTACGGCCTGGATGCCGCTACCGGTGAAATCGATTATGCCGAGGTGGAACGCCTGGCGCGCGAGCACAAACCGAAAATGATCGTGGCCGGTTTCTCCGCCTACTCACGGGTGGTGGACTGGCAGCGCTTCCGTACCATCGCCGACGCGGTGGGCGCCTATCTGTTCGTGGATATGGCCCACGTGGCGGGCCTGATCGCCGCCGGCCTCTACCCCAGCCCGGTGCAGATCGCCGACGTCACCACCACCACCACCCACAAGACCCTGCGCGGTCCGCGCGGCGGCCTGATCCTGGCCAAGGCCAACGAGGAGGTGGAGAAGAAGCTCAACTCCCTGGTGTTCCCCGGCACCCAGGGCGGTCCGCTGATGCACGTGATCGCCGCCAAGGCGGTGGCCTTCAAGGAGGCCATGGAGCCGGAGTTCAAGGCTTACCAGCAGCAGGTGATGGACAACGCCAAGGCGATGGCGGCGGTGTTCATGCAGCGCGGTTACGACGTGGTCTCCAAGGGCACCGACGACCACCTGTTCCTGGTCAGCTTCATCGAGGCGGGTCTTACCGGCAAGGATGTGGACGCCTGGCTGGGGGCCGCCAACATCACGGTGAACAAGAACGCCGTCCCCAACGATCCCCAGTCGCCGTTCGTCACCTCCGGCATCCGGGTCGGCACCCCGGCGGTCACCACCCGCGGTTTCGGCGAGGCCGAGTGCCGCGAACTGGCCGGCTGGATGTGCGACCTGATCGACGCCCGCGGCGAGCAGGCGATGATCGACGCTGTAAAAGGGAAGGTGCTGGATATCTGCAAGCGATATCCGGTTTACCAGTAACATGGATGGGGAGCGGAGTGTATTGTGGTCACATATGACCCGTACTCCGGTCCCCCAATCTCTTACCCGGTACTGACATGCGCTGTCCCTTCTGCGGAGCACAGGACACCAAGGTGATCGACTCCCGCCTGGCGGGAGAGGGCGACCAGATTCGCCGGCGCCGCGAGTGCGTGGTCTGCAAAGAGCGTTTCACCACCTACGAGACCGCCGAGCTGAACCTGCCCTGGGTGGTGAAGCAGGACGGCAGCCGGGTCCATTTCGACGGCCGCAAGCTGCGCTCCGGGATGGCCAGGGCACTGGAAAAACGTCCCGTCAGTGCCGAGGACGTGGATGCCGCCATCAACCACATCACCCGCAAGCTCATGGCCAGCGGTGAACGGGAGATCCCCTCGCGCCAGATCGGTGAGTTGGTGATGGATGAGTTGCGGCGTCTGGATCAGGTGGCCTATGTGCGGTTCGCCTCGGTCTACCGCAGCTTCGAGGATGTGAACGCCTTCCGCGAAGAGATCGAACGGCTGGAGAGCGAACCGAGTCCGGAGGTCCGGCGGGCGCAGATGGATCTGCTGTCGGGCGAGGAGAAGGAATGAGTCCGGACGACTATCGTTTCATGGCCCGGGCGCTGCAGCTGGCGCGCCGGGGTCTCTATACCACCCATCCCAATCCCCGGGTCGGCTGCGTGCTGGTGCAGGGGGACGAGGTGGTGGGAGAGGGGTTCCATCTGCGGGCCGGGGAACCGCACGCGGAGCGGCATGCCCTGGCGGCGGCCGGGGACCGGGCGAGCGGTGCGACCGCCTACGTGACCCTGGAACCGTGCAGTCACCACGGGCGCACCCCGCCCTGCAGCGACGGCCTGATCGCGGCCGGGGTGAAACGGGTGGTGGCGGCCATGCAGGACCCCAATCCGCGGGTGGCCGGCCGGGGCCTGGAGCAGTTGCGCCAGGCCGGGATCGCGGTGGAGTGCGGTCTGCTGGAGAAAGAGGCGGCGGCCCTGAACCCCGGTTTCATCAAGCGCATGTGCGCCGGTCTTCCCTATGTGCGCTGCAAACTGGCCATGAGCCTGGACGGCCGTACCGCCATGGCCAGCGGCGAGAGCCAGTGGATCACCGGTGAGGACGCCCGCCGGGACGTCCATCGCCTGCGGGCCCGCAGTTCCGCGATCGTGACCGGCATCGGTACGGTACTGGCGGACGATCCCTCCCTGAATGTGCGACTCGATCCCGCGGAACTGCCGGAACTCCCTGACGGCATGGCGGTGCCTCAGCCGATGCGGGTGGTGCTGGACTCCCGGCTCCGGATGCCGCCGGAGGCCGGGATGCTCGATCTGCCGGGGATCACGGCGGTGCTCTGCAGCGTGGATCGGGACGCCGCCCGGCGGGCGCAACTGGAGGCGCGCGGCGCCGTGGTGGTGCGGCGCCCGGCGGCCGACGAACGGCTGGAGCTGCGCTCCGCCTTCGAGTACCTGGCCGGCCAGGAGATCAACGAGGTGTTGCTGGAGTGTGGACCCACCCTGGCCGGTGCGGCGTTGAACGAGGGGTTGGTGGACGAACTGGTGATCTATGTGGCACCGCACCTGATGGGCGACGGCGGACAGGGGTTGTTTCACCTGCCCGGTCTGGAGCAGATGCGGGACCGGGTCGCGCTGGAGATCGGCGACGTGCGGAGTGTCGGACCGGACCTGCGCATTACAGCCAGGCCGGTGAGTTAATGTTTACAGGTATCATCCAGGCGGTTGGCACCCTGGCGGGGATCGAACCCCGCGGCGGCGATGTGCGGTTGCAGGTGCGCAGCGGGAATCTGCCGCTGGCGGACGTGGCGCTGGGGGACAGCATCGCCACCAACGGGGTCTGCCTCACGGTGATCGAACGGACGGGGGACGGTTTCCGCGCCGATGTGTCGCGGGAGACCCTTTCTCTCACCACCCTCCATGAGCTGCGTCCGGGCAGCCGCCTCAATCTGGAAAAGGCGCTCACCCTCAACACCCCGCTGGGCGGCCATCTGGTGAGCGGCCACGTGGATGGCGTGGGGCGGGTGCTGGCACGGCGGGAGGACGCCCGCTCCATCCGTTTTCGGATCGAGGCGCCGGCGGATCTGGCCCGCTACATCGCGCACAAGGGTTCCATCTGCGTGGACGGCGTCAGCCTGACCGTAAACGAGGTGCAGGGGGCGGTGTTCGAGCTCAACATCGTGCCCCACACCCTGCAACAGACCATCATGGACGGCTACCTTGCGGGTACCCGCGTCAACCTGGAGGTGGATCTCATCGCCCGCTATCTGGAGCGGCTGCTGCTGGGTGAACGGGCTGCCGAAGCCGGCGAGGGGGTGACGTTGGAGCTGCTGGCGAAGAGCGGGTTTCTGCGCTAACAGATTGTTTTTCAACGTTCACCTGCTCTGTTACTATTACCCGCTTACCCTATCGATACGGTTTGTAACCACGGAAACACCCGGACGAAGTCATGTCCCTGAATACCACTGAAGAGATTATCGAAGATCTGCGCCAAGGCCGGATGGTCATCATCATGGATGACGAGGATCGCGAGAACGAAGGCGATCTGCTGATGGCCGCCGAAGCGGCCACCCCGGAGGCGATCAATTTCATGGCCACCCACGGCCGCGGTCTGATTTGTCTGACCCTGGAAAAGGAACGCTGCCGCCAGTTGCGTCTGCCGCTGATGGTGGATTCCGACGACACTCTCGCCAGCACCAACTTCACCGTCTCCATCGAGGCGGCCGCGGGGGTCACCACCGGGATCTCGGCGGCCGACCGGGCCACCACCGTACTGGCGGCGGTCAAGGCCGACGCACGGCCGGAGGATCTGGTGCAGCCGGGCCATATCTTTCCTCTGATGGCGCAGCCCGGCGGCGTACTGGTGCGGGCCGGACACACCGAAGCGGGCTGTGATCTGGTGCGCCTGGCGGGCAAGCTGCCGGCCGCGGTGATCGTCGAGATCCTGAACGAGGACGGCAGCATGGCGCGGCGTCCCGATCTGGAGAAGTTCGCCGCCAAGCACAATCTCAAGATCGGCACCATCGCCGACCTGATCCAGTACCGGGTCAGCAACGAAAAGACCGTCGAACGCATCAGCGAATGCAACCTGCCCACCGCACACGGCGAGTTCCGGTTGGTGGCCTATCAGGACTGCATCGATAACGAGCTCCACCTGGCGCTGGTGATGGGGGAGATCGGCGGGGAGCTGCCCACCCTGGTGCGGGTGCATATGCAGAACACCCTGTGCGATCTGTTCGACACCCGGCATGCCGGGTGCAGCTGGCCGTTGGCCAACGCCCTCCAGCAAGTGGCGCGAGAAGAATCAGGAGTGATCGTGGTGCTGCGTAATCACGATACCCCGCGCGAGATCATCCAGCGCATGCGCGATTTCCAGTTTCACGACGCCGAGGATGCGGTTCCGCCCAGGACCACCGGCAAGCATCTGCGCACCTTCGGGATCGGCGCCCAGATCCTCGCCGATCTCGGGGTGCGTAAAATGCGGGTGCTGAGCGCGCCGAAAAGCCTCCATGGTATTTCCGGTTTTGACCTGGAGGTGGTGGAATATGTCGAATGTGAATAGCGTTTCAGTGTCCGCTGTGGCGTACAATCAATAAATAACAAGATTTTAGGATTCCGATATGAGTATCAAGACCATCGAAGGCAACCTCAACGTCCAGAATGCCCGCTTCTGTCTGGTAGTGGCGCGTTTCAACAGCTTCGTGGTGGAGAGCCTGCTGGCGGGCGCCGTCGATACCCTGAAGCGGCACGGTGCCCAGGAGGCCGACCTCACCATCGTGCGGGTGCCCGGGGCGTTCGAATTGCCGCTGGCCCTGGAGAAGATCGCCGCCAAGGGCGAGTACGACGCCATCGTGGCGCTGGGTGCGGTGATCCGGGGCGGAACCCCCCACTTCGAATACGTGGCCGGCGAGTGTGTGAAGGGCATGGCCCAGGTGAACCTCAAACACGGGGTGCCGGTGGCCTTCGGGGTGCTGACCGTGGACACCATCGAACAGGCCGTCGAGCGGGCCGGCACCAAGGCCGGCAACAAGGGCGCCGAGGCCGCGCTTTCCGCCATCGAGATGGTCAACCTGCTGCGCTGTCTCGATTAATGAGCCGCAAGCGCAGTAAGGCGCGCCATTACGCGGTCCAGGCCATCTACCAGTGGCAGATGACCGGGCAGGACATCGCCGACATCGACCGGCAGTTTCTCTCGGAGCAGGATATAAACAGCTTTGAGGTCCCGTTTTTCCGGGAGCTGTTGCGGGGGGTCCCGACCCATCTGACGGAACTGGATGAGCATCTGGCGTCTTGTCTCGACCGCGCCATCGAGAGCGTGGACCCGGTGGAGCGGGCCATCCTGCGTCTGGGGGCGTTCGAGCTGCTGCACCATCCGGAGATCCCCTACCGGGTGGCGATCAACGAGGCGGTGGAATTGGCCAAGGTGTTCGGGGCCGAGCAGGGACACCGCTATGTCAACGGGGTGCTGGACAAGCTGGCGCGCAGAGTCCGTGCCGGGGAGACCGGAACTTCCGGCGGCAAGAAGTAGGGTTCCTCCGAACACGGCGCCGATGACGCCAGTACACTAGGGTTGCAGCGATCCCGCCGGCGGGAGTTCTGATTGGCACTTTCCGAATTCGATCTCATACGCAGGTATTTCACCCGGAGCGGACCGGCGCGGCCGGATGTCGTTCTGGGTGTGGGGGATGACTGCGCCCTGTTGCAACCGCCATCGGGAAAGGAACTGGCGGTCACCACGGACACCCTGGTGGAAGGGGTCCACTTTTCCCCGGGAACCGATCCCGAAGCGCTGGGCCACAAGGCGCTGGCGGTGAGCCTGAGCGATCTGGCGGCGATGGGGGCGAAACCGCTCTGGGCGCTGCTGGCGATCACCCTCCCCACGGCCGATCCGGAGTGGTTGGCGCCGTTCAGTCGCGGCTTCCTCGATCTGGCGCACGGCCACGGGGTGCGGTTGGTGGGCGGGGACACCACCCACGGTCCTCTCAGCATTACGGTTACGCTCCACGGAACGGTGACCCCCGGTCGGGCGTTGCGGCGTACCGGAGCGCGGCCGGGGGATCGGATCTATCTTACCGGCACCCTGGGGGATGCCGGGGTGGGGTTGCTGATACGGCAGGGGCTTTATCAGGCGCCTTCCGGGGGGGAGGCGTTGCTGCAACGGCTGGACCGTCCGCAACCACGGCTGGCGGCGGGGCGGGCGCTGGCCGGAATCGCCAGCGCGGCCATCGATCTTTCCGACGGTCTGTTGGCCGATCTCGGACACATCTGTGAAAACAGCGGTGTGGGTGCGGAGTTGCAAACGGCGCGTCTGCCGCTTTCGCCGTCGGTGCGGGAGTATCTGGAGCGGGGCGGCGACTGGGGCGCGGTAGTGGCCGGCGGGGACGATTACGAACTCTGTTTTACGGTGCCGCCCGACCGGGAGTCGCTGCTTGCGACCACCGGCCGCGGGTGTGACTGCGACCTGACCCGAATCGGGGTGATTACCGCCGAGTCCGGGGTACATTGCCGTTTGCCGGACGGACGGGAGCCGGAGTTGCGGCGTCCCGGCTACGACCACTTCACCTGACCCGGAGCCGTTGGAATCGATGGCAGAGTCCGCACACACGTCCGAAGCCCGTCCCGACTGGAGCAACCCGCTCCATCTGCTTGCCTTTGGTCTGGGTTCCGGGGCGGCTCCGAAGGCGCCGGGTACCGCCGGTACCGTGGTTGCGATCCCGTTCTATCTGCTGCTGCGCACCCTCGATCCTCCGGTCTATCTGCTGGTGACGGCGGCGCTGTTTCTGTTCGGGGTCTGGCTCTGTCAGCGTGTCTCCGACGATCTGGGGGTGCATGACCATAGCGGGATCGTGTGGGATGAGTGGGTGGGCCTGTTCGTTACACTTTGGCTCGCGCCCCCCGGATGGGGCTGGCTGTTGGCGGGATTTCTGCTGTTCCGGCTGTTCGATATCTGGAAACCCTGGCCCATCGGTTGGCTGGACCGGCGCGTGAGCGGCGGTCTCGGTATCATGCTGGACGACCTGCTGGCGGGGTTGTATGGGTTTGCCCTGCTGCAACTTGGGGCCTATCTTTATTCATAGTGCCGCGGCAACAACTGTGGAGAGAAACGCAGAGGTGCAAAGATAGTGTGATAAAACAGGCTGACTCTTTGCGTTCTGTGCGTCTTATGAGTGTTCCGCGTTATCAAATGAGATTCCAATAAACACCATTAAAGATGATGTCAGTGACAAATCGTTTTGGATCGACAGTTCTTGCGTTTCTATTCCTCCTGCCGGTAGCAGCCGGGGCCGTGGATTCGGTGCGCGTAGTGGCGCTGTTTCCCGACAAGGCGATGGTGGAGGTGGACGGCCACAACCGGTTGTTGCGGGTTGGGGAGCGCTCTCCCGAGGGACTGCTGTTGATCTCGGCGAACGCACACGAGGCGGTGATCGAGGTGGACGGCACGCGTGACACCTATCTTCCGGGCAGCCGGATCGGCGGCACCTTCACTACGCCGCAGAAACGCGAGGTTCGGATTACCCGGGATTCGGGAGGTAGCTACACCACCGTAGGAAGCATCAACGGCCGGACGGTGGACCTGTTGGTGGATACCGGGGCCACTACGGTCGCCATGAGCGAGCGGGAGGCGAAACGCCTCGGTATTTCATATTGGCTGAATGGCGTGCGGGGGGGTGTGCAGACCGCTTCCGGTTATGCCCGCGCCTATGCCGTTACCCTGGATCGGGTACAGGTGGGAGAGATCCAGTTGCGGGACGTGGAAGCCGTGGTGGTGGAAGGCGACAATCCCACCCGCGTATTGCTGGGGATGAGCTTCCTGAATCGCTTGAATCTGGAGCACCAGGGGAATGTGATGGTGCTGCGCACCAAATACTGACTTGAACCGATCTCAAAACTGATCTTTTCCTTTCATCCTGCGTTATCGCCTTCCTCAAATGCTCATTTATTATGTATAAACTGCGCTTTTCGGAAGGCTCTGGCCTTGTCTGAAAGGAAAATCTCTAATTTTGAGATAGATTCAAGACTTGTTATTCAGCGCGATCTACTGGCCGGGGATAAATATAGCGATTCACCAGCGCCCGGTACTCCTCCGCCTCGCTTTGCCGCCCCCGCTTGCGCGCCCCTTGAGCCAGGATCTCCGCCTTCCGCCGCAGGGTCTTCTCGGCCGCCCTTCGATACTCGTTTGGTAATCCTTCCCATGCAAGGATTCCCTGCAACGCCCGCACCCGGAAACGGTCCATCCCCCAGTGGCGACGGGAGAGCTGGTCTGCGTGACCGCCATACTTGATGATCTGCGGCTCGCTGACGAAGGCCACCGGGTGACGGGCGCAGATGCGCAGCCACAGGTCGTAGTCCTCGCAGGCGGGTAGCGTTTCGTCGAAGGTTCCCACCTCATCGAAGATCGATCGGTGGATCAGAACCGAGGAGGGGGAGATGACGCACAACGGCAGACATTGCAGGAAAATCTCGCCACCCGACTTGGTGTGTTTTTTCATCGGATTGACCCGCCGGCCGTTGCGGATCCAGATCTCATCCGTATGACAGATGCGGTGGCCGGGTGCTTGTTGCAGCGCCTCCCGTTGCGCCGCCAGTTTGCCGGGTAGCCATTCGTCGTCCGAATCCAGGAACGCCAGCCACTCGCCGGTGGCCGCCGCGATCCCCCGGTTGCGGGCGCTGCTCACCCCGCGGTTGGGTTGGGAAAGGTAGCGGCAATCGGGAAAGCTCTCGCTCACCAGTTCCCGGGTATGGTCTTCGGAGCCGTCGTCCACCACGAACACTTCACGCGGCGCCGATGTCTGCGCCAGCACCGAGCGGAGGGCCCGTTCCAACAGGTGTGCCCGGTTATGGGTGGGAATGATGACGGAGATATCCATGGATCGTGCGGCGGATGGCTTGAGTCTGTTATTTCATTCTATCCGAAGGTTTGATCGTCCCCCAGTTTTTCCCGCCTGCGCCGGGGACGGCCGGAGGCTCCCGCCGGCCGCAACAAGACAAAGGGTATCCAATCCATTAGGATTTCTCCAAACAAGCCGATACATCGGCATGACATAACGAAAGAAAGAGGGAGATGAGATGCCATACCTTGCATGGGATTCACACCTGGATACCGGTGTACCGGTGATCGATAGCCAACACCGCCGGATCGTGGACTACATCAACGAGCTGCAGGATGCGATTGCCGGCAACGACCGGCAGATCGTACAGGAGGTACTGGACGATCTGGTGGACTACACGGTGTCGCACTTCGCGTTCGAGGAGCATCTGCAGGAGCAGGCGCAATACCCCGCATTCGAGTTACACAAAAAGATGCATGACGAGTTTGCCAGCAGGATTCACGGTTATCGCGTGCGATTCCACGCGGGTGAGGATATTGCAGGGCAGTTGTTGTCCGATCTGCGGGAGTGGCTGGTCCGGCATATCCAGAACGAAGATGCCGCCTTCGTGGGCGCGGCCCGCGAGAAGATGGCGGAACTGGATCAGGGCTGGATCGCCAAGACCATCGCCAACATCTTCGGATAGCGGTCGGGGTTCGGTCGCGGTCAGTGTAAGGCGTTGAACATCCGGTTGCGATAGCGGTTGACCAACGGGTCGTTGCCGCCCAGGATCTCGAAAATCGCCAGCATCCCTTTGCGGGCCGCATCGTCAGCGTAATCCCGATTCTTCCGCAGTAGCGTCAGCAACTGCTCCAGGGCCGGTTCGTACCCCCCTTCCATCACATAGCGGGCCGCCAGCAGGTAGCGGGCCTCGTTGTCGTTCGGGTCGGTTGCAAGTCGTTGTTGTAGTTCTTCGAGGGCGGGCGCCGTCTGCGCGATTCGATCAAACAACAGCTGCGCCTTCAATCCCGCCACCTCGGGGTTTTCCAGCTCTTCCGGAGGTAGAGCCGCGAGAATCTGCTCCGCTTCCTCGGTATTGCCCAGGATGGCCTTGAGCCGGGCGTAGGCGATCAGGACGCGCGGGTTGTCGGGATCGCTGTTTTTCGCCTCTTCCATCAGGCGCACGGCCCCTCCCAGGTCTCCCTGCCGTGCCAGTTGGTTGGCCTGGGCCGCCAGCCGGTCCGACTCCCGGGGGATGTGGCGGTCGAGAAAGGCCCGCAGCTCCGTCTCCGGCAGGGCGCCCATGAATTCGTCCACCGGTTGTCCGTTCTTGAACAGCCGGACCGTCGGGATACTGCGGATGCCGAACTGGGCCGCCAGTTCCTGCTGCTCTTCGGTGTTGATCTTGGCCAGGACGAATTTGCCCCGATACTCCTCCGCCAGTTTGGTGAGGATCGGGGTCAGCGTTTTGCAGGGACCGCACCACGGCGCCCAGAAATCCACCAGCACCGGTAGCGAGCGGGAGCCCTCCAGTACCACGGCGCCGAAGTTCTCGGCGCTTACCTCGAAGATGTAGTCGGATTCGGTCATCATGGGTTCACTTGCAAGAGTTGCAAGTATACGGATCCCGGCCTGTATCCACCAATCGTTGCCGCTGATGTTCGGCGGCGGCCGGGAGGCGGCGCGTTTCTTCGCGGCTTTGCCGGGATTTTTTTCGGTCAATTGCACGATTTTTTTCACTGTTGATGGACAGGCTCCCGCCGCTTCAAGTAGAATCCCGTAGGTCGCGGCATTGTGGTTCAGCAACGCCGCTCCCTATCTGAAGTTAACAATCCGTTCCAGGCGGGCCCTAGGGCTGCGTCTGATTCGGCACGCCTGTAGGGGACAGTTTCTTGAGAAAGCCTGCACTGCTGGTTCTGGAAGATGGCACCATGTTCCGGGGGGATTCCATAGGGGCCGACGGAGAGACCGTCGGTGAGGTGGTGTTCAATACCGCCATGACCGGCTATCAGGAGATCCTCACCGACCCCTCCTATTTCAAACAGATCGTCACCCTGACCTATCCGCATATCGGCAATACCGGCACCACCGACGAGGACGAGGAGGCCGACGGTGTCTACGCCGCCGGGCTGGTGATCCGCGATCTGCCGCTGCTGGCCAGCAACTGGCGCAATCAACAGCCGCTGGAGGAGTACCTGGTGGCGAACGGGGTGGTGGCGATCGCCGGGATCGATACCCGCATGTTGACCCGGATCCTGCGGGAGAAAGGGGCGCAGAACGGCTGTATCGTAGCGGGTGACGCCATCGACGAGGCGGCCGCGCTGGCGGCGGCCCGGGCCTTCCCCGGACTCAAGGGGATGGATCTGGCGAAAGAGGTGAGCGTGACCGCACCCTACCAGTGGACCCAGGGCACCTGGACCCTGGAGGAAGGGCTGCCGGAAGCACCGGTCGACCCGGAGGAGCAACTGCCGCTGCATGTGGTGGCCTTCGATTACGGCGTCAAGCGCAATATCCTGCGCATGCTGGTGGATCGCGGCTGCCGGGTCACGGTGGTGCCGGCGCAGACCCCGGCCGCCGAGGTGCTGGCGATGAACCCGGACGGAGTGTTTCTCGCCAACGGTCCCGGCGATCCGGAGCCGTGCGACTACGCCATCGAGGCGATCCGGACCATCGTCGAAGAAAGTGTTCCCGTGTTCGGTATCTGCCTGGGCCACCAGCTGCTCGGACTGGCCAGCGGCGCCCGCACCGTGAAGATGAAGTTCGGCCACCACGGCGCCAACCACCCGGTGCAGGACCTGGAAACGAACACCGTCATGATCAGCAGCCAGAACCACGGCTTCGCGGTGGACGAGGCGACCCTGCCGGCCAACCTGAAGGCCACTCACCGCTCGTTGTTCGACGGCTCCCTGCAGGGGATTCACCGCACCGACCGGCCGGCCTTCAGTTTTCAGGGCCATCCCGAGGCGAGTCCCGGACCGCACGACGTGGCGCCGGTGTTTGATCATTTCATCGATCTGATGAATGCAAGAAGTTGATCGTCCTGCAGTTTGAATTACGAATATGCCAAAACGTACTGATATAAAGAGCATCCTGATCATCGGCGCCGGTCCCATCGTGATCGGTCAGGCCTGCGAGTTCGATTATTCCGGGGCGCAGGCCTGCAAGGCGCTCAAGGAGGAGGGCTACCGGGTGATCCTGGTGAACTCCAATCCCGCCACCATCATGACCGATCCGGAGACGGCGGACGCGATCTATATCGAGCCCATCAACTGGCGCACCCTGGCGCGGGTGATCGAGAAGGAGCGGCCGGACGCCCTGCTGCCCACCATGGGCGGCCAGACCGCGCTCAATACCGCGCTCGACCTGGTGCGCGAAGGGGTGCTGGAACAGTACGGGGTGGAGATGATCGGCGCCTCGCGCGAGGCGATCGACAAGGCCGAGGACCGGGACCTGTTTCGCAAGGCGATGCAGAAGATCGGGCTCGACATGCCCCGTTCCGCCATCGCTCACTCGATCGAAGAGGCGCACCAGGTGCAGGCCCAGATCGGATTTCCCGCCATCATCCGCCCCTCTTTCACCCTGGGCGGCTCCGGCGGCGGCATCGCCTACAATCGCGAGGAGTTCGAGGAGATCTGTACCCGCGGTCTGGATCTCTCTCCCACCAGCGAACTGCTGATCGAAGAGTCGGCGCTGGGATGGAAGGAGTTCGAAATGGAGGTGGTGCGCGACCACCAGGACAACTGCATCATCGTCTGCTCCATTGAGAACCTGGACCCCATGGGAATCCATACCGGCGACTCCATCACCGTGGCGCCGGCCCAGACGTTGACCGACAAGGAGTACCAGATCATGCGCAACGCCTCGCTGGCGGTGCTGCGCGAGATCGGGGTCGATACCGGCGGTTCCAACGTTCAGTTCGCCATCAATCCGGAGAACGGGCGCATGATCATCATCGAGATGAATCCGCGCGTCTCCCGTTCCTCGGCGCTCGCCTCCAAGGCCACCGGCTTCCCCATCGCCAAGGTGGCGGCCAAACTGGCGGTGGGTTACACCCTGGACGAGCTGCAGAACGAGATCACCGGCGGCGCCACTCCCGCTTCTTTTGAACCCACCATCGACTACGTGGTGACCAAGGTGCCGCGTTTCGCCTTCGAGAAGTTCCCCAAGGCGCCGGACCGGCTCACCACGCAGATGAAATCGGTGGGCGAGGTGATGGCCATCGGCCGCACCTTCCAGGAGTCGTTGCAGAAGGCGTTGCGCGGGCTGGAGATCGGCAAGTACGGCCTGTGCGAGATGGTGGATCCCGATTCCGAAGGGGCGCGCGAGCGGGTGCTGCAGGAGATCCGGCAGCCGGGCGCGGAGCGGCTCTGGTATCTGGCCGACGCCTTCCGGCTCGGCATGAGCCTGGAGGAGGCGCACGAGGCCACCGCCATCGATCCCTGGTTCCTGGTGCAGATCGAAGAGCTGATCCGGATCGAACAAGAGATCCGTCAGGGCGGGATCGCGGCGCTGGATGGAGCGCGGCTGCGTCAGCTCAAGCGCAAGGGGTTCGCCGACCGCCGGTTGGCGACCCTGACCGGGGTGCGGGAGAAGGAGATCCGGGAGAAACGCTGGGCCGCCAACGTACGGCCGGTGTTCAAACGGGTGGACACCTGCGCCGCCGAGTTCGCCACCTCCACCGCCTATCTCTACTCCACCTACGAGGAGGAGTGTGAGGCGGCGCCCACCGATCGCAAGAAGATCATGGTGTTGGGCGGCGGTCCCAACCGCATCGGCCAGGGGATTGAGTTCGACTACTGTTGTGTGCATGCCGCCTTCGCCATGCGCGACGACGGCTACGAGACCATCATGGTCAACTGCAATCCGGAGACCGTCTCCACCGACTACGACACCTCCGACCGGCTCTATTTCGAGCCCCTCACCCTGGAGGATGTGCTGGAGATCATCCAGCGGGAGCAGCCCACCGGGGTGATCGTGCAGTACGGCGGTCAGACGCCGCTGAAGCTGGCGCGGGACCTGGAGGCCGCCGGGGCGCCGATTATCGGCACCAGCCCCGACGCCATCGACGCCGCCGAGGACCGCGAACGGTTCCAGAAGATCGTGGAGACGCTGGGGTTGAAGCAGCCTCCCAACCGCACCGCGGTGGAGACGGAGCAGGCGGTGCGCCTGGCGGAAGAGATCGGCTACCCCCTGGTGGTGCGTCCCTCCTACGTATTGGGCGGACGCGCCATGGAGATCGTCTATGGGGAGGAGGATCTGCGCCGCTACATGCGGGAGGCGGTGAGCGTCTCCAACGATTCGCCGGTGTTGCTGGATCGGTTTCTGGATGACGCCATCGAGGTGGATGTGGACGCCATCTGCGACGGTAGCGATGTGGTGATCGGCGGCATCATGGAACATATCGAACAGGCGGGTGTGCACTCCGGCGACTCCGCCTGTTCCCTGCCCCCGTATACGCTCTCCCGGGATGTGCAGGACCGGATGCGGGAACAGATGCACAAACTGGCCCTGGAGCTGAAAGTCGTGGGGCTGATGAACACCCAGTTCGCCATCAAGGATGACGAGATCTATCTGCTGGAGGTGAATCCGCGCGCCTCGCGCACCGTGCCGTTCGTCTCCAAGGCCACCGGGGTGCCGCTGGCCAAGGTGGCGGCCCGCTGCATGGCGGGAATGAGCCTGAAACAGCAGAACTTCACCAAGGAGGTGATCCCGGGCAATTTCTTCGTCAAGGAGTCGGTATTTCCGTTCATCAAGTTCCCGGGCGTCGATACCCTGCTGGGCCCGGAGATGAAATCCACCGGCGAGGTGATGGGGGTCGGCAAGACCTTCGGCGAGGCGTTCGCCAAGGCGGCCGCGGGCGGCGGAATGGAACTGCCGCGCAGCGGGCGGGTGGTGCTCTCGGTGCGGGACGCCGACAAGGCGCGCACGGTCAAGGTCGCGCGCGAACTGCTGCACCATGGATTCGAGCTGTACGCCACCGGCGGCACCTGCCGGGCGCTGGAGGCGGCCGGTATCCCCTGTGTCCGGGTCAATAAGGTGGCGCAAGGGCGGCCGCATATCGTGGATATGATCAAGAACGACGAGTTCAGCATGATCGTCAACACCACCGAGGGGAAACAGGCGATTGAGGATTCCGCCGGGATTCGCCGCGCCGCATTGCAGCACAAGGTGAGCTATACCACTACAATTGCAGGAGCGGAGGCCTATTGTCTGGCCCTGGAGCAGGTGGACAGTGTCGAGGTGAACCGTCTGCAGGATCTGCATCAGGCGGTGAATAAACAGTAGACGGGAGGCAGGGTGATAGGAGGATTTACTCTCCCCGTTTACCGTACTCGGTCTACCGTCTACATTAACTATTTAGATGTCGGCCGATATCCTCACGATCACTATCTGATCCCGGAACAAGAGATAACCCGATTATGAGCAAGGTACCACTGACCATACGCGGTGCGGAGAAACTGCGCCAGGAGCTGAGCGAACTGAAGAGCGTGGCCCGGCCGAAGGTGATCCAGGCGATCGCAGAGGCGCGCGCGCACGGCGATCTGAAGGAGAACGCCGAATATCACGCGGCTCGCGAGCAGCAGGGTTTCATCGAAGGACGAATCAAGGAGATCGAGGGTAAACTTTCGCACGCTCAGATTATCGATGTTCGCTCTATCAATGCAGATGGCCGGGTGGTGTTCGGCGCCACCGTCGACGTCTATGAAGACGAGGAGGATGCGGAGCACACCTTCCAGATTGTCGGCGACGACGAGGCCGACTACAAGGAGGGACTGATCTCGGTGAGCTCTCCCATCGCGCGCGCCTTGATCGGCAAATCGGCGGGCGACGTGGCGGAGGTGCAGACTCCCAACGGACTTCGTCACATGGAGATCGTCGCGGTCCGCTACGAATAGCAGAACATCAGTGCGCCGCTGTTGGCCGTGATCTTGTATCGGAAACTTTTCCCGCTTTTGATGTGTGTTGTTTCGGTCGGTGGTTGCACCACCGTCGGAATGCATGATTCGGCGTCGCTCCAGGGGATCGACTTCGGTCCGCGCCAGCCGTTTCGCCTGTGTCTGCTCCGGGATGAAGGAGTGACCGCTGCGCAGACGGACCGGGTGATAGCGGCCATCGGTACCGAACTGGATCGCTACGGCCTGGATGTTCATGTGGCCTGGACACGCGCGTGGCATCCCGCCTCATCGAGTTCACCGCAACTCATGAACGAACTGGTTTCTCACCCCATTGAATCGCCCTGCGATCGCCTGCTGGCACTGGTGGCGCGGCGTTCGGGAGAACAGCTATGGGGGGCGCTGGCGGAGGGGTTCGGCTCCGTCGAGACCAATACCTCCACCCACGGGTATGTGTTCGTTCCGGTCCCTGCGGACACGAATATCGGGCGCGATCCGGCGGCGGTGGCGGTGCACGAGACCTATCATCTGCTGGGGTGCAGGCATGATGCCACCCTTGCCCCTTGTTACCGCCGGATCGCCGAAATGAAAGCGGCTGCGCAAGCCAACAGGAGAGACGGCCGGGAGTTTTTCCCCGGTTATTCGCTGTCCGGCGAGGTGGTTCCCACCCGCGCGGCGGTCAACGCGCTGATGGCGGAGGCGCTGCAAGAGGATGCCGCTACCACCGACCCCGACGTGCGGAATCCCCACTGACCGGCGGTTCACCCGCCGCCCTCATTCCGGTCTCAACGCCCCGAATCCAGGACCGCAAGGCTCTCTGTCCGGATCCCTTCCACCGACAGGAAGAGTTCCACCTGAGCGGAGGCGGGCCCCAGAGTCGGCGGAATGCCGAAGTCCTGCAACGTCAGCGTCACGCTGCCCGCGAATCCCCGGCGATATCCGCCCCATGGATCGGGGCCGTGGCCGATGGATTCCACCGCGATGGTGATCGGCCGCGTGACGCCGTGCAGAGTCAGGTTTCCCTGCAGGGTGGCCTTGCCGTCCGTCCCTTCCACATAGGAGGTGCTGACAAACCGGGCTGTCGGGAATTTCTCGACATCCAGGAATTCCTCACCACGCAGGTGTTTGTCGCGTAGTGCATTGTCGGTATCAATGCTGTCGGTCTCGACGGTGACATCCGTTCGGGAGGAGGCGGGATTGGTTTCATCGTACTTAAAGGTGCCTTTGAGGTGGTTGAAGCGGCCCCAAAGCCAGCTGTAGCCCAGGTGCTTGATCCGGAACACGATAAAGGCGTGATCGTTCTGCGTATCGATCACGTAGTCCGCTCCCCAAACCGGTGTCAGCGCCAGGGTCAGACTGAGTACTACGGCGGATGCAAGGATTCGTTTCATGATCATCTCCTCGTGCTTTCTTTTGTTGTAGCCGACCGGCCCAACATGCGCAGCAGTGTCCGGTCGTGGTCGATAAAATGGTGCTTCAACGCACCCAGGGTGTGCAGCAGTACCAGAGCGATCAGCGTTATCGCCAGCACAAGATGCACTTTGCCCGCGATATCCGCCTGTTGCTCGAGTCCGCTGATGAGAGCGGGGAGTGCGAACCAGCCGAACACTTCCACCGCACTGCCGTCAGCGGTCGCCATGAGATAGCCGCTGACCAGAACCGCCAGTAGCAGCAGGTAGAGCAGCGGATGGACCACCGCGGCGACGATTCGCTCGATACGGGTGTGGGTGGCGAGGGGCGACGGCGCCCGTCCCGAAAAGCGCCATGCCAGGCGGATGACAACCAGAAAGAGTAAAAGGACACCCAGGCTTTCGTGAAGGAACGGCGCGCGGTGGTACCAGGGATGGTAGTACTCCAGATCTGTCATCCAGAGTCCGAGCGGGAACATGAGCAACACCCCCGCCGCAGTCGACCAATGCAGGATTACCGCGACCCAGCCCCACTGTTCCCGATCGTTGCGCCAGCCCATAGGGGATGTCCTTGTTCTCCCGGTTCCGAAAGCAGACATTGCCGTGGCGAAGGCAATACGTTTCTATCTACCTAAAACCTAGTATTTTGCTCTGATAAATACAAGGGGCGTTTTGGGGGAATCCCGAGCGGTGCCCCTTTTCGGGGGGGGACGGAGAGGTTACTGCAGGACGATACGGGGTTTTTTGGGATTGCGGCGGTAATAGATCGCGATGTGCCCGATCTGTTGGACCAGGTCCGCGCCGGTCCGGACGCCGATGGTCTGTTGCATCTGCCGGCGTTCATCGCGGTCCGCTCCGCTCAGCCGCACCTTGATCAGTTCATGGGCGTCCAGGGCGGACTCCAATTCATTGAAGACCCCTTCGGTGAGCCCGTGTTGTCCCACCATGACGACCGGCTTGAGATGGTGGGCGAGGGCCTTCAGCTGACGTTTTTGTTTCTGGGTGAGCGGCATAGGAATTCCAGGGTGCGTAAGGTCGCGCATTCTAGCGCATCATCGCCGTTCAGGTAATAGGGGTATCGCTGCCCGGCAGGGGTCTTTTGGCGGAAAATGCCGGTTGCGGCCGGATCCGGCCTGCGTTTGGGTTTTTATGAATACTTGGAAACTGTCGATAAATGAGCGAACCTTACAACACGATCCTGTGCGATCGGGATTGTCCGTAGTACTCTCGGGAATGGGACGAGCAGACTGATAACCGGCAAGAAAGCAGGGGATATGGAGCGTAGAACCAGTCAACGAACAATGACCGACCAGTCGGCAGTATTGGTGGTGCGCGGCATGTCCCTGTGGAATTGGCGCATCGGCAATTTTTCGGCCGGCGGACTATTTTTGGAACCGCGAGACGGGATGGCGCTTCCGGGAGGGGTGGAAGGGGTACCGGACGAGATTCGGGTGGAGATCCCGCCGGAAGTGAGCGGCCAGGCGACGGGGCTGAGCGCCCAGGTCAAAATCCGCTTCCGGGGAGAGGCCGGTTTGGGGGTGTCGTTTACGGATCCCGGCAACGATCTTCTGAAGTATCTGGTTGCGAAACATCGGGAAGAGCGGCAGCGCGATCGAAAATCTCTGGCCAAAGCCCTCTTTCTGGGGCCGGATGGAAAAGATCAGGCGCAGGATATTCTAAAAGGTATTGCTTCTATCGGTGAGCGGTTCCTGCAACGTGAGTATGAGCAGTTCGAACATCACTCACTGATTGAGTTGGCGCGGATTGCGGATGAGGCGGGATCGAACGATCAGCGCGAAGATATGATGCTGGTTTCGGCGACCCTTGAAAAGGAGTGGAGCGGCACCCGGCAGCGATTTTTCTCCAGCTTCAGAGTCGGGGTGGCGGCGTTGATGGGGGGGGCGAAATCCGGAGACATGCCGAAGCGTCCGGAGCAAGGGGATGAAGTCCTGGAGTTGGTTTCCAGGGAGAATTTCGACGAGTGGGCGCTGGTGGTCGGTATCGCCCGGCGGGCCGGCGCCGATCTGTCACGTCAACTATTCATTTTGGAAAAATGTCTGCTGGTTCTCTCGCGCATGCGGATCAGTGACGAGACCAATCCGCTGTCGCCTTATTCCATTCTCTGGGATTACAAGCAGGCGCTGGAACCGCTGAGTCTGTCGTTCCCGGCCAAGCAGGTTCTCTTCAAATTATTTCATCAATACGTGCTGTCGCACATCGCCACTCTGTATGACGAGTTGCAGGCGTTTCTTGATGAGCGTGGCGTCATTGATCGGGTGCGGGCCGCCGGTTTGATCGACCATGTATCCGTTCGGGAGGAGGAGAAGGACCGGTCGGCGCCGCGTGTGCGAAGTAAAAAAACCGCGATGGGTACCCTGGCCTCATTATTGGGGACACGCAGCGAAGGTTCCGGCCGGGCGGGCGGAATCACGGGGACCGGTACGGCGGAGACGGGGACGCAGGGAGCGACGATATCGGAACAGGCGGCGCTGGAGGTTCTTGCCGCAATCCCGGTCGCCGGTTTGCAGCCGATGACGGAACAGATCGAATCCCGGCTCAATGCCGGCAGAGGCACGGACGGACCGGTCGTTTTGACGCCGCAGGCGCGTGGGGTGATCAACGCCACCGAGCAACTGGTCTCCTCGATCCAGAGCGATCTCCACCTGAACCGCGAAATCCGGCGCTTTGTGGCAAGTCTCCAGGTTCCGTTGATCAGAGAGGCGCTCAGCGATCCCACCCTGTTAAACAATCCGGAACACCCGGGGCGCCGCCTGTTGGAGGCGTTGGGCTATCTGGCCCCCTATCTCTCCCGCGCGGCGGAGCCGACATCCGGTGAAAAGGGGTTGCTGGGAGGGGTTTTGGATTCGATCGGGGTGGGCGACCTGCAGAGCGGTAATGTCGATCTCAACGAGATCACGGTACGGATCGAGCAACTCATCCAGCAGCAGAAGGCGGGGTTTGACGAAAGTCGCGCGGTGGTGGTGAAGAGCTGCGATGAGGACCAGACCTATCGGCATGCCGAAGGTATGGTTCTGGAGTTGCTGAAGCGAAAACTTGCCACCGGTACGGTGTCGATTCTGTTGGAGCGACTGTTACGGCTCGGTTGGGCCGCTCTCCTGACGCAAACCCTCGCCAGCCGGGGCGCCCAAAGCGAAGAGTGGCGCGTCTATTCCGGCCTGGTGGATCGTTTTCTCGAATTGTTCGCAGAAACCCAACCGCCATTGCCGGTTCCCCGAAAAAAGATCGCGGCCTTGATCGAGGTTTTGAAGGATGGCTTTGTCCATTATCCGGTGCACCGGGAGGCGTCCGCGCAGTTTATCGCTGATCTGGAAAAGTTAGTGAAGCAAGAAAGCGATCAGTATGGGCAGTTCCTCGAGCAACGGGTATCGCTCGATCGCGATACTCTCGATTCCATGTTCCGGCGGCAAATGGCGAACGTCCCGGCGAAACCGGATGGGATTCAGGTCAAGTCGGGTTGGTTGGAGTTGGTGCATGGTATCTCCATCGGGGAATGGATTGTGGAGCAACGAGAGGCCGGACAGGTCCGGTTGATCAGTCTGGCCTGGAAAAATGCCTCCGCATCGCGTCTGGTATTTGTGGACGGTAGCGGCCGCAAGGCGCTGGATATAGGGGATACGGCGCTCGCCGCGCTGTTTTCCGAGCACAAATACGCAATGTTGGAAGACAATGAGTTGCCGCTGGTGACCCGGACCGTGAACCGCATCCTGCAGGATACCTTGCGGGGTTTAAAGGCGGAGAGCGATCGGGATCGCCTTACCGGTCTGCACAGCAGAAAAGCGCTGGAACGTAAACTGCAACAACTGACCGGCAAAGCGACCGAGGAGGAGGTACACCATATCCTGATGATGCTGGATATTGATCGCTTCAGCATGATCAATGATGCCTGCGGTTTCGAGGGTGGCGATAAGTTGCTTGTTACTGCCGCCGGCATACTCGGGGCCTATCAAACCCGGGAGGCGTTTCTGGCGCGCACCGGCGACGACGAGTTTGCCGTATTGATCGAAAACTGTTCTCTGGATGAGGGGTTTCAAATTGCGGAAATTCAGCGGCGGGCGCTGGAGAACCTGAAGTTCTCCTGGAATGACGTCAGTGTGCCGGTAACCGTGAGTATCGGGATCGTCGCCATCGATCAAACCACGCCCTATTCCGCACCGCTGTTGCAGACAGCGGCCTCAGCCTGCAGTCTTCCCAAGCAGGAAGGAGGGAATGCGACCCGGATCTATCAGAAGACCGACTCGGATATAGAGCGGCGTAATCGAATGATTCGGGCGGTTCCGGTAATCGAGGAGGCGTTGAAAAAAAGCCGCTTGTCGATGTTCACACAGATCATCAAGCCGGTGTTTCTGGGGGAAGGCGAGCCTACCTATCATGAACTGTTGTTGCGTGTCATGGATGATAAGGACCGATTGTGTGTTCCCGGTGAATTCATTCAGGCGGCGGAATACTACAATCGTATGCGCTTGGTCGATCGCTGGGTGGTGGATCATTTCTTCTCCTGGCTGGAACGTCATCATCAGCAACTGAGCGGTGAAGACGATTTCAGCATCAATCTGTCCGTGCAGTCGTTGACGGATGCGGGTTTTGCGAGTTTCCTGCTGGCAAAGGTCGATGATTCGCCGTTTTCATCGTCGCAATTGGCTTTTGAGATCACCGAAACCGCATTGGCTCAGCAGCTCGACAAAGCCGTACAGTTGCTTGCGGCATTGCGGGAACGGGGCTGCCGGGTTTTTCTGGACGATTTCGGCTCCGGCTACGCTTCCTACTCGTCGTTAAAGGATTTGCCGGTGGATGTCATCAAGATCGACGGCACCTTTGTGAAGGACATGCTGACGGACAAGAGCAGCTATGCCATGGTGAAATCGGTTACCGAGATTGCTCACTTTCTGAATAAAAAGGTCGTGGCGGAGTATGTGGAGAGCGAAGGAATATTAATCGCACTACGGGAGCTGGAGGTTGATTTTGTGCAGGGTTTTGCAGTGGGGAAACCGGTGGCGATCCAGAATATGCTGCGAACGGAAGTGGCCTGACCGATGTCCATGCCGGCTTACGGGTTGTTCGCTCCCGGTGTCGGTTGCCGGATGATATGCTTACATCCTTGTTGCAATCGATATCCGTCGCCGTATCGTCCGGTTCTCTGAGTAGGTAATCGCGCCGGACCTGGTTGATTTCCTTATTTTTCGCTATTGATCCCCCATGAAAAAAAGCAAGAGTAGCCGTCGCTGGCTGGATCGCCATTTCAGCGATGAGTTCGTGAAACAGGCACAGCGGGAGGGTTACCGCTCGCGCGCGGCCTACAAGTTGCAGGAGATCCAGGAACGGGATCGGATCCTGCGGCCGGGGCAGGTGGTGGTGGATCTGGGGTCGGCGCCCGGGGGTTGGTCGCAGTTGGCGCGCGACCTGGTGGGGTCCGGCGGCAAAGTGATCGCGCTGGACCTGCTGGCGATGGAACCGCTGCCGGGGGTCGAGTTTATCCAGGGCGATTTCCGGGAAGAAACGGTGCTGAACCGGTTGCGGGAGCTGCTGGACGGGCGGCCGGTGGATCTTGTGATTTCCGATATGGCCCCCAATGTTACCGGTATGGCCACCGTCGATCAGCCGCGGGCAATGTATCTTTGCGAACTGGCGCTCGATTTCGCGCGTGAAGTACTGAAACCGGGTGGCGGCATGGTGGTTAAGGTGTTTCAGGGGGAGGGGTTCGATCAATATCTGCGGGAGCTACGAACCGCATTCGCCAAGGTGGTCACCCGCAAACCCAAGGCCTCTCGTCCCAGCAGCCGCGAGGTCTATCTGGTGGCAGGGAACTTTAAACTGTAGTAATGTGACCAATCCTTAGCCAGATTGGCGGTTAACTGATTGAATTTCGGCAGTTTCTTGTCAAGGTGCTGCCGGGAGAGGACTAGCGAGGATCTCTGCATTGAACGACATGGCGAAAAATCTGATCCTGTGGGTGATCATCGCGATCGTCCTGATGACCGTGTTCAACAATTTCTCGGCCCAACGCACGCGAGTGGAGCAGTTGGGCTACTCCGAGTTTCTGGCCCGGGTCGATGCCGGCGATGTGGAATCGGTCGTCATCAAGGCCACCGGTGAGATCGAGGGAACCCTGAAAGGGGAAGGCAAGAAAACCTTTGATACGAACTTCCCGACCGCCGTCGGGGATAACAAGCTGGTCGATATCCTGGAGAGCCACAATGTAAAAATTGAGGCGACTCTTCCCGAGAAGCCCTCCCTGTTGATGTCGATTCTGGTCAACTGGTTCCCGATCCTGTTTTTAATCGGCCTGCTGTTCTTTTTTATGCGTCAGGTCCAGGGTGGCGGTGCCGGAAGGGGCGCCATGTCTTTCGGCAAGAGCCGTGCCCGCATGTTGAGCGAAGATCAGGTCAAGGTGACCTTCAACGACGTAGCCGGGGTGGAAGAGGCCAAGGATGAGGTGCAGGAGATGGTGGAGTTCCTGAAGGATCCGGGCAAGTTCCAGAAGCTGGGCGGCAAGATCCCGAAAGGCGTGTTGATGGTGGGAAATCCCGGTACCGGTAAGACCCTGTTGGCCAAGGCGATCGCCGGCGAAGCCAAGGTGCCGTTTTTCACCATCTCCGGCTCCGATTTCGTGGAGATGTTCGTTGGTGTCGGCGCCTCCCGTGTGCGCGACATGTTCGAGCAGGCCAAGAAGCACGCCCCCTGCATCATCTTTATCGATGAGATCGATGCGGTAGGCCGTCATCGCGGCGCCGGTCTGGGGGGTGGTCATGACGAGCGGGAACAGACCTTGAATCAGTTGTTGGTGGAGATGGATGGCTTTGAAGGCAACGAAGGCGTGATCGTGATTGCCGCCACCAACCGTCCGGACGTTCTCGATCCAGCGCTGTTGCGCCCCGGCCGTTTCGACCGTCAGGTGGTGGTGCCGTTACCGGATGTGCGCGGCCGCGAGCAGATTCTCAAGGTGCATATGCGCAAGGTGCCCATCTCCGACAACGTCAAACCCTCTCTGATCGCCCGCGGTACCCCGGGTTTCTCCGGTGCCGACCTCGCCAATCTGGTCAACGAGGCAGCGCTGTTCGCGGCCCGTGCCAACAAGCGCGAGGTGGAGATGCAGGACATGGAGAGTGCCAAGGACAAGATCATGATGGGTGCGGAGCGTCGCTCCATGGTGATGAACGAGAAGGAGAAAAAGCTTACTGCCTACCATGAGGCGGGACATGCGATTGTCGGTCGCTTGGTTCCTTCTCACGATCCGGTCTATAAGGTGAGCATCATCCCACGCGGGCGAGCGCTTGGGGTCACCATGTTCCTGCCGGAGGAGGATCGTTACAGCATGACCAAAGAGCAGTTGGAGAGCCAGATCTCCAGCCTGTTCGGCGGTCGTCTTGCCGAGACGCTGATCTTCGGACCGGAGAGCGTGACCACCGGTGCGCAGAACGATATCAAGCGCGCCACCGAGATCGCCCGTAGCATGGTGACCAAGTGGGGTCTGTCCGAGAAGCTGGGGCCGTTGACCTACAGCGAAGAGGAAGAGGAGGTGTTCCTGGGGCGTTCCGTAACCCAGCACAAGAACGTCTCCGACGATACTGCGCACTCCATCGATGAGGAGATTCGCGCCATCATCGACCGCAACTACTTCCGGTCGCAGCGTATCCTCAACGAGAACCTGGATAAGCTGCACCTGATGGCGGAGGCGCTGATCAAGTACGAGACCATCGATTCCGATCAGATCGACGACATCATGGCCGGAAACAAGCCGAATGCGCCGAAGGGTTGGGACGACAACGAAGGGCGACCCGGCGGCAGCCGCGAGAAGGAAGCGGACAGCCAGGCGTCGGATGAGTCGAAAGGCGGGATCGGCGGCCCGGCCGGCCAGCATTGATGGTTTGGAGATCCGTAGCGGGTTCGTGAAAACGATCCGCCCAACGGGTCCGATTTCCGGATCGCAACAGAGATGCCAACTCCCGGCAGTCATAATCCGCTGGATCTGACCCAACCCCGGGTGATGGGGATCCTGAACATTACCCCCGACTCCTTTTCAGACGGGGGTGATTTTCTTTCGCACGCCGCCGCACTGGAGCGGGCGCGGGAGATGGCGGACGAAGGGGCCGATATCATCGATGTGGGCGGTGAGTCCACCCGGCCGGGGGCGCAACCGGTAAGTGAGCAGGAGGAACTGGAGCGGGTGCTCCCGGTGATTCAGGCGATCACCGCCGAGCTGTCGTTACCGGTCTCGATCGATACCAGCAAACCGAACGTAATGCGGGCGGCGGTGGCGGCCGGGGCCCGGATGATCAATGACGTGCTGGCTTTGCGTGCCCCCGGTGCCCTGGAGGCGGCCCGCGAGGCGCAGGTGCCGGTTTGTCTCATGCACATGCAGGGGGAACCCCGCACCATGCAGCGGGAACCCCACTACCGGGAGGTGGTTGGCGATATAATCGCCTTTCTGCGGGAACGGGTTCGGGTTTGTGAGGAGGCCGGGATTCCGCGCCACCATTTGATCCTGGATCCGGGGTTCGGTTTCGGGAAGACATTGGCGCATAACCTGCGTCTGCTGAAGGAGCTGCACCGGGTCACAGAACTCGGGTTACCGTTGCTGGTGGGGCTCTCCCGCAAGTCGATGGTGGGGGCGTTGTTGCAAGATGTGCCGGCAGCGGAAAGGCTCTACGGCAGTTTGGCGGCCGCGGTACTGGCGGTGGAGCGGGGTGCCTCCATCGTTCGGGTACACGATGTGAAGCCGACGGTAGACGCCCTCCGGGTGGTACATGCGGTGCGCTGCGGATAAGGCTGCAAAGCGAGAAGGGGCGACCTTTTGACAAGAAAATATTTTGGTACCGACGGTATTCGCGGGCGCGTGGGGAAAGACCATATCACTCCCGATTTCGTGCTGAAGCTCGGTTGGGCGGCCGGCCGGGTACTGGGGAAACAACCGGGCAGTAAGATCCTGGTGGGCAAGGATACCCGCATCTCGGGATACATGTTCGAGTCGGCTCTCCAGGCGGGACTGGTGGCGGCCGGCGTCAATATTCACCTGTTGGGACCGATGCCAACCCCCGGCATCGCTTATCTCACCCGCACCCTGCACGCCCAGGCGGGAATCGTGATCAGCGCTTCCCATAATCCCCATTACGACAACGGCATCAAATTTTTTTCGGGCGACGGACTGAAACTTCCGGATCAGGTGGAACTTCAGATCGAGAATATGCTGGAACGCCCCATGACTACGGTGGAGTCGGGGTTGCTCGGCAAGGCGTACCGGGTCGGTGACGCGGCGGGCCGATATATTGAATTCTGCAAGGGCACCATTCCCTGGGTGATGAGTTTTCAGGGGCTCCATCTGGTGGTGGATTGCGCGAACGGCGCCGCCTACGATGTGGCGCCTCATGTCTTCAGCGAACTGGGCGCCAAGGTGACCGCCATCGGGGTGGAACCGGATGGCCTCAATATCAACTCCGAAGTGGGTTCCACCCACATCCAGACCCTGCAGCAGGAGGTGCGACGGCAGGGCGCCAACCTCGGAATCGCGCTGGACGGCGACGGTGACCGGGTCATCATGGTGGATGAGGACGGAACCGTGGTGGACGGAGACGAGATCCTGTACATCATCGCCCGTTCCCGGCACCGGAACGGCGGTTTGCAAGGCTCGGTGGTGGGTACTCAGATGAGTAACCTTGGATTGGAACACGCGTTGCAGCGCTTGGGGGTCGGATTCGAACGGACGCAGGTAGGGGATCGCTACATCATGGAGCGGTTGCAGGTGCATGGCTGGATCCTGGGCGGGGAGCCTTCGGGTCACATTATCTGTTTAGACCGTACCACCACCGGCGACGGCATTATCGCCGCTCTGCAGGTATTGGCGGAGATGGTGCAGCATGGGCGCAGCCTGAAAGAACTGCGGCAGGACGTGGAGAAGTACCCCCAGCTGTTGATCAATGTCCGGCTGGAACAGGAGGTCGATGTACTGGCCTCCCCCCGCATGCAGGAAGCGGTGCAATCGGCGGAGTCGGAATTGGCCGAACATGGACGGGTGTTACTGCGGCCGTCGGGTACCGAGCCGTTGATTCGAGTGATGGTGGAGGGCAATGACCCCGGTCAGGTCTCGGCCATTGCGACCCAACTGGCCGCAGTGGCGCAGGAGATCGTGGCGGGTTCCTGACGCCTGTTACGCGCACTCCTTGTCGTGCTCGATCAGGGCATAGGCGGAGTGGTTGTGAATGGACTCGAAGTTTTCGGATTCCACCACATAGGCGCTGAAACGGCTGTCCGCATTCAGGCGGACGGCAACGTCGCGCACCATGTCTTCCACGAACTTGGGGTTGTCATAAGCGTGTTCCGTAACGAATTTCTCGTCCGGGCGCTTCAGTAGTCCGAACAGTTCGCACGACGCCTCTTTCTCTACCAGGTCGATAATCTCCTCGATCCAGACAAATCCCTTGGTGCGTACCTGGACGGTGACGTGGGAACGCTGATTGTGGGCGCCGCGGTCGGCGATCTTCTTGGAACAGGGACAGAGGCTGGTGACCGGCACCACCACTTTGATATAGAGGTCGGCCTTGCCGTCGCGGATCTCGCCGATCAGGGTGACATCGTAATCGAGCAGGCTCTGAACCCCCGAGACCGGCGCCTTCTTGTTGACGAAGTAGGGGAAGTTCATCTCGATGTGGCCGGCCTGCGCCTCCAGCCGTTCCACCATCTCCCGCAGCATGCCGCGGAAGGATTCGACCCCGATCTCCTTCTCGTAGCTATTCAGGATTTCCACGAACCGGGACATGTGAGTGCCCTTGAAGTTGTGGGGCAGGTTCACATACATATTGAAGGTCGCAACCGTGTGTTGTTCGCCGTCGCTACGGTCCTTGACCCGCACCGGGTGCCGGATATCCTTGATGCCCACCTTGTTGATGGCGATCCGGCGGGTGTCCTTGCTGCTCTGGACGTCAGCGATGTTGCAGCTGTTGTCGGTACACTCTGTCACGGTCTTTTCACCTCTGGATCTCTCTGCCCGGCATCACCGGGAGGGAGCGTGTCGGTTCAGCCACGATACGCAATGTATGAACCAGAAAAAACATAATAAAAATCAGATGATTGCCTTTTTCCGGCGCCTGCGCACCGGAAGCTGGTAATTATGAGGTCCGGAGTGGGAGGGGGCAAGCCGGATTCCCTGAAGATTTCTGGGAGATTGTTCTCTTGTTCGGGATCAGCGGTCGCGATCCACGATGTAGTTCGCCAGCCAGCGCAACGGCTCCGCCCGTTGGTCGAAGGATGCCAGACTCTCCAGCGCCTCGGTGCACAAGCGCTGCGCTTTCTCCCGTGCGCCCTCCAGCCCCAGGAGCGCCGGATAGGTGGGTTTTGCCTGCGCCTGATCCTTGCCGCGGGTCTTGCCGAGGATCGCGGTCTCCCCCGCGACATCCAGGATGTCGTCCTGGACCTGAAACGCAAGGCCGACGCATTTGGCGTACCGCTCCAGCCCCCGCACCTGCTCCGGGTCGGCGTCCGGAGCGGAGAGGGTGCCCATGCGGATGCTGGCCAGGATGAGCGCCCCGGTTTTACGGATGTGCATGTTTTCCAACTGCACCAGATCCAGTTCCGTGCCGACCGCCTCCAGGTCCAGGGCCTGGCCGCCCGCCATGCCGCGGGAGCCGCTGGCGTAGGCCAGGTTTTCGATCATCTGCAGGCGAACCGTCTGGTCCTCGGAGATCTCTTGGTCCTGACACAGCACCTTGAACGCCAGGGTCTGCAGGGCGTCACCCGCCAGGATGGCGGTCGCCTCGTCAAACGCCTTATGGCAGGTGGGGCGTCCCCGCCGCAGGTCGTCGTCATCCATGGCCGGCAGATCGTCGTGGACCAGGGAGTAGGCGTGAATCAGTTCCAGCGCACAGGCCGGCCCGTCCAGCCGTTCCGGCGGCACCCCCAGGGCGGCGCCCGACGCGTAGGCCAGGATCGGGCGGACCCGTTTTCCACCCCCCAGCGCCGCATAGCGCATGGCCGCATGCAGCCGTTCCGGTTGCACGGAATCGGAAGGGAGCCAGCGATCCAGGGCCTGCTCGACCCGGGTCCGGCATGCCTGCAGATACGTTTCCAAAGGTGACGATACCTATACTGCGATGAACGGTTTGGGCATGGGGTCCGGACTATTCCCGCTCTTCGAACGGTTCCAGTTCGGCATCCGGACTCTTCCGGGTAAGGATCTCAATCTTCTGTTCCGCCTCTTTCAGAGCCTGCTGGCAGGTGCGGGTCAGTTCAACCCCCCGTTCGAAGGATTTCAGGGACTCCTCCAGAGAGAGTTCCCCCTGCTCCATGGTGGTCACCAGGGCCTCCAATTCCGCCAGGGCCTGTTCAAAGGTGAGAGTGGTTTTTTTCTGTTTCGGCACGGTCATAGAGAAATGGGTTCCGGAAAACCAAAACCTAACCCGATGGGGGGCGATGGTCAATCTTCCGAGTACTCACTCGCCAGTTTGGGGCCGGACCTGTAAACTTCCGCGTGCGGATAGTGGTCGCAGCGACGGCCATCTTACCGGATTCAACCAGAGGAAAAGAAGGGCTACTTTCATCTATGAGCAACGGTTCCTACAACGCCTCCGATATCGAGGTGCTCAGCGGCCTGGAGCCGGTACGTAAGCGTCCGGGCATGTACACCGACACCAGCCGGCCGAACCATATGGCGCAGGAGGTGATCGATAACAGCGTGGACGAAGCGATCGCCGGTCATGCCTCCAATATCGAGGTGATTCTGTGCCAAGACGGTTCTCTGCAGGTACAGGATGACGGGCGCGGGATGCCGGTGGATATCCACCCCCAACAGAAACTGCCGGGGGTGGAGGTGATCCTCACCAAGCTGCACGCGGGAGGAAAGTTCTCCAATAAGAATTACCGTTTTTCCGGCGGCCTGCACGGGGTGGGGGTGTCGGTGGTCAACGCGCTCTCCAAACACCTGGAGGTGTGGGTCCGGCGGGGCGGCAAGGAGTACAACATGGCCTTCGCCGGGGGGGAGAAGGTGTCGCAGCTGGAGGTGGTGGGGAGCGTCGGCCGCAACAACACCGGCACCACGCTTCGGTTCTGGCCTGATCCGAAATATTTCGACTCCCCCAAGTTTTCGGTACGGCAACTGCGGCATATCCTGCGCGCCAAGGCGGTGCTCTGTCCCGGACTGCGGGTGGTGTTTTACGATGAGGCCGGCGACGAGCAAGAGGAGTGGTGTTACCAGGACGGCCTCAAGGACTATCTCCTGGATGCCCTGGCGGGGGCGCCGTTGTTACCGCCGGAGCCGTTTCTCGGCGCCATGGAGGGGAACGATGAAGCGGCGGAGTGGGCGGTGCTTTGGCTGCCCGAGGGGGGTGAGGCGGTCACCGAGAGCTATGTCAACCTGATCCCCACCGCGCAGGGAGGGACCCATGTCAACGGCCTCCGGTCCGGATTGACCGAGGCGGTCCGGGAATTTTGTGAATTCCGGAATCTGCTGCCGCGGGGGGTCAAGCTGGCGCCGGACGACGTGTGGAACCAGTGCAGCTACATCCTCTCGGTCAAGCTGGCCGATCCGCAGTTCTCCGGTCAGACCAAGGAGCGGCTTTCCTCCCGCGAGTGCGCCGCTTTCGTCTCCGGAGTGGTGAAGGACTCCTTCAGTCTCTGGCTGAACCAGAACACCGAGGTGGGCGAACAGATCGCCGAGCTGGCCATCAATGCCGCCCAGGCACGCAGCCGGGCCGGCCGCAAGGTGGTGCGCAAGAAGGTGACCCAGGGGCCGGCGCTGCCGGGCAAGCTGGCGGATTGCACTGTTCCGGATCCGCGACGCAGTGAGCTGTTCCTGGTGGAGGGTGATTCCGCCGGGGGCTCGGCCAAACAGGCGCGCGACCGGGAGTTTCAGGCGATTATGCCGTTGCGGGGCAAGATCCTGAATACCTGGGAGGTGGACTCTGCGGAGGTGCTGGCTTCCCAGGAGGTGCACGATATCGCGGTGGCGATCGGGGTGGAACCGGGCTCCAACGACCTCTCCCAACTGCGCTTCGGCAAGGTCTGTATCCTGGCGGATGCGGATTCCGACGGCGCCCACATCGCCACCCTGTTGTGTGCGCTGTTTCTGCGCCATTTCCCGAAACTGGTCCAGGAGGGGCATGTCTATGTGGCGATGCCGCCGCTCTACCGGATCGACGTGGGGAAGCAGGTGTTCTACGCCCTGGATGAGGGGGAGAAACAGGGAATCCTGGACCGCATTGCGGCGGAGAAGCTCAAAGGGAAGATCAGCGTTCAACGGTTTAAAGGTTTGGGCGAGATGAATCCGTTGCAACTGCGGGAGACCACCATCCATCCCGATACCCGCCGTTTGGTGCAATTGACCCTGAAGAGCGGGGACGATACCCACAAGCTTATGGACATGCTGCTGGCGAAGAAGCGGGCGCCTGATCGTAAGGAGTGGCTGCAGAAGAAAGGGGATCTGGCGGAGGTGTGAACGATCCCCGGTAGAGCGGGTCTGACCCCGTGCCGGGGAAAAACGGAAACCGGCCTGGGGTTGCAACCGACCCGGGTTGCTCTATAAAACCCTAAGTAGGGTGAATCAATCGAAATAACTGGTGATGACCATGAAACGTGTGGAGATTTTGCTGTTTGCCGGATTTTGTCTGATGGTATTGACCGGAGGCGCATGGGCCGCTCGGGAACGGCCTTTTATCGATCAGATGCCGACTCAGGGATCGATCGACCCCAATGACATCGAGGAGTATGAATGGCAGGAGGAGAAAGAGGTCAAGATTCCCCCTTATCCGGATGACGATGATCTGCTGCAGTTCGAAGTGGACGGCGACACTTCCAATTTCGAATATTATGTCGATACCAAATCCCTCTCCGTGGGCAAGGACGACAACGTGGCACGTTATACTCTGGTGATCGAGTCCCAAACGGGCACCAGGAATGTTTTTTATGAGGGGATTCGGTGTAATACCGAGGAGTATAAACTCTATGCCTTCGGGGCCTCCAAAGGGGGCATGCGGCGGGTGCGGGAACCGCACTGGCAGCCGATCCTGAACGATCTGCATATGCAGTACCGGGTGGATCTGTTGAACTACTACATCTGCCGTTCCAGCTTTCCGCGTCAACCCGATGATGTGGTGAACGCAATCAAATATCCGGACCACGGGGACCAACGGACCGGACATAAATTGTTTTAACCGGAGGGGCCGGTATCGGTACTTCGGGAGGAGAGGCGATGAAAAAGATCGCGCTCGAACTGGGAGTTCTTCCTTCGGGATTTGAGCTGGCGAAGGCGGAGGCCGATGCGGCGGCGCGCCGGGAAGGCGACGAGAGCATGTTGCTGGCCTGGTACGACGCGGCCCGCGATGTCGGTTATCCGGAAGCCCGTGAATGCACCCGGGATCGGCCCAACTGGGAGGTCTATGCGGAGAATCACGGCGCCAACCTGCGGGTCGAGGTGAATGACGCCGCCTATGTGTTTCTTTTTCTGGTGGAGCCGGAGTGAACGAGCGGTTTGCGGATTATCATCGACTCCCGGTGCCGGGTCGGCTTCAATGCGCGGAGGGAGAGCGGCCGCGATCATTGACCTCAGGCGGCCGCCGAATCGCTGAACAACCATGTGTATTGCAATTCCTCCACCGATAAAATCCAAACCCACGCCCGGATCCCGGCTGCGCGGTATCCTGCGGTTGCTGGTGCTGCTGGCGGTCATCGCCGGCGCCCTCGCCTGGTGGTGGTAACGGCGTCAGCCGTTCACTTCGGCACCCCGGTGCCGTCTCTGTGACAAGTCGGTCCGCTTTCCGTATCATCCCTTTCCAGCCAATTCTCCCGCGCCTGCGGGCCCATTAAACGTGATTGAGATACAACCTCTATGGCCAAAGATCTGGAGCTGAATCTGGAAGATATCGAGCAGATGCCGCTGAAGGCGTTCAGCGAAAAGGCATATCTGGACTACTCCATGTACGTGATCCTCGACCGGGCGCTGCCCCATATCGGGGACGGTCTGAAGCCGGTGCAACGGCGTATCGTCTACGCCATGTCGGAACTGGGGCTGTCGGCAACCGCCAAGTTCAAGAAATCGGCCCGTACGGTCGGTGACGTACTGGGCAAGTTCCATCCGCACGGCGACAGCGCCTGTTACGAAGCCATGGTGCTGATGGCGCAGCCTTTCTCCTACCGGTATCCGCTGATCGACGGGCAGGGCAACTGGGGTTCGCCGGACGATCCCAAGTCGTTTGCCGCCATGCGTTATACCGAAGCCCGGATGACCGGCTATGCGCAACTGTTGCTGTCGGAACTGGGGCAGGGAACGGTGGATTGGACGCCCAATTTCGACGGCACCCTGGAGGAACCGGTGGTGCTGCCGGCGCGTCTTCCCAACCTGCTGCTGAACGGCACCTCCGGCATCGCCGTCGGCATGGCCACCGATATCCCGTCCCACAACCTGCGGGAGGTGGCGGAGGCCTGCATCCTGTTGTTGGAGGAGCCCAAGTCCACGGTGAAGGATTTGTTCGGGAAAATACCGGGGCCCGATTTTCCCACCGAGGCGGAGATCATTACGCCGTCCGAGGAGTTGCTGAAGATCTATCAGACCGGAAACGGCAGCTTCCGGATGCGGGCCGTCTATGAGCTGGATCGCGGGGATATCGTGATTACGGCGCTGCCCCACCAGGTCTCGGGGGCGCGGGTACTGGAGCAGATCGCGCAACAGATGCAGGCCAAGAAGTTGCCGATGGTGGAGGACCTGCGGGACGAATCGGACCACGAGAATCCGACCCGTCTGATTATCGTGCCCCGCTCCAACCGGGTGGACGTGGAACGGCTGATGCTGCACCTGTTCGCCACCACCGATCTGGAACGGAGCTACCGGGTGAACATCAATGTGATCGGCCTGAACGGACGGCCCCAGGTGAAGGATCTGCTGAGCCTGTTGCAGGAGTGGTTGCAATTCCGTTTCGAGACGGTACGCCGCCGACTGGAGCATCGCCTCGGCAAGGTGCGGGAGCGGCTGCACCTGCTGGAGGGTCTGCTGATCGCCTTCCTCAATATCGACGAGGTGATCCGAATCATCCGCAACGAAGAGGAACCCCGGGCGAAGTTGATGCGCCGATTCAAGCTGTCGGAGATCCAGGCGGACTATATCCTGGATACCCGGTTACGCCAGTTGGCGCGGCTGGAGGAGATGAAGATCCGGGCGGAGCAGGAGGCGCTGGCGGCAGAGCAAGGGGAGTTGGAGAAGACCCTGGGTTCCAAGCAGCGCATGAAGACCCTGATCCGCAATGAACTGCGGGCGGATGTGGAACAGTACGGAGACGAGCGCCATTCCCCGATCCGGGAGCGGGCCGCGGCCGAATCTCTGAACGAGACCGAGTTGACCCCCAGCGAGCCGCTCACGGTGGTGTTGTCGGAGAAGGGGTGGGTACGGGCCGCCAAGGGTCACGATCTGGACCCGACCGCCCTCAGCTACAAGGCGGGGGACCAGTTTCTGAGTGCGGCCCCGCTGCGGAGCAATCAGCAGGCGGTGTTTCTGGACAGTACCGGCCGCAGTTACTCCCTGATGGCTCATACGTTGCCGTCGGCGCGGGGCCAGGGGGAACCCCTGACCGGGCGTCTGACGCCCCCGAACGGCGCGGTATTCCGCGCCGTGTTGGGGGGGGACCCGGAACAGTGGTACCTGGTGGCGTCCGATGCCGGTTATGGTTTCCTGGTGCAACTCAAGGAGCTGTACGCCAAGAACAAGGCCGGCAAGACGCTGCTGTCGCTGCCCAAAGGGGCGCGGGCATTGCAACCGGCATTGGTGACCGACCCCGAACAGGACCGGGTGGCCGCCATCACCAACGAGGGACGCATGCTGGTATTCCCGGTTTCCGAACTGCCGGCGTTGAGCCGCGGCAAGGGCAACAAGATTATCGGTATCCCCTCCGCCCGGGTGGCGAAACGGGAGGAGTTTGTGGTCGCCGTCGCCTGTGTGCCGGAGGGTGGGCGGCTGACCGCCTTCTCCGGAAAGCGCTACATCTCACTGAAAGGTTCCGATCTGGATCACTATCAGGGGGAGCGTGGCCGGCGGGGCAGCAAGCTGCCGCGCGGTTTTCAGAAGGTGGATGCGGTCAGCGTGGAGTAAATTCCGGCTGCCGTATGCGCAACGGCGGCCGCGCTAGGGTTTGTTCAAAGAGCCGTCGGTACCGAGTTCGTCCAGCAGTTTTCGCAAGTGGCGGTCGAGCATCTCCCGCAGTTCCCGCCGTAGCGCCTTCTCCAGCCGCTCCGCAGTCGTTGTGGCGACCCGGTCGACGATCCCATCCAGTTCTTCCGTCATCCGGTCCTGCAGTTGTACACGCATCGCCGCCAGCAGCGCCTCCGGGTCCGGCAGGTGCAGGCCGTGTCCCTCGCGGATCTCGGGACCGATAAGGGCGCTGTCGTCGGAGAGGTCGGTCTCCGGATAGACCACCTCATCCAGGATCGGGATCCCGTGGTCGTCCACCGCCGCCGACCCGTCGCGCGGGGTGTTTTGCTTCTCGACGGAATCGGGCAGCGGGGTGGTCTGTTCGCCGTTGTTATGCCGGTCTTGGTTCATGTCTGGATCTCATGGCTGTTCAGGGGGTAGCCGCGATCCCGGTAGAAACGGAACCGTTCCCGGCCCGCCCGTCGGATCTCGGTGTCCTGGTCGATCGGCTCCACTACCCGGTTGAAGCGGCTGAAGAACGCGGGGACCTGGATGGCGAGGTTGATCAGTACATCCTGCTCTTCTTGCGCCGTTCCGTCATGTCCGATCAGGATGGGGGTGAACTCCGGATCGGCATCCCGATCGATCCCGTGCGGCAGAAAACTCCCCTGCCGGAAGGTCCAGAGCAGGCGGTCCAGGTGTTGCGACTCCTGCTCGGAGTTGGTGTGGAGGTAGATCCGGTGGCCCCGCTGCCAAGCCTTTTCCGTCAGGCGGCAGGCCAGCGTAAAACGGTCCCCCTGGGCGCCCTCGTTCAGGATATAGAAATCGACCTGGGTCATAAGCTTGTCACTTGCTCAATTTGCAACGTTGCAACAGGAACTGGGTGAGCAACGTCACCGGCCTGCCGGTGGCGCCCTTCTCCTTACCGCTGTTCCAGGCGCTGCCGGCGATATCCAGGTGCGCCCATTTGTATTTTTTCGTGAAGCGGGAGAGAAAGCAGGCGGCGGTAATGGTGCCGGCTCCTTTGCTGCCGATGTTGGCGATATCGGCGAAGTTGCTGTCGAGTTGGCCCTGATAATCCTCCCACAGCGGCAGTTGCCAGGCCCGGTCGCCGCACTGTTCGCCCGCTGTCCGCAGTTCGTCCACCAGGGTCTGGTCGTTGCCCAGCAGGCCCGAGGCGTGGTGGCCCAGGGCGACCACGCAGGCGCCGGTGAGGGTGGCGATGTCGATCACCGAACCGGGTTGGAAGCGTTCGGCGTAGGTGAGGGCGTCGCACAGGATCAGCCGCCCTTCCGCGTCGGTGTTGAGGATCTCGATGGTCTGTCCCGACATGCTGGTGACGATATCCCCCGGTTTATTGGCATTCCCGTCCGGGAGATTCTCGGATGCCGGAACGATGCCCACCAGGTTGATGGGCAGTTTCAACTCCAGCGCCGCCGCCATGGTCCCGAGGACACTGGCGCCGCCGCACATGTCGAACTTCATTTCGTCCATCGCGGCCGAGGGTTTGATGGAGATGCCGCCGGCGTCGAAGGTCAGGCCCTTGCCCACCAGCACCACCGGCTTGCTGCCGGCACGGCCGCCCCGGTACTCCATTACGATCAATTTGGCCGGCTGGCGGCTGCCCCTGGCGACCGAAAGCAGGGCGCCCATACCCAGCGTCTGCATCCGTTTTTCCCCGAGGATCTCCACCCGCAGCTTGCGCGACTTGCGTCCCAGCTCCTTGGCCTGTTCCGCCAGGTAGGTGGGGGTGCAGATGTTGCCCGGCAGATTGCCGAGATCCCGCGCGAGCCCGGCTCCCAGGGCCATGGCGCGCCCGTGCTCCAACCCCTGCTGCGCCTGCTTGAGGTGGCGTTTCTCGGCCAGCAGGAGAGAGATTCGACGCAACGGACGTTTCGGCTGTTTCGGTTCGCTTTTGCAGCGGTCGAAGCGGTAGGCGGCGGCTTCCGCCGCCACCACCGCATCCCGCGCCATGGCATAGGCGTTTCCTTCGCCGGGTAACGGATCACCCAGGCAACAGATCGCTTCTTCGGCGCCGCTGCCCTGTAATTGCTTCACGGCAGCGGATACCGCTTTGCGGTATCCTGTGAGGGAATACCCTTTGTCCGGTCCGCAACCCACCACCAGGACGCGTTTGCAAAGGGTGCCGGGTATGTTGTACAGCATCAGGCTGTCGCCCGGTTTGCCTTCCAGCGCCGCCTCTTTGAGGACCCGGCTCAGGAAGCCCTTGCTCATTCGATCGATGGTGTCCGCCGGCGGAGACAGCCGGCGTCTTTCAAATATGCCCACGATCAGGCAGGCGGTACGTTGTTGGGAAGGGTCTCCCGTTGTGATCTTGAACTCCATGAAGGCTCCTGCGCGGATTGGATTGCTCTTTCTATTCTCACCCGCGCCATTTTTCGTTACGATGCATGTGCAGGTTGATTCCTTTTCTAGTCTACAAAAAACGGCGCCATTTACCAGCGCTGCGACGGAATACTGGAATCGTGATCCACTACCGAATCCTAGGGTTGTTATGGCCGTCGCTGTGCCAAGTTCATGATTCCTATTATTGATCGCTATATCCTGAAGGAAGTGACGAAATCGTTCCTGGCGATTCTCGCGATTCTGTTCGTCATCTTCCTGGGGCAGGCCTTCATGAAGATTCTGCAGCAGGCGGCTTCCGGCGCGATCAGCAATGACGCGTTGTTTAGTTTGGTTGCGTTGGAGTCGTTATGGATTCTCTGTACGGTTCTGCCGCCCGCTTTCTTTCTCTCCATTCTCTATGCCATCGGGCGCATGTACCGTGACAGCGAGATGACGGCGATGGAGGCAAGCGGGGTCGGGCTTCTTCGTATCTACCGCTCCATATTTTATGCCGCGCTGCCGGTGGCGATCGTGGTGGCATTATTGAGCGTCATGGTGTTGCCCTGGATGAATCAGGCCAAAGCCGCGATTCTGAAGGCGGAGAAGCAATCCGCGGAATTCACTACCGCCATCGCTGGCCGGTTCAACGAATTCCGGAAGGGTGGACTGGTGTTTTATGTCGAGGATATGTCGGAAGACAAGAGCCGGCTGCGCCGGGTTTTTGTGCAAAACCGGCAGCACGGGAAGCTTGGGATCGTTACGGCCCAAGAGGGTTATCAGTACGTGGATCCCGAGAGTGGTGACCGGTTTGTGGTTCTGAAGCAGGGGCGTCGCTACGAAGGGGAGCCCGGCAGCAGCAACTATTCGATCGGGGAGCTGGAGAAGTACGGGATGCGGATCGCAAGCACTCCGGTAGGGGATGAGAAGGTTTCCCGGCGTGCACTGCCCACGGGAGTACTGCTCGCGTCGGATGATCTCAGCGATCGGGCCGAGGGGCAGGCGAGATTACTGTTGCCGATTGCGGTGTTGGTGTTCGCGGTGCTCAGCGTGCCGCTTTGCCGCTCGATCCCGCGGGAAGGGAGCGCCTGGCAGATGGCTCTGGCGATTCTGCTCTATTTCGTCTACATGAATCTGCAGGCGGTCTCCGGGAGCTGGATGAAAGACGGAGTGACCGCTGCCTGGTTGGGGCGCTGGTGGGTACCGATATTCATGCTCGGTTTCGGTGGGGCGTTGCTGTTTCTCCGTTCCCGCCGATTCGACCGATTGCAGCGGAGCGTATGGGCGAGGGTCAGCCGATGAAGATCCTGGAGCGCTATATCGGAAAAACGGTGATCTTGACCATCCTGGTCGTTCTTTTGGTATTGCTGATTCTGATCGCATTCGGCGATTTGATCGAAGAGTTGGGTGATGTCGGTGAGGGGAACTATCGTACCGTCGATGCCTTCCTCTACACCTTTTTGATACTTCCGCGCCGTGCCTACGAAATTTTTCCCGTTGCGGTGTTATTAGGCAGCATGATCGGTTTGGGGGGGCTCTCCAGCCATTCGGAACTGACGGCCATGCGGGCGGCGGGGGTCTCGTTGGGCCGGATCGTTCTGGCGGCGCTCAAGGCCGGGATCCTGATGATGGTGCTGGTGGTGGTGGTCGGTGAGCTGATCGCGCCGGAAGCGGAGCAATACGCGGAGACGATGCGGGCCTCCAAACAATCGAAACAGGTGACGTTGAAAACGGAGTACGGGTTTTGGGCGCGCGACCGGAACTCTTTCGTCAATATTCGCCAGATCCTGCCGGGTGCCCGGTTGAAGGACATCTACATCTACGAGTTTACCGACCAGGACGAACTGCGGTTGGCGACCCACGCCGGGTTCGCCCAGTATCGGGACGGCCACTGGTTGCTGAGCGATATCCGCCAGAGCGAGTTCTCCAAGGACCGGGTGGTGAGCCGTCAGGTGGAAAGCGCCGCCTGGGATTCGATGCTGAATCCGGCCCTGTTGAGCATGGTGGTGGTGAAACCCGCGATGTTACCGGCATGGGGACTGTTTCAATATATCCAGTTTATGCACGAGAACGGCCAGAGCGCGATTCCGTTCGAAGTGGCCTTCTGGAACAAGATCGTGATGCCGTTGGTCACCCTGGTGATGGTGTTTCTTTCGATTCCGTTTGTGTTCGGCGTACTGCGAAGCGTGGGGATCGCGCCGCGCATCTTTGCCGGCACCCTGATCGGCACCACCTTTTTCCTGTTGACCAAGATGCTGGGTCACATGGCGGTGGTGTACGAACTGAATCCGCTGTTTTCCGCTTCTTTTCCGGCGCTCGCGATGTTGGGGTTGGCGTTTTGGGTTATGCGCCGCGTCCACTAGTCGCCGAAAAACCTCATGCGGCACGATACGGCGTTAAAATCCGGCTCACAATGCTCATTTACTACCCGGTAAACTGCGCTTGTTCGCCGAATTTTGCCTTGTCTCGCGCTCGCCTGAGGCTTTTCGGTAAGTTCTAGAGTTCTAGGGGTTATCCCAACACGAAAAAAGTTATCTGCGGAAATGGGTCAGGGCGATGATGCGGGTTTGGGAGAGGCGGTCATGCCAGGTCAGGCGTTCCCGGTCGGTCAGGACCCACAAAAAACCAAGTCCGCATGCGGCCCAGGAGAGCAGGGCGGCAAGGTATCGCAACAGGGCGTGACGCAGGGTCAGCGGACCGCCGTCGCTGCGTACCAGGCGCAAACCCCAGACCCGGAGTCCGAGGGTCTGTCCGCCGTGCAGCCAGAACCAGGCGAAGAACAGAAAGCTCACCAGCAGCATATAGGCGCTGTAATAGAGATTGGTGCTGTGAATCGGTTGTCCGCCGTGCGCGATCAGCGCCAGGGCGGAGGCTGCGAACAGTACCCCTCCCAGCAGCAGGGTGTCGTACAGCAGGGCGGCGAAACGGCGCAGGATGCCGGCCGGTTCGGGTGATTCCTGTTTCGTATCCATGCGGGATCCGGTTGCCGCTGCGGCGGTTTATTTCGCCGCCGGCGGGTAGGGGGAGTTGGGGATCAGCGCGACCTCGTCTCCGTTCTCGATCCGGGTGAAGGGTTCGGAGAACTGTTTATTGACGGTGACCCGGTAGGAACCTTCCTGCAGCATTCGCGCATAGGCGGCGCCGCGTTTGCGCAGCCACACCAACAGGGTTTCCACATCGCTCACCGAAGGGGGCGGCTCCAGCGTTTCCGACTGTTTGCCCAGGTGTTTCACCAGGTAGGAGAAGTAGAGCAGGGTGATGCGGCGGGGTCCGGTATCCGCCGCGCGCCGGTAACCGCTCTGCTCCAGCCGCTGCAGATAGTTTTGCCAGTTCTCCGCGTGCCGTTCCCCCAGGGTGTAGAGGGTATCCCAGGAGTAGATGCCGGTATCGTGGCCGTCGTCGAACACCAGCCGTACGGCGTATTGTCCCTGCGGTTCGATGCGTTCGATGCTGACCTGTTCCTTGCCGGTCACCGGGCGATCGGAGGTGCGTACCTCCTTCGCCGGGGAGAAGACCCGCAGGTATTCGCACGGGAGCTCGAACCGCTTTCCGTCGTCGAATTCGACGATCAGCAGCCGGGATTTGGTATGCAGGTTGAGCGCCGTGGGGTGCCGGGTGGTGGCTTGTTCGGACATGATTCAGTTTCTTGCGTGGGTGGAACCGGGGGCCGGATGGTTACATAGGTGACGGCTCGGTTCAAGCCGCTCACCCCACCCGCCCCAGGGTCCGTTTGCGAAACTTCACCCCCAACTCCGCCGCCAGCCGTTCGCATGCGGGGATATCCACCCCTTCCAGGCCGTCGAGAGCGGTGGCGGTCACTTCGGCCACGTAGCGGGGCGCTTCCTTCAGGAATGCCAGCATGGCGGCATAGGAGCCGGGCAGGGCGGGAACGCAGTGACGTTCGTATACCTCCGCATTCTGGGCGTTCAGCGACACCGAAAGGGCGTCCACGCACTCCCCCAGTTCCGGCAGTACGTTTCGCTTGTGCACCAGGTTGGCCAGCCCGTCGGTATTGATCCGCACCCGGCCGCCGTGCGCCTTGATGTGGCGGGCCACCTCCAGCAGCACCTTCAGGCGCAGGGTCGGCTCACCGTAACCGCAGAACACCACCTCGGAATAGGCGGAGGGATCGCCGAGGGCGTCGATCAGTTCCTGCGCCGAGGGCAGGTGGTCGAGGGTCAGATCGTATTGGTGCAGCTGCCGGTCCCCCAGGTTCTTGGGGCAGAAGGTGCAGCCCAGGGTGCAGCGGTCGGTGATATTGAGATAGAGGCGGTCGCCGATGGTGTAACAGATCTGGCTCATTCACTACCTCTGGGCCAATTGATTGCAGAGCTGTTGGCAGAGCTGCCGAAAGCGATTGAAGTGGTCCTGATCGAGCCGTTCCGGCCGGGTGCAGTCGCCGTACAGGAAACCGATGGGTTTGTTGCGCACATAGAGCGAGCTTACGAAAAAGCCGCGGGTATCGATAGTGTCGCGGAGCGACGGGGGGATGAGCGGCAGATAGTGCTCCCGGTTTTCGTCGTTCAACCAGAGCCCTTGCGGTTTGGCCAGCAGAGCGCCGAACAGATTGCGCGGTTCCAACGGCAGCACGAAATGTCGCAGCTTCGAATCTTTCTCCGCACCCAGCGCGAAACGGGCCTGCAGGGCCTTCCGGTCGGAGGTCAACATCGCGAACAGCAGCCGTTCCAGTCCCAGCTCCTTTTGCATGCGGGCCATGATCCGGGAGAAGTTCTCCTGCACCCGGCTGGTGTCCGTATGCGTACCCGACTTCGGCGGCCGGGGGGACGCCGGGGCGGTTCCGGTGCGTTTTTCGGTGGCTGCCGCAGGGGCGCCCTCCGGAACCGGTTCGGCTATCTTGGGCCGGCGTATGGCCACCAGGGCGGTGGCGGTGACCGGAAACGGCAGGCCGTGGAGATCACGCGCGACCTCGGCCGCCAGCGCATGGAGCCGGGCGCCGGCCCGGTGGCTCGGGAGTTTGCGCAATGCGGCCAGGGCGTCGATCAGGTCGCCGGCCTCTTCGCTGAACCAGTCCCGTTCCGTGGCGCGTGCCAGTGCCGCCGCCAGCACCGCCGTCATCGGACGCGACTGCAGGTGCCAGGAGCCGAGCAGGGCGGTGCCGATCAAGGTGGGTAGTCGCCACTGCCGCGCCAATGCGCTGCTGAGCTGCGGTAACGGGAACCCCAGGACCTGGAGGGCGGCGCTGCCGCGATCCATTCCCTTTGCGGCCAAGTCCTCGATCCGCTCCATCTTCTCCGGTGCATGCGCCCAGAGCGCCATTTCCCCGCAATCGTGGAACAGGGCGGCGAGTCCCAACTCATCTGGGTTACTATCAGGGTGGTCGAGTCCCCAGTCATGGGCGTAACGAGCCGCATGCACGGAGCGGGAGTAGCAGCGGTATAACCCTTTGGCGGCGGAGGTGTTCACCGCCGGTGGTTGGGAGGAGAGGTTTGCGATCATCCCGGAAAGCGGGGTGTGGCCGAGCAGCGCCACCGCATGCGCCACGCTGGCGGGTGGTTCTCTGCCGGTGCCGGCCCGGTTGCCGAAATGGCGAAACAGGGCCAGCGTGAAGCCGGGATCGCGCTGAATCAGTTGTTGAAAGTCGGCATTGTCGGCGCGCGGATTCTCCAACAGTTGTGCGACCTTGCGAAGGGTAGCGGTCATTGCCGGCAGGGGTGGGGTGCCGAGAAATGCGGTCCATTCGCTGAGGGTGTTTGGCATCGAAAAAAAGTTCCCTATTTTTGTCAGGCCGGGAAAGCGATACATGAGAACACAACCGCGGGAGGATGAAAACCGGCCGGATTTTCCGGATAACCGGGGTGAAATCGTGGTGTTGGTACACGGTATCTGGATGACCGGTTTGGAGTTGCGCTGGTTGGGTGGAAGGCTGCGCCGGTGCGGTTTTATCCCGCGTTATTTTCACTACCATTCGTTGCGTGACACCCCCCGGGAGAGTGCCGTCCGGCTGGGGCGGTTTGTTACAGAGTTGCGGGCGGAGCGGCTCCATCTGGTGGGGCACAGCCTGGGGGGGATCGTGTTGCTGCACCTGTTCGATCTCTACCCCGACCTGCCGCCCGGCCGGGTGTTGTTGCTGGGCTCCCCGGTCCGCGGCAGCGGGGTGGCGCGGCATATGGAGGCAACCCCCTGGCTGCATCCGTTCCTGGGGCGTAGCGGGGAGCGGGGGGTGTTGGGTGAGGCGCCGCCCTGGCGAGGTGGACGGGAGCTGGGGGTGATCGCCGGCAGCACCCATTCGGTGCTGGGAATCGGCCGGCTGATCGGAGGAGTTGCGGAGCCCAGCGACGGTACGGTAGCCGTGGCGGAGACCCGCTTGCCGGGAGCCACCGCCTGCTGCGTGCTGAACAGCAGTCACACCGGGATGCTCTTTTCCCGGCGGGTGGCCGCCGAGATCTGCCGTTTTCTGCAGCAGGGTCGCTTCCTGCAGTGCCATGCGATGGGCGCCTGAGGTAGGGCGTATTTCTGACAGCCCCTCCGGGGTGGTAAACTCTCGCCCCAATCAGGTAGTGAGAGGTTTTTTATGGCGGGACATAGTAAATGGGCCAACATCAAGCACAAGAAGGCCGCGAATGACAAGAAACGGGGCAAGATCTGGACCAAGCTGATCCGTGAAGTCACGGTGGCGGCCCGGGAAGGCGGCGGCGATCCGGGCACCAACCCCCGGCTGCGGCTGGCGATGGACAAGGCGTTCGGCGCCAACATGCCGAAAGACACGGTGGAGCGCGCCATCAAACGCGGCGCCGGCGGCGGCGAGGGGGAGAACTACGACGAGATCCGGTACGAAGGGTATGGTCCCGGCGGCACCGCGGTGATGGTGGACTGCATGACCGACAATCGGAATCGGACCGCCTCCGAGGTGCGCCATGCGTTTACCAAGTACGGCGGCAACCTGGGCACGGACGGTTCGGTCTCCTACCTGTTCAGCAAACAGGGGATCCTGAGCTACGGGCCGGGGGCGGATGAAGACGCCATCATGGAAGCCGCCCTGGAGGCAGGGGCCGAGGATGTGATCACCAACGATGACGGCTCCATCGATGTAATGACCTCGCCGGAGGAGTTCGAGTCTGTGAAATCCTCCCTGGAGGCGGCCGGTCACCAGCCGGAGAATGCCGAGGTCACCTTCAACGCCGCCACCCTGGCGCCGCTGGACGCCGAGACCGCCGAGCGGTTGTTGAAGATGGTGGATGTGCTGGAGGACCTGGACGATGTCCAGGAGGTCTACACCAACGCCGATATCGCCGACGAGATCCTGGAGTCGGTGGATTAGGAGAACAAGACACTGCCGTCATCGACATCAATGCAAGCGAGCCGAAAGAGCGCCGTGCGGCGGATCCTCGGCATCGACCCCGGCTCACGGGTTACGGGGTACGGCATTATCGACAGCGACGGCCGTAAGAGCGTCCATGTGGCCAGTGGCTGCATCTCGATCAAGACCGGCGAGCTGCCGGAACGGCTGGGTGAGATCTACCGGGGTGTGGCGGCGGTGATCGCGGACCATGGTCCGGTGGAGATGGCGGTGGAGGAGGTGTTTGTCTCGAAAAACGTGGCCTCGGCGCTCAAACTGGGCCAGGCGCGGGCCGCGGCGATCTGTGCCGGGATCGCGGCCGGACTTGCGGTGTCGGAATACACGCCGCGCATGATCAAACAGGCGTTGGTGGGGACCGGCGGAGCCGATAAGGCCCAGGTGGAGCATATGGTGAAACTGATCCTGGGGTTGCAGGAGACGCTGGCCTCGGACCAGGCGGACGCCTTGGCGGTGGCGATCGGCCACGCCCACACCCATACCACCCGGAACAGACTCGCCGAGGCGATCGGAGGGCGGCGATGATCGGCCGGCTGCGGGGCGAACTGGTCAGCAAACACCCCCCCCACCTGCTGGTGGATGTCCAGGGGGTGGGCTATGAGGTGGAGGCCCCCATGTCCACCTTCTATCAGCTTCCCATGCCGGGTGAACCGGTGACCCTCTTGACCCACCTGGTGGTGCGGGAGGACGCTCAAACCCTGTACGGTTTCGGCAGCGAAGCGGAGCGCTCCCTGTTCCGGGAGTTGATCAAGGTGAGCGGGGTCGGCGCCAAAATGGCGCTGGCCATCCTCTCCGGTATGAGCAGTGAGGCGTTCTCCGCCTGTGTGGAGACCAGCGATACGGCGGCGCTGGTGCGGCTGCCGGGGGTGGGGAAGAAGACCGCGGAGCGCCTGATCGTGGAGATGCGGGATCGGCTGGCAAGGCTCGGACTCGCCAAGGGCGTTGCCGGGACGCCGGGCGCGGTACCCGGGATGGCGGCGGAGAGTCCGGTGGCCGAGGCGGTCAGCGCCCTGATGGCGCTGGGCTACAAACCCAACGACGCCAGCGCCATGGTCCGGGCGATCGCCTGCGAGGGGCTCGCCAGCGAAGAGATCATCCGGGCCGCCCTGAAGAGCGTGGCCGAGAAGAGGTAGTCCCCCATGACCGAGTCCGAACGCATCATTGCCCCCGTCTCCAATCCCGAGGACACCGCGGTGGATCGCGCCATCCGTCCCCGGCGACTGGCGGAATACGCGGGACAGCCGGTGGTGCGGGAACAGATGGAGATCTTTATCCGCGCCGCCCAAGGCAGGGGGGAGGCGCTCGATCATGTGCTGATCTTCGGTCCGCCGGGATTGGGCAAGACCACCCTGGCCCATATCGTCGCCAATGAGATGGGGGTCAATCTGCGTCAGACCTCGGGCCCGGTGCTGGAGAAACCGGGCGATCTGGCCGCACTGCTGACCAATCTGGAGCCCAACGACGTCCTGTTCGTGGACGAGATCCATCGCCTCAGCCCGGTGGTGGAGGAGGTGCTCTACCCGGCGATGGAGGACTACCAGCTGGATATCATGATCGGGGAGGGTCCGGCGGCCCGTTCCATCAAACTGGATCTGCCGCCGTTCACCCTGGTGGGCGCCACTACCCGGGCCGGGCTGCTCACCTCCCCGTTGCGCGACCGGTTCGGGATTGTGCAGCGGTTGGAGTTTTACTCCACCGAAGACCTGACCCGGATCGTGCAACGCTCCGCTTCCATCCTGAATATCGCGACCGACGCGGAGGGGGCGCACGAGATCGCCCGCCGCTCGCGCGGGACGCCGCGCATCGCCAATCGCCTGCTGCGGCGGGTGCGGGATTACGCCCAGGTCAAGGCCGAGGGGGAGGTGACCGCCGCGGTCGCCGACCGGGCCCTGGATCTGCTCAAGGTGGACGCCAGCGGCTTTGATATCATGGATCGGAAGCTGCTGTCGGCGGTGATCCGGAAATTCGACGGCGGGCCGGTGGGAATCGAGAGTCTGGCCGCAGCCATCGGCGAGGAGCGTGGGACCATCGAGGATGTGCTGGAGCCCTACCTGATCCAGCAGGGGTTTCTGATGCGCACCCCGCGGGGCCGGGTGGCCACCCGCGCCGCCTATCTCCACTTCGGCCTGAATCCCAAGCCGCAGCCTGATACCATAACGCCGACCGGTCCCGATCTTTTCTCGGAGTAACGGGATGAGCATCCGGGGTCGGGGCGAGTGGCGGGGGATTTGAAACGGCTGTTTCAGATCACAAAAACCGAAAACCGCGGTTTCCGGTTTTTTTATAAATAGAAAAACTTGATCCGGGACCGCATGCTGTGACCCACACGAAGGAATTTCTCTGGCCCGTCAGGGTCTACTACGAAGACACCGACTCCGGGGGGGTCGTGTACTATGCCAACTACCTGAAGTTCATGGAGCGTGCGCGCACCGAATGGTTGCGCACCCTCGGATTTGAGCAGGATCGGTTGGCGCAGGAGGAAGGGATCATCTTCGCGGTAAGACGGGTCGAGGCGGAGTTTCATGCCCCGGCCCGTTTCAATGATGCACTGCAGGTAAGTGTGGGGATGCAGGAGAACAAGAGGGCGAGTATGACGTTCCGGCAGGAGATTCGAGAAGTGCACAGCAAACGTCTGTTGTGCAGTGGTGTGGTGCAGGTGGCCTGCATCGATGCCGAACAGTTCCGGCCCTGTGCCATGCCGGAGTCGCTGTTGCGGGAGATCGCCGATGCAAACTGATCTCTCTTTCGTACAACTGGTTCTGCACGCCAGCCCGTTGGTGCAACTGGTGATGGCGGCGCTGATGCTGGCCTCGGTGATCTCCTGGACCATGATCTTCGATCGCGCCCGGGTGTTGAAAAAGGCGCGGCGGGCGGCGGATGCGTTCGAACAGCGGTTCTGGTCCGGCGGCGATATGGGGGAGCTCTATCGTCAGATCGATGCGGACGAGAAAGCCACCGGCATGGCGAGCATCTTTCACGCCGGCTTTCGCGAATTCACCCGGCTGAAAAAGCATAGCGACATCCAGCCGATGGCGGTGGTCGAGGGTGCGCGGCGTTCCATGCATGTGGCGCTCAGCCGGGAGATGGACGAGCTGGAGATCAACCTGAGTTTTCTCGCCACCGTCGGCTCCACCAGTCCCTACGTCGGTCTGTTCGGCACCGTCTGGGGCATCATGAACTCCTTTCACGCCTTGGGGAACGTCAAGCAGGCTACCCTGTCGCTGGTGGCGCCCGGTATCGCCGAGGCGTTGATCGCCACCGCCATGGGTCTGTTTGCCGCCATCCCGGCGGTGGTGGCCTACAACCGTTACTCCAACGATGTGGAACGTTTGAACGGGCGCTATGAGGATTTTCTGGATGAGTTTACTACCATCCTCCAGCGCCAGGCCCACGTATGAGGTTATACCGCTGCGCGTCTTTTCCGCCATGACTACGTTGAGAATCGGCTCAAAATGCTCATTTACTAACGGTAAACTCCGCTTTTTCGCCGATTCTCGCCTTGCCCTGACGAAAAATCCGTTGCAGCGTGGCAATCGTATGTTTGTTCTGCCGGTCTGGGGAATGTTATGAGTCGTCAGAAGCAGAGCCGCAAGCCCATGTCGGAGATCAACGTGGTGCCCTACATCGACGTGATGTTGGTGCTGCTGGTGATCTTCATGATTACGGCGCCGTTGCTGACCCAGGGGGTCAAGGTGGATTTGCCGGTGGCGGATGCCGAACCGATCCCGCCGGAAGCGGATGACCCGGTGGTGGTGTCGGTGAATGCCAAGGGTGAGTTCTTTATCGACATCGGCGAGAACAAGGAGCAGCCGGTGGACGAGGAGACCCTCATGACCCGGGTGGCGGCGGTGCTGAAATATAAACCGAAAACCCCGATCATGGTGCGGGGCGACCGTCAGGTGGATTACGGCAGGGTGGTACAGGCGATGGTGCTGATCAAAAACGCCGGTGCGCCCAATGTGGGACTGATTACGGAATCGCCGGAAAAATAGATGTTCCAGATTCTGAAACAGAACCCGGTGGCGGCGGTGTTTGCGGTGCTGATGCATCTGGCGATCATCCTGTTTCTGTTGGTCGGCGTGGACTGGCTGAAAAAACCGGAGCCGACGGTCGGTCAGGTAGAGGTGGTGCAGGCCCGGGTGGTGGATGCCGCCAAGGTCGATGCCGAAGTACAGAGGCTGAAACAGGCCGAGGCGCAGCAGCAGGCACGCAAGGTGGCGACTCAGCGCCAAGAGGAGCAGCGACTGGCGGAGCTGAAACGGAAGCAGGAGCAGGAAAAGAAACACATCGCGGAGCTGGAGAAGAAACGCGCGCTGGAGCAGGAACGTCTGGCCAAGGCCGAACAGGAACGCCAGGAAGCGGAGGCGAAGCACAAGGCGGAAGAGGAGAAGCGCCGCAAGGCCGAAGAGGAGAAAAAACGTCTGGCGGCGGAGGCCAAAAAACGGAAAGCGGAAGAGGCGAAACGCCAGGCTGCGGAGGAACAGAAACGCAGAGAAGCGGAACTACAGGCCCAGATGGAGGCGGAACGGAATGCCGGCGAGGTGGCGCGCTATATGGGAGCGATCCGGGAGAAGGTGACCCGGACCTGGCTGCGCCCGGCCGGGATCGGGGCGGGTCTGAAATGTCTGCTGCGGATCCGGATGGCGCCGGGGGGCGCGGTGCTGGCGGCCACCGTATTGCAGAGTAGCGGGAACGAGGCGTTCGATCGCTCCGCCGTGGCGGCGGTGCTGAAGGCCGATCCCCTGCCGGTGCCGGACGGCAACCTGTTCGATCAGTTCCGGGATATCCGGTTCGATTTCCATCCTGAAGAGGGGTAATTGACGAGTGATGAAACGACTACTGTTTTCCATGTTGCTGTTTTGGTGCCTGCAGGCGAGCGCCGATCCCCTTACCATCGAGATCACCGGCGGCGCCGAGGGCGCACTGCCCATCGCCGTGGTGCCGTTCGGCTGGAAGGTGGGAGGTACCCCGCCCCAGGACATCGCCGCCATCGTCAGCGCCGATCTCCAGCGTAGCGGGCGCTTCCAACCGATGCCGGTACAGGACATGCTGGCCCGGCCCGAGAGCGGTTCCCAGGTGGAATTCAAGGACTGGAAGGCGCTGGGGCAGGATCATCTGCTGGTAGGGCAGGTGAATCCGGACGGACGGGGCGGTTATCTGATCCATTTCGAGTTGTTCGACGCCATCAAGGGCGAGCAGCTGGCCGGCGACAATCTGACCGCTTCGGTGCGGGATCTGCGGGCGGCGGCCCATCATATCGCCGATGTGGTGTATGAGCGGGTGACCGGCCAACGGGGGGCGTTTGGCACCCGGGTGGCCTACATCACCTCCTCCACCGGGGCGGACGGGAAGAAGGTGATCCGCCTGCAGGTGGCGGATGCCGACGGTTACAACCCCCAGACCATCGTGACCTCCAAGGAGCCTCTCATGTCGCCCGCCTGGTCGCCGGACGGTCTGCGTCTGGCCTATGTCTCGTTCGAGGGCGGCCGGCCGGCCATCTATGTGCAAGAGGCGTTCACCGGGAAACGCGAGCGGGTGGCCGCCTACAAGGGAATCAACGGCGCGCCCGCCTGGTCGCCGGACGGGCGTAAACTGGCGTTGACCCTCTCCAAGGACGGCAACCCCGATATCTTCGTGCTGGATCTGGCGCGCCGGACCTTGAAGCCGCTGACCCGCCACTACGCCATCGATACCGAACCTTCCTGGTCCCCGGACGGACGTTCGATCGTGTTCACGTCGGATCGCGGCGGCCGACCCCAGATCTACCGGGTTTCCGCATTCGGCGGCCAGGCGGAGCGGGTGACGTTCGAAGGGAGCTATAACGCCCGCGCCTCCTACTCGCCCGACGGCAACAGCCTGACCATGGTGACCCAGCAAGGGAGCAATTTCCGGATCGCTCTGCTGGATCTGAAACGGGGTCTGTTTCAGGTGCTGAGCGACGGGCAACTCGATGAATCGCCGAGTTTCGCCCCCAACGGCAGCATGATAATTTACGCGACCAAGCACCGCGGCAAGGGGGAATTGGCCGCCGTCTCGGTGGATGGAAAAGTGCATCAGCGTCTGGCCTTGCAGGCAGGCGACGTACGTGAGCCGGTCTGGTCACCCTATAATCGATCAACGCAGAGGTAATCACGCATGAAAATCAAGTTACTGAAAATCGTTCCGGTTCTCGCCTTGGCGCTGTTGTTCGCGGGTTGTGAAAGCATGCCCGGAGCGGGCGGGGACAATCAGGAAGGCGCCGAGGTGACCGATGCCGGGGCGGAGACCAGCGGTGCCCAGCAGGGCGCCGAGTGGGCGGGTGGCCCGTTGGGTGATCCGGCCAGTCCGTTGTATGAAAAGGTGGTCTATTTCGATTATGACGCCAGCACCATCCGGGCGGAGTACCAGGATCTGGTGACGGCGCACGGGCGTTATCTGGCGGCCAACCCGGAGGTTACCGTGAGCGTGGAGGGGCACTGCGACGAGCGCGGTTCACGGGAATATAACATCGCATTGGGAGAGCGGCGGGCCAACTCGGTACGCGATCTGCTGATTGCGCAAGGCGCCTCTTCGCGTCAGATCATCACGGTCAGTTATGGCGAAGAGCGGCCGGCGGACCCGGGTACCGGCGAAGCGGCCTGGGCTCAAAACCGGCGGGTCGAACTGGTCTACAAAAACGCGAGGTAAAGGCTTATGAGGTTGCCGACTCTTTTTTGCGCCTCCCTGCTGTTGTTGGCCCCGCTCCTGGCGGAGGCCGGTTTCTTTTCCAATGACGAACCGAAAAAGGGCGCCTCGTCGGAACAGGATCTCCCTCTGGACCAGCGGGTGGAACTGCTGGAGCGGCGGATGAATGCGCTTTCCAACATCGTGTTGCGGCTGGATGCGTTACAGCGCGAAGTACAGCAGTTGCGGGGCGATCTGGAAGAGCAGAAACATGCCATGGAGGCGTTGAAACAGCAGCAGCGGAGCCTGGCGCTCGATGTCGATCAGCGTTTGGGAAGGATCTCCGGCGCTCCGGTCGCCTCTCCGCCGCCGGCTGCCGCCGGTGCGGTGTCGCCGCCGGTCGCTGACCGGAGCCCTCCGGCGCCGGTTGCATCGTCGCCCGCGCCGGGCACGCGGACTCCGCCGTTGGCGACTCCCGGTCCGCAGGCCGGCGCCGGTCCACAACAGGAGAAGGCGCAATATCAAGAGGCGTTCAATCTGCTCATGCAGCGCCGGTACGACGAAGCGCGTCCGGCCTTTACCGCCTTCCTCGCCAAGTATCCGGACGGGGAGCTGTCGGATAACGCCCAGTACTGGCTGGCGGAGTCCTACTACGTCTCCCGCGATTACGATACGGCGCTGCCGCAGTTCAATAAGGTGGTGGAGAATTTTCCTCACAGCTCCAAGGTTCCGGATGCCATGTTGAAGATCGGGTTCATCCAGGGGGAACAGCAGGAATGGGAAGCGGCGCGTGGAACGTTGGAACAGTTGATTCAGCGTTATCCCAGTTCCACCGCCAGCCAGTTGGCGAAGAAGCACCTCGATCGGATGCGTAGCGAGGGTCATTGAACGGACCCGTACTGACGATCCTCGCGGTTCCCGAAGATACCGGAATCGCACACGGATCAAGGATCGGGGCCGTGTGGTTTCCGCGAATCACGCCATGACACGACTGACGGTATGCGAAATCTTCTACTCCCTGCAGGGGGAGGCGCTGACCGTCGGATTGCCGACGGTGTTTATCCGCCTCACCGGTTGCCCGCTTCGTTGCAGCTATTGTGATACCACATATGCGTTCAGCGGCGGGGAGGAGCTGGAGATCCCCGAGATCCTGCGGCAGGTTGCGGCCTACGAGTGCCGCGATATTACGGTCACCGGCGGTGAGCCGCTTTGGCAGGAAGGGTGTTGCGAGTTGCTGGCTGCGCTGTGCGATGCCGGGTACCGGGTATCCCTGGAGACCTGCGGCGCGCTGGATCTTTCCCGGATCGATCCGCGGGCGACGATTGTAATGGACATCAAGACGCCCGGCTCCGGGGAGTCGGAGCGCAATCTGCCGGAAAACGCGGCCCGGCTCAAGCCGGGCGATCAGATCAAGTTCGTTATCTGTGATGAGTCCGATTATCTCTGGGCCCGGGATCTGTTGCGGCGGGAGGATCTGGCAACCCGTAATGAGGTGCTGCTTCTTCCGGCCTTCGGCCGGCAGGACCCGGCGAGGCTGGCGGAGTGGATCTTGCGCGACCGCCTGCCGGTGCGGTTTCAGCTACAGCTCCACAAAATCCTGTGGGGGGATGAGCCGGGTCGCTAACGAAACGAGAGAATTGCACGTTCTCTCGCCAAGACGCCAAGCACACAAAGAGAGTAACAGCATGGTTTCCCCTGGCGTCCTGTAGGTCTTGGTAAGAGTATCAAGGTCAGGATGAGAACTGCGCCGGGATATTAGTGAATCGGCAAGTACGGTGCATAATCGAAGAGATATATGAAAAAAGCGGTCGTTCTCCTTTCCGGCGGACTTGATTCCGCCACCACCCTGGCGTTGGCGCGGGAGCGCGGGTTTGCCTGTTATGCCTTGAGCATGGAGTACGGTCAGCGGCACGCTGCGGAGCTGGCGGCGGCCCGGCGGGTGGCGGAGGCGTTGGAGGTGCAGGAGCACCGGGTCGTGTCACTGGCTTTGGACCAGTTCGGGGGCTCCGCGCTTACCGACCGGAATATCGAGGTGCCGACGGAAGGGGACGCCGGTATTCCGGTTACCTATGTGCCGGCGCGCAACACCATCTTTCTCTCTCTGGCGCTGGCCTGGGCCGAGGTGATCGGTGCGCGCGATCTGTTCGTCGGCGTCAACGCCGTTGATTACTCCGGCTATCCCGATTGCCGGCCTGAATTTATTGCGGCATTCGAGAAGCTGGCCAATCTCGCCACCAAGGCGGGAGTGGAGGGGGAACGGTTTCAGGTCCATGCGCCCCTGATCCGGCTTACCAAGTCGGAGATTATCCATGAAGGAATACGGCTGGGAGTGGATTACGGCCTCACCGTATCCTGCTATCAGGCGGACCCGGAGGGGCGTGCCTGTGGCCGCTGCGACTCTTGCCGCTTTCGGGCGCAGGGATTCCGGGAAGCGGGGATTCCCGATCCCACCCGTTATGTTACATAAATCCGAAATGGGGATTTCTGGTGCCCATACAGTTCCTGCGATACCATTCGGTTCCGAGAAATGGGCGTAAACCTGAAGAACCGGAAATGCCCCGACATGGGTTATGAAATCTAAGGAGTTGATATGACGATGCGATACGGCATGAAGGGTATGGTAGTGATTGCGGCAATGGCGATGATCCTGTTGCTGCAAGGGTGCGATGACTCCATCCAGCAACAACTGGTAAAGGATTTCGGTATCGACCAGATGGCCACCGGCACCCTCTTGCACCGCGCCGCTTTGGAGGGCCAAACCGCCCAAGCCGAGCAGTTGTTGAATAACGGTGCCAACGTCAACGAACACAACGACGCCGGTTATACCCCCTTGCATCTGGCTGCGGCCAAGGGCCGGCTCGAGATGGCGGAACTGCTGCTCGATCATGGTGCCGAGATCAACGCCCTGGAGGGTCTGGGGCTGACCCCGTTGCATCTGGCGGTCCAGAATCGGCAGCCCGAGATGGTTGCGCTGTTGGTGTCGCGTTATGCCAATACCGAGTTGCAAGGCAAGGCCTTCGGAATGACAGACGAAGCGGTCACCCCGCTCGATCTGGCGGCCGTATTGGGCGATGCGGCGAGTGCCCGGATCCTGGTTGAGCAGGGGAAAGCCAACCTGGCCAGTCGCACCAGCATGTCCGAGCACACACCGCTGCATTCGGCGTCCGAGGCCGACAATTCAGAGGTGGTGGCGCTGTTGCTGGAGAGCGGGGCGGAGGTGGATGCCCGGGATGCTTACGGTGAAACCCCGCTGCACTATGCGGCCCGGGAAGGCGCCGTGCAGTCCGCGCGGCTGCTGATCGCCGCCGGGGCGGACATCAATGCCAAAAACGAAAGCGGTTCCACCCCCATGACCTTCGCCACCAATCAGCATCATGAGGAGATCATCTCGCTGCTCCTGGGCGAATAGCGGACGACAACGAGGTCTCCGGGCCGGGGGGCGGCAGGCGGGTTTGAAAGGCGGGCACGCTCCGGTATAATCGCGCGTTTCCGGTTTTCGGGTCGTTAGCTCAGTCGGTAGAGCAGTGGATTTTTAATCCATTGGTCATAGGTTCGAATCCTATACGACCCACCATAAAATCAAGGAGTTAGGGGCAACCCTAGCTCCTTTTTTGTTGCTGTTTGGCGAGGAATCGTGCTGGTTTCGGGAATTTGTGTCGTGGTAGATCCGGTTTGTTTAACTCCAGGTAATCAGTTTCGCGGCCAACAACCCGTGGTTTCTTCTAGTTCCTTCTGCGCGAAGGCCGCGAGGTACTTTCTTTTGCTTGTCCAAAAGAAAGTTACCAAAGAAAACGACACCCCGCGGCCCCGGCCTGCGGCTGCTCTGCGCTTCTCGTCTCCAGCGGTCCTGTCCATACGGGGCATCCCTGCCCTGGATGGAC
>JBNKCL010000102.1:0-37100 GCA_050287725.1 Sedimenticolaceae bacterium
GCAGAAACTCGGTGATACCCTCGACGATCCCGAGCAGCAGCGCTTTCAGTGCGAGAATGATGTCCATGGCGGCCTGTTAGAAAAAGACCGCAGCACTATAACAAAAAACCCCGGACGAATTCCCGCCGTAGTTGTTACCCCCGGCCGCGCTGCCGCGCGCCGCGTTCGCCTCCGGACCGCTGTCTTTGACCGTTGGTTCGGCCGTGGGGCGCACTGCGGGCGGTGTGCCGGGCCGGTTTCGGATTGCCGCCCCGACGCGGCGCGCCACGGCCCTGGACGATGGGTTCCGGCTTGATCGACGGGTCGGGTTCGAAGCCGGGGACGACCTCGCGCGGCAGTTCGCGCTTCAGCATGCGTTCGATATCGCGCAACAGCTTCTCCTCGTCCACGCACACCAACGACATGGCTTCACCCTCGTTACCGGCGCGGCCGGTGCGACCGATCCGGTGTACATAGTCTTCCGGCACGTTGGGCAGCTCAAAATTGACTACATGGGGCAACTGATCGATATCGAGGCCGCGGGCCGCGATGTCGGTGGCCACCAGCACGCGAATGGCGCCGCGTTTGAAGTCCGCCAATGCCCGGGTGCGGGCACCCTGGCTCTTGTTGCCGTGGATGGCGGCGGCGCTGATGCCGTCCTTGCCCAGTTGTTCCGCCAGGCGGTTGGCGCCGTGCTTGGTGCGGGTGAATACCAGCACCTGGCGCCAGTTGTTGGAGCCCACCAGGAACGAAAGCAGCTCGCGTTTGCGCACCCGGTCCACCGGATGGACTACCTGGGTCACCAGTTCGGCGGCGGTATTGCGGCGCGCCACTTCGATCAGCACCGGATTCCGCAGCAGGCCGTCGGCCAGCTTGCGGATCTCCTCGGAGTAGGTGGCGGAGAACAGCAGGTTCTGCCGCTGTTTCGGCAGCAGGGCCAGCACCTTGCGGATATCGTGGATGAAACCCATGTCCAGCATCCGGTCGGCCTCGTCCAGCACCAGAATCTCAACCTGCGACAGATCCACCGTCTTCTGACCGGCGTGATCGAGCAGGCGTCCCGGTGTGGCCACCAGGATATCGACGCCCCGGCGCAGCATATCGATCTGCGGTTTGATGTTGACGCCGCCGAAGATCACCGTGGATTTGAGGGGCAGGTGTTTGCCGTAGGTGACGGTACTCTGATGCACCTGGGCCGCCAGTTCGCGTGTCGGTGTCAGGATCAGGGCACGGATCACCGGCCGGTCCGGACGTGGCCGGGCATGCAGCAGTTGCAGCAGCGGCAGGGTGAAACCGGCGGTCTTGCCGGTACCGGTCTGCGCGCCGGCAAGGATATCGCGTCCTTGCAGGACCACGGGGATCGCCTGACGCTGGATCGGAGTGGGCTCGCGGTAGCCCTGTTCAGTGGCTGCACGCAGCAGTTCGGCCGTGAGGCCGAGGGTATCGAATGACATGTAATGATTACTCTATGATGTGGCCAGCCCGCCGGGGCGGGATCGGTCCAGGCAAATTCTGAAGACTATCGGGGTTGACCGCAAAGGAGGGACCGCGAGAGGACCGGCGCAGACCGAAAGCGCCGGTAAACAGCATTATACGTGAAATCGGGAGGGGTTGCCTGCAATAAGAAGGTAGCCCCCGGTTTTGGCGAAGAAGTTGACCTATGCGTGGATCGCGCGCATGAATCCGGTACTCTCGCCAAGACACCAAGCACGCAAAGAGATCAAACGCGATGATTTCTTGGCGTTCTTTGCGCCTTAGCGAGAGTCAGATTCTTCAAGAAAACCGCGACCGGTCAGGGCAGTGTGGCACTGTCCCGGCAGGTTCTTCAGTCGCCTTGAACGTCAGGGAATTAGAAGCTGCGACGACGTTTGTTGCGATCGTCCGACCTTGGCTGTGCCTGATTTACCTTCAACGAACGACCATCGTTCATCTTGCCGTTCAGGGCCTTGATGGCCGCGTCCGCTTCAGAGTTGCTCGGCATCTCAACAAAACCGAAACCTTTCGACTGGCCGCTCATGCGGTCTTTGATCAGTTCGGCACTGGCGATCTCGCCAAAGGCGGAGAACATCTCACGCAGATCGTCTTCGTTTACGCTGTAGGCGAGGTTTCCAACATATAATTTCATGCTTTCTCCATAGGTAGCATCGGGTGATTAGGGTATCGCGGGTACGCGCCGCAATCGCGGTGACGTTCGTCGATAACTGGGTGTAGCGAACGCGGTAGTGCGAAGCTATACACCGGTTGAGTGGGGGGATCCCGTACCTGTTACTAGGTTGGGGGGCGAACCCGAATCATAAAATCGGCTTCGCTTTCCTGAATGTATCGGGAGGTGACAGTAGAGCCAATGGTAGATCGGAATGTAGTGTAACAAATACACTATACGCAAGTTACCGGCTGTTTACCACCATAATCTTGACAATAAAAGGCGTTTTCGCGGCGCTTGAATATCGGTAAGACGGCGGGGCGGTACTACTGGAAACGGCGCCGGTAATTCAGCACATGCCCGTTTCGTACCGATTTCCGGATCGGCTGGTGTTCCGACCAGGCGGTTTCCCGCACAAACCCGAGGGCGGCCAATTCGCGGCTGAAGCGCCCGTGATATCCGCGGCCCGGGTCGATGATGATCACCTCCGCCTCGTCCCTGGCATGCCGGTCGATGAAGCCCGCCAGCAGTTTGGGATGGTCCGGCTCATACAATAGATCGCTGCCGATAATGAGGTCGAATTCACCGAGCGGTGCATCGGTGTCTTCCCAGGAACCGGCGCGATAGCGCAGCGGCGGAAGCCGATTCAGGACCAGGTTCTTTTTGAGAAAGCTCTCTGCCAACGGGTGGAGATCGGTGGAGGTAATGTCGGCTCCCTGGCGATGCAGCACCAGGCTGGCGAGCGCCAGGCCGCACCCGACCTCCAGAACGCGCCTTCCTTCCAGTTCGAAGGTAGCCATGGTGTTGGCCAGAAACAGACCGGACGGCCACAACAGACCGAAGATAGGCCACATTGCCGGTGCGATGCCGGCCTGTTCCGCCTCTCCCTCGGGATCATAGTACTGTTGCCGATCGAGCAGCGAGCGAATGCGGAAACGGGTATCGCCGATGGCGACGGTCTCAAATTTAACCTGGTAATGTTGCATGCGGCGGACGGATCATTGGCATATCTGTGGAATGCACCGATCAGATAGGCATGACGCGTCCGCAGAGGCGCAAGGCAAAGCCGAGAAGGCATTTCGGGGTGAGTGTCAGGCGGCAGTATAACAGTTTCATCATCCGGGGTGGACGTATGAAAATACCGCCTACCAGTCTTGATGTTTATTTCCACGCGGCCCACGGTTATATCCAATGTCTGATCCGATGCCGGTTCCAAACGCCTGCTGGCGGTTTGAAACTGTTATGATCAATGCGGTTGTCAGCGTCTACGGATACGCCTTTTGGGTTGAGACGGAAACATGTCGATGGCTATTGATCGCCCCCTGATCCTCCGCGCAAGTGCGATTCCTTACCGCCTGCCGTTAGGTAGTGTGTGGCGAAGCCGTATCGAAACGCTCGATGAACGACGCGGATTTCTGGTGGAGCTGGAGACAGGGGAGGGTAGCCGCGGTTATGGCGACTGCGCGCCGCTGCCGTTCATCGGCACCGAAACCCTTCCGCAGGCGGAAGCGCGCCTGCAGGAGTTACTGCACAACCTGATGAGACTTTCTCCCGCAGAGGCGCTGACGCAACTGCCGTCCGATCCAAAACATCCGGCGGCCCGCTGCGGCGTCGAGACCGCACTGCTGGATCTCCTCGCGAGGCGCGAAGGCAAACCGCTGCACCGCTGGCTGAACCCGCAATCCAACCCGGAGATCCTGGTGAACGCCTCCCTGGGCGGGTTGGATGAAAAGACCGCGATCAGAGCCCGGACGGCGCTGCAAGATGGATTTCGGGTGCTCAAGCTGAAGGTCGGTATTTCCGATCTCGCGTCAGAATTGCAACTGCTGGAGCGCCTGTCCGGCGAACTGCCGGCAGATACGCAACTGCGACTGGATGCCAACCGTGCCTGGGAACCGGAAGAAGCCAGGCGGTTCCTGCGCGGGATCGAGGGGTTGCCGGTGGAGTCGTTGGAGGAGCCGCTGCGGCAATCCCGGCTTGAAGAACTGGCGGAGTTGCAAACGGAATGCGGTTGCGCCCTGGCCCTGGACGAGTCTCTGGCCGAACTGGATATCGAACAGCTGTTGCAACAACCGCCGGTCCGGCGCCTGATCCTGAAACCCACGGCGCGGGGCGGCTTGCTGCCGGCGATGGAGCTTGCGAAAAGGGCGGCGGCTGCCGGCATCGAGGGTGTGGTGACCACCTCGCTGGACAGCGCTGCCGGTGTCTGGGCGGCGGCCCAACTTGCTGCTGCATGCGCTAATCCGCTGGCGCACGGGCTTGCCACTGCGGAGTGGTTGGCGCAGGATGTGGGGCGTCCCCCTCATGTTGAAAACGGCGTTATTCGGCTTCCGGCAATTCCAGGAAGCGGCTTCATCCCACATGAATATCTGCTTGCGACGAATTACCAGGTTTCCTAAAGATCAACTCTTGGCCAGGGGTATTGGAGAAGTGAAAGTGCGGTTGAATCACGCTGTTGCAATCCCAAGGGTAATTCCGCTGCTTGCGATACTGTTGAGCGCATGTGTAAATGCGGGCGGACTGACGAATGACTCTTTCGGTGATATCACCATAGGCATGGATGAAGCGGCCGCAAGGGAGATATTGGCGAATTATGTTACCGATGAAGAACTTTATGATGAACCATATGATTGCCATTATCTGGCGCCGCCGGAGACCGTAAAGGGTGTCTATTACATGATGATAGACGCGAAAGTGGTTCGTTTTGATATAGATGACAAAGAATTGAATATTGCGACCATGGAAGGCGTCGGCATCGGTTCCTCAAAATCGGACGTTTTGCGAGTCTATCGAAATGCCGAGATTTCTCCTCATCCATATATTTCGCCGGATGGGGAATACATCGAGGTCAAACTTCCTAACGGCAACGGTATTATCTTTGAGACAGAACATGACGTTGTCACGAGTTTTCGTTTAGGCAGCTATCCGGCCGTTGAATATATCGAAGGGTGTTTGTAATGAGCCGGGCGGTGCGGGGTATCGTGCGGTGGCGGTGATGACATCGCGAGAGAGCGGATTCGGACTGCCGCGCAAGCTTGTTTCGGAATTCCAAAAAGAAACCCCGCTAAAGGAGCGGGGTTTCGGCGTTTAACGACCGCAGCAGTATTCGGTTCGCATCAACTCAATTCGCTGGTGCAATGGGGGCAGCGGCTTGCCTTGATCGGAACGGAACTGCAGCAGAAGGGGCATTCCTTATCCGTCGGGTCGGTCGGCGCTTCCTCGGATTTTTTTTGCAGCCTGTTCATGCCTTTGATCAGCAGGAATACGGCGAACGCCACGATCAGGAAGCTGATTACGCTGTTGATGAAAAGACCGGCGTTCAGGGTCACGGCTCCGGCCTCTTTGGCGGCCGCCAAGGTAGCGTAGGGGCCCGCAACGGCTCCTTCCTTGAGGGTGAGGAACAGATCGGAAAAATCGACCCCGCCCAGGAGCAGGCCGATGGGCGGCATGACGACATCATTTACCAGGCTTTTGACGATGGTGCCGAAGGCGCCGCCGATGATGATGCCGACCGCCATATCGACCACGTTGCCCCGCATGGCGAATTTTTTAAACTCTTCCACTAATGCCATTGTTGTTCTCCCCGTGATAGTGGTTGGGCGGAGGGGCTCCTCCACAAGAGTATTCTACGCGGAAATTATGGGCCTACCTATAACCGGATAACGCCGTTATTTTGAAAATCCCGCGATTGTTCACAGATTGCGGTCTGACGGGATCGCCCTGGATACGGCTTGAATCCGGTCGCGTTAGCGCATAATGTTGCGATGATGTTCTGATGTATATGGAATGCTGAAAGGAGCGGGTATCCGGGATGACAAAATGCGGTTGGCATTCACCCTCCTGATTCTCCTATTACCGATATTCTGCATCGCCGCCGGCAAGGCCGATCGGGTGCTGGTGGATAAATCGGAAGCCAAACTCTACCTGCTCAAGAGCGGAGAGGTGATTAAGGGGTATAGTGTGGTTTTCGGCGCAAATCCGGTGGGCCATAAACAGCAGGAGGGGGACGAGCGGACACCGGAAGGGGATTATGTGCTGGATTACAAAAAGGCGGACAGTTCTTTCCACCGGGCGATCCATATCTCCTATCCGAATGCCGAAGATAGCGCGCGGGCGAAGGCGCGCGGAGTCCGCCCCGGCGGCCTGATCATGATCCATGGGCAGCCGAACGGTATGTGGTGGTTGGCGTATATCACCCAGCTTTTTAATTGGACCAATGGTTGTATCGCGCTGACCAACTCCGACATGGACGAGGTCTGGAATGCGGTGGATGCCGGTACGCCCATTACCATCCAACCCTAAGGCGGATGGGTTGGGCTTGAAAGATGCACGATCCCTGTGCATGCTCTTGTCTCACAGTGTCACGACATAAGAAGAGGGACTTTATGCCGCCGGACCGTTTCGATTACCGCTTTACCGTCGCGTTGCATGATATCGATGCAGCGGGGGTGATCTTTTTCGGCCATCTGTTCCGTCATGCCCATAACACCTTTGAGGCGTTCATGGCCTATGTCGGATTTGATTTGCCCGCGATTCTGGAACAGGGGAGATACGGTCTTCCCGTGGTTCACAGCGAGGCCGATTTTTTCAAGCCCATCCGGTATGGAGACAAACTGCGCGTGATCGCAGAGGTTGCGGAGTTGGGGCATGCCTCGTTCGCGATGGCCTACGGATTTCACAACGAGTCCGGCAACCCCGTGGCACGCGTACGGACCGTGCATGTGGTGGTGGATAGAAGCCAAGGGAAGAGCATGCCGATCCCGGAAGAGTTGCGAACGGCACTCACGGGTTTTCTGGCGGGATGAAATTCCCTCCCCGCAAGCGGGGGAGGGTGTGGGTTACTTGTTCAGCATCGCCCGGAGCGCGTTGCGGTCCAACTTGGCCATCTGGTTTTTTGGCAGGTCTTTCACGCAAATAAATTCCCGCGGCCGCAGGGTGTTGGGCAGGTGCTCCCGGACCCACGCCTCCGCTTCCGCGGCAGCAACCGCCCCGCAATAGAACGCCACCAACCGATGGCCCCAGACCGGGTCCGGGCGGGCGGCGACCGCCACCGGTCCGAGGCCGGGACAGTCGCGGAGCGCCTGTTCCACCTCCAGCGGATGGATGGTTTTTCCGCCCACTACCAGCAGGTCGTCGGCCCGGCCCAGGATGCGCAGGCGGCCCGTTGTGTCCACCTCTCCGAGATCGCCGGTTTCGAGCCATCCTTGTTCCTGAATACCGACGCCGGGCCGGCGTTCCGGATTGGCGTAGCCGGCCATCACCGCCGGTCCGCGCACCCGGAGGATGCCGTGTTCGGAGCGGGCGACCTCGAAACCCTCCAACGGCATACCAACCGATCCCTCCTCCAAGCCGGAATCGTTGCCGCAGTCGGTGGCCAACTGGGAACCGGTTTCGCTCATGCCGTAGCTGACGCACAGAGGCCAGCCGGCGGTATGGGCGCGCCGGGCCAGTTCCGGATCCAGGGGGCCGCCGCCGAGCAACGCCACCCGCAGGCTTGCAGCCGGCGGGGTCGAACCGGCAAGCTCCAACAGCCGGTCGAGCATGGGCGGCACCAGGGAGATGTGGGTGATGTCGTGCTGCTGTAGTGCCGACCAAACCGCCCCGACGTCGAACCGGTCGTGCAGTTCCATGCAGGCCCCTGGCCCCAGGCAGCGGTAGAGGATGGAGGCGCCGCCGATATGGTGCAGAGGCAGGCAGTTCAGCCAGCGGTCGCCGGCTTCCAGCTTCAGGCGTTGTTGGGAGGCGTGCACTGCGGCCGCGAGGTTGGATTGGGTAAGCATCACCCCCCGGGGTTCGCCGGTGGTGCCGCTGGTGGCGATGATGAGCTGGGTGGCATCGGGGGAGGGGGCGGACGGCGCCGCCATGGGAAGGGGTTCCGTTTCCTTCCGGAGTGCGGCCTCCGGCAGGAGGGCGATCTCCGGGGGTAGCTCTCCGTCCTCTTCCGCCGCGATCAGGAAGGAGCAGCCGGACTGTTGCAACAGCCGGTTGCGGCGTTCGGGGGAGGTCCCGGTCGCCAGCGGCAGGCAGGCGATCCCGAGCCGCAGGGCGGCGTGCAACAGCAATACGGTGGTCAGCGGGGAGAGGTTGTGCGCCAGCGCCATGCCGGGCCGGACCCCGGCCGTCCAGAGGGCGGAGGCGAGGCGCGCCACCTCCCGCTCCAGTTCACCATAGCTCCAGAGGTCGGCGCCGTGCCGCAAAGCGGGGGCGCCCGGGTTGCAGGCGGCGTGTTCGGAGAGTCTGCGGTTCAGGTCGGGCAGCACGGGTCGAGGCCGGGTGGTTCAGGAATGTGGATACCTTAGCACGCCATGGTGAGCGTGCCCTCCCCGCGAGTGGGGAGGTTTAGGGTGGAGAGTCTTGGGAATGGGTTTTATCGGCTCCCCTTCCTAGCCTCCCCCACTCGTGGGGGAGGGACTGGATTCCGGCCTTCTTGGGGTTTCTGTGGGAGCCCAGTCCTCTGGGCGAAACGTAAGCCGATTCAATCGCCCGGTGACCGGGCTCCTACACGAAAACTTTGTGAGTTCGGTGGTTAGAGTGCGGGTGAATCTACAGAGGAGGTGCGGCTTTCGCCGCGTGACTTTATCTAGAGAAACATTTCTATACCGGTGCTCCAACGGAAGGAGTCCACATTCTCGGTAGTGACCTGATGTCTCTCGAACGGGATCCGTTCGTTCTCCGGCAGGGGGGCGAGCCGTGTCACGCGGGCGCCCCAGGAGTTGATCTCCCGGTCGGAGGTCAGCCCCGCAGTGATCTCCTCGATCTTGACCGGATCACCGGCCAGCAGGAATGCGACGCTGCCGTCCGGCATGTTGCTGGCGGCGGCGCGGAGGTCGCGCTTCTGGGCGGCGCGGATCAGGGTTTGGCGGAACATCACCCCCTGGACCCGCCCTTCCGCCCGGAAATGGCGTTCGCTGGTCATGGCGTTATTTCCGTATCAAATAAAAAAAGGGCCGGGAGACGATACACAGAGTATCGCATGCCCGGCCCCTTCGGTACGGTCAGAGGACCGCGGGGATCAGCCGCCGATCTTCTCCTGGATGGAGGCGACCACGGCGTCGCTGGAGGTGGCGTTCACGTCCAGCAGCAGCCCTTCGGCGCGGTAGAAATCCACCAGCGGGGCGGTCTTCTCGTTGTAGACGTCCAGCCGGTTGGAGATTGCCTCTTCGGTCTCGTCATCGCGCTGCACGATCTTGCCGCCGCATTTGTCGCAGACCCCTTCCACCTTCGGGGGCATGGACTTGACGTTGTAGATGGCGCCGCAGTCGACACAGGTGCGGCGGGTGGTCAGGCGGTCCAGGATCACCTCACGCGGCACGTCCAGGTTGACGGCGGCCTGCAGGGTGATACCCAGATCGGCCAGCAGGACCTTGAGTTGTTCGGCCTGGGGGATGGTGCGCGGGAAACCGTCCAACAGGAAGCCGGCCTTGCAGTCGTCCTCTTTCAGGCGTTCCTTCATGATGCCCATGATCAGTTCGTCCGGCACCAGGTCGCCGGCATCCATGAAGGCCTTGGCCTGTTTGCCCAGCTCGGTGCCCTCTTTGACGGCGGCGCGCAGGATGTCGCCGGTGGAAATCTGGACGGAACCGTCCAGTTTGGTCAGCATCTTGGCTACGGTGCCCTTGCCGGCACCCGGGGCGCCCAAAAGAATCAGTCTCATCGGTTTTCCTCTAAATATTCACAAAGTAACGAATTTTGCGGCCGAATCGCGTGGCCGTGCGTGTCGCCGCGCATTTTGCCCTTTGGCGGGCAGATGTTCAACAACAGGCGGGGATTTTCCGGGAAAAACCGGTCCCAAGGCGCCGTTTCGGATCAAGAATCCTCCTCTGCAGCCGCTAACCCAAAGAGGCGTATACACGGCATTTTCGGGATTCATACCAGGCGGTGACGTAAAAGAATGACGGAACGGATTCTCATAGTCGACGACGACCCACAGATTCTACAGGGGTATCGCCGAACCCTCGGAAGACAGTTTCCGCTGGACCTTGCTGGCAGCGGACGGGAGGCGTTGGAGCAGGTACGTAACTTCGGACCATATGCGGTGGTGGTCTCCGATATACGCATGCCGGGAATGGATGGCCTGACTCTGTTGGAGCATGTTCGGCTTGAAGCGCCGGATACGGTTCGGATTCTGCTGACCGGCTACGCCGACCGCGAGACCGCAATGGAGGCGGTCAATCGGGATCAGGTATTCCGCTTTCTTTCCAAACCCTGCAGTTCCGACGAGCTGCTGAAGGTACTGCAGGATGCACTGGCGTACTACCGGCAGACGCAGGAGCGGGAAGCGACGCTGCTGCGGTCGGTCGCCGAGGTGCGGGATCTGGAGGACAGGCTCGACTACCAATCCCGGCATGACACCCTTACCGGGTTGGCGAATCGGAAAGTGTTCGAACAGCGCCTGGAAGCGGCGTTGGAAACGGCGCAAAGCGAGGGACGGGAACACGCGCTGGTATACATCGATCTCGATCATGTCCATGCGGTTAACAACGCCTGCGGCCACACCGCCGGTGATGAACTGTTGCGTCAAGTCGCGTTGCTGCTTTCAAACCACCGGCGCAAGGCGGATTTGGTTGCGCGCTTGGGAGGGGATCACTTTGCCCTGTTGCTGGAAGATTGCTCTCTGGGTCGAGCCCAGGGTCTGGCCGACGGGATGTTGCAGGCGATTCGACAACATTCGTTTGAGTGGGAAGACCTGCAACTGGCGTTGAGCGCCAGCATCGGACTGATCCCGATCACCCGGGAGAGCGGTGGAGTGGGCGCCCTGTTTAATGCCGCCGAGACCGCCTGCAATGTGGCCAAGGACAGCGGTCGCAGTCGGGTGCATATCGCGGGGGAGGGAGACCAACAGCTTACCGAGCGGCTGAGTCAGGCGCAGTGGATCGCCAGGATCCAGAAGGCGTTGGTGGAAGACCGTTTTGAGCTCTACTTTCAGATGATCATGCCGGTCGGTCCGAATCGCGAGACAGGCGATCATTTTGAATTATTGATCCGAATGCGGGGCGAGGACGGTACCATTCTTCCCCCGGCTAATTTTTTACCGGCGGCGGAACGCTATCATCTCTCGTCGCAGCTTGACCGGTGGGTGATCAGAACTGCGGTAAATTGGTTCAAACAACACCCGGAGAGCTATCAACGTCTATCGCTCTGTTCCATCAATCTCTCCGGTCATTCGCTTGGGGATCGCGAGATGCTGGAGATGATTCACAAGACCTTCGATGCCGCTGATTTGCCGACTGGGAAGATCTGCTTCGAGGTCACCGAAACCGCCGCCATCTCACAGATGAACCAGGCGGTGCAATTTATCAGGATACTGAAACAAGCGGGCTTTCTGTTTGCCCTGGACGACTTCGGAAGCGGCCTTTCGTCATTCGGTTATCTTCGGAATCTGCCGGTGGATTTCCTCAAGATCGACGGTATGTTCGTGAAAAGTATGGATCAGGATGCAGTGGATTTCGCCATGGTGAAGTCCATCAACGAGATCGGGCATGTAATGGGCAAGAAGACGATTGCCGAGTATGTGGAAAACGAGGAAATTATGAAGCAACTGCAACATCTCGGTGTGGATTATGTCCAGGGTTATGCGATCGGGCGCCCCCGGCCGCTGGATGAATTGGTGCGATGAATATGGATACAAATCAGGAAAAAGTGTTGTTGGTAGATGACAACCAAAATCTATTGTCGGCCGTAAAGCGTCAATTCCATAATAAGATTGATTTGGTGACGGCGCCGGGTGGCGAGGACGGGCTGGCGGCCATCGAGTATGAAGGTCCGTTTGCGGTGGTGGTATCCGATATGCAGATGCCGTATATGGACGGGGTGGAGTTTCTTGCCAAGGTGAAAGAGGTTTCGCCCGACAGCATTCGTATGATGTTGACCGGCAACGCCAATCTTCAGGTGGCGATGGACTCGGTCAATGAGGGTAACATCTTCCGCTTTCTCACCAAACCGTGCAGTCAGGAGGTGTTGTACGATGCGGTGCTTGCCGGGCTGAAGCAGTATCGCCTGCATCAGGCAGAGAAAGAACTGCTGAATCGTACCCTCAAGGGTGCGGTTGCGCTGTTGACCGATGTATTGAGTCTGGTGAATCCGGTGGCGTTCAGCCGCGCCTCGCGCATCAAACGCTATGTGGGAATGATGGTGGGGGCGATGAAGCTGGAGGATGCCTGGAGTTATGAATTGGCGGCGATGCTGGTTCAGCTCGGTTGTATCGCATTGCCGCAGGAGCTGATGGAGAAGGCATCGTCCGGCGCGGAACTGAGCGACGAGGAGCGGAAGGTGTTTGCCACCCATCCGGGGGTCGCCAGCCGGCTGTTGCAGCATATCCCGCGGTTGGAGACGGTGGCCGCCATGGTGGCCCGGCAGCAGGAGAGCGGCGACCTGCCGAAACTGAGTGAGCCGTTCAGCGAAGAGGACAAGGCGGTGTTGGGCGGACATCTGCTGAAGGTTGCGATCGCCTATGACGATCAGCTCAGTGCCGGTAAAGGGGATGCGGAAGCGATCGCCTATCTACGTTCCGATCCGCATGCCTACGATCCCGGCATCGTGGAAGTCCTGGACAGCGTAAGCGGCGATCAGCATGCCGTGAAGATCGTTTCGCTGGAGGTTTCCCAACTGAAACCCGGTATGATCATCGATCAGGATATCAGCAGCAAATCCGGGGTGTTGTTCGTAGCGAAGGGGCAGGAAGTATCACCGACTCTTTACTATCGGTTATTGGGATTGCAAGAGAGCGGCTTGATTTCCGGAACCTTGCGGATGGTGGTGCGGAAAGAGGAGTGAGGTGAATTTCAGTCCATTTGGGTTTCTTCATCCGACTCCTTCGGTTGTTCGATTCCCAGTTGCTCCCAGGTGGCGAGATGGTCACGCAGGCCGATGCGTTGCAGGTATTCCAGGTCGATCGTATCGCCACCACCTGGTACGACGTGCGCGGCCAGGCTGTTGGCGACATGCACGGCAGTAAGCGGTGAAAACGGATGTGGCGGTGCCAGGGATGGTGTGTGGTGAAAGGCAATCGCCTCCACCACCGGGTCGCTGAATCCCCAGAGGCTGAGCAGGTAGGCGCCCAATTCCGCATGCGTGGCTCCGAACTGTTCCCGCTCCGCCTCGTAAAGCGGGATTTGCTGTTGTATGGAGAGCTTGCTGGCTTCCGCGTACTCCCGGGGCAGGTTGGCGATCAGCACCAGCATGCCGAGCTCGTGGAGCAAACCGCTCAGCAGACAATATTCCTGCAGCAAAGGTTCGGCATCTTCCGCAATTGCAATCAGCCGGGCATACATGCCGACCCAGTTGCAGTGGTCCCAGAGTGTCGCAAGCGAGAATTTCGGCATCAGACGGCTATCGGCCTTGAATTGAGAAAAGATCCCGACCGAAAGCACCAGACTTCTGATGATCTCGATACCCAGCAGGGTCGCCGCTTCGGACGGGTCTGTGACATGCCGTCCTAAACCGAAAAAAGCGGAGTTAACCAATTGCAGGATTTTGGCGGTCATCGCCGGATCCTTGCCGATGGTGGTGCCGATCGTCCGCAATGAAGTGTTGTCGTTGGAGAGCTGTTGCGTGATTTCGGTGTAGACCGCGGGCAATACCGGCAGTGTCCGAATGCCGGTCACCAGACTGCGCAGGCGTTCATTCCCAAGCGTTGCTTGCAGGTTGAAGGCCCGTTGCAGTGCGTTCTCCAACTTTCCTTTATCGCTGGGTTTGGAGAGATACTGGTGAGCGATCATCACCGATTTTAAGGCCATGTCCTGGCTGGACTGTCCCGAAAGAATGATGCGCACCATTTGCGGATAGCGTGCCGCTACGATAGAGAGCAGTTCCGCCCCGCTCATCCCCGGCATCCGCATGTCGGTAATCAGGGCGTCGTAGGGTTCTTTCTCCAACAGTTGCAGGGCTTCTTGGGCGCTGGTAGTGAAGGACATGTCCCAAATCTCCCGTTGCTGCCGCAACGAGCGCCGCAGCCCGTCCAGCAGGCTTTGTTCGTCATCGACGAAAAGGATTCGTTTTTTCATTTGTTCCATTTTTATTCTTGTTGTCCAAATCGGAAGACGGAAGTTGCGGGTGCCATTCCGGGATGGGTTGTTTTCTGAATTGTACCTCCATATTTGCAGGCGATCCCATCGTAAGCGAAGTCCGGCCCCGGCCGGGCGGGCATCTTCCCTATCTGTGGAGCGTATCCGGCCGCACGCATTTATGAATTTAATTCCTGATAGGGGGGCTGAATACGGCGGTACCGGTCTGCGCGCAGAGAGGAATCACCCGTACGCCGCCGTAGTAGGAACCCCCTCCGATGGTGGAACCCGTCGTGACCGATTCCACCCGGCACGGTGCCGCTCCGGAAACCGTCGGCTCCGGTTGCTGGTGCGGTTGTAGAGGTTTGGCTTGTTTCTTCATCAGGCTCTGCAATTCCCTGAGACACCCACGCGGTTCCGGATGACTGAGTGTGATTCGCCGTTTCTTGAACGGCGCTCCGTTGGTATGGGGTTATTATGGTATGTCGGTGGATAAAGTCTAGAATCGCACGTCAGCTATAAGGTAATTCCTTTATACCGAAAGGTGGTGTTGCTTGAATGGCCGTCACAAATCAACAACAATCATCGTATGACAAATCAAAACGCTCCTCGGATCCTGCTGTTGTTCGCGCATCCCTTCCCACATCGCTCGAAGGTCAATCGGGCATTGTTGGATGGGGTCTGCGATCTTCCGGGCGTGGTGGTGGATGACCTCTACGAGCGTTATCCCGACTTTCATATCGATATTCGTTTCGAGCAGGAGCGGTTGCGGGAAATTGATCTGCTGGTAGTACAGCATCCTTTTTACTGGTATAGCGCACCCGCCATATTCAAGCAGTGGCAGGATACGGTGCTGGAGCACGGTTTTGCATTCGGTTCCACCGGGACGGCGCTGCGGGGCAAGGATTGGTTGTCGGTGGTGACGGTGGGGCAAAGGGCCGAGGCCTATCTGCCGGATGGTCACAACCGTCACAGCGTGGAGGAGTTGTTACTACCATACGAGTGTGCCGCTAATCACTGCGGCATGAACTATCTGGAGCCGCTCATTATCCATGGTGCCCAGCGGCTGGACCAAGATGAACTGGCCCGGTGGACGGCTGTCTATCGTCACCGTCTCAGTACCTACCGGCCCGCCGGAGAGAGTACGGATGGATAAACACCATCTATTGTTGAACGCCATTATCTATTTGACCGCCACCGTGGTGATGGTGCCGGTGGCCAAGCGCCTGGGGTTCGGTTCGGTCCTGGGTTATCTGGCCGCCGGTGCAGTCATCGGACCGTGGGGGTTGCGGCTGATCAGCAATGTGGAGGATATCCGTCACTTCGCCGAGTTCGGCGTGGTGTTGCTGCTGTTCGTGATCGGTCTGGAGCTAAACCCCCGTCGGCTTTGGGCCATGCGCCGCCCGATTCTCGGACTGGGCGGGAGCCAGGTGCTGGTAACGATCCTGGGGCTGGGTGCGCTCGGCCTGTTATTGGGTTTCCCGTTCGATGTCTCGCTGGTGGTGGCTATGGGTCTTTCCCTCTCGTCCACCGCCATCGCCCTGCAGAGTCTGAAAGAGCGCAACTTGCTCGGGACCCAGGCCGGCAGTTCCGCTTTCTCGGTCCTGTTGTTTCAGGATATCGCGGTGATCCCGATGCTGGCCCTGTTGCCGTTGCTGGGGGTGGCGGTAGGTGCGGATGACGGCAATCCCTGGCTGGATGCGCTCGAAGGTGTGGCGGTGATCGGTTTTATTATCATCGGCGGTCACTATCTCACGCGACCGATCTTCCGCTATATCGCCAAGACCCGCATGCGTGAGGTGTTCACCGCCTTTTCGCTGTTGCTGGTGTTCGGTATCGCCACTCTGATGGAAGCGGTGGAGATGTCCATGGCGCTGGGCGCCTTTCTCGCCGGGGTGCTGCTGGCGGACTCGGAGTACCGGCATGAGCTGGAGGTGGAGATCGAGCCGTTCAAAGGATTGCTGATGGGGTTGTTTTTCCTGTCGGTGGGGATGTCGATCGATTTCGGTCTGTTGCTGACGCAGCCGCTGATCGTCCTGGGTCTGGTGTTGCTGTTGCTGCTGGTCAAGGCCGCCATCCTGTGGGGCCTGACCCGATTCTGCACCATCCCCGCCAGCCAGAGGAGTCTGTTCGTGCTGATGCTTGCGCAGGGGGGCGAGTTCGCGTTCGTATTATTCGACGTGGCGGGCGGCAGCGGATTACTGGAGCCCGGCGTGGTGGATCAACTGCTGGTGGTTGTGGCGCTTTCCATGCTGCTTACCCCGCTATTGCTGCTGGTCCACGATTATTGGATCGCGCCACGTTATGTAACTCTGGATCAAGCTCCCGAGCCGGATGATATAGAGGCGGAGGGGAATGCGGTCATCATCGCCGGCTTCGGTCGTTTCGGGCGCACCGTCGGGCGGCTGTTGCATGCCAACGGGGTCCCCACCACCATTCTGGATCACGACCCCGACCAGATCGAGTCGGTGCGGCGTTTCGGTTACAAGGTCTACTACGGGGATGCCAGTCGCCGCGACATTCTGGAGGCGGCCGGCGCGGAGCATGCGCGGATTTTGATCGTGGCGCTGAATGATCCGGAGATGACGCTACAGGTGGTGGAGCAGGCGAGCAAACATTTTCCTCATCTCACCATCCTGGCGCGCGCGGAGAGCAACGGTCACGTCTACGAACTGCTGCGGCGCGGGGTGTCGCTGTTTCGCCGGGAGTATTACGCCTCGGCGCTGCAATTGGGGGAGGATGCGCTACGCACGCTCGGATTCGGCGCCTACCGGGCGAAACAGGCGGCCCACATCTTTAACGATTACGACCAGACGCTGTTACGCAAATTGTTTCATACCGAGGCGCCGGAGATGCGCCGCTCCCTTTCACTGCAAGCGCGCGAGGAACTGGAAAAGGTATTGACCGCGGATGCGGAAGAGATCGCCCGCAGCAATCGGGAGGGGTGGGAGTAGGGGTGTCGCGCTTTCGAGGGAGGCGCCACGAGTTTTTTCGTTACGGTTTTTTTTCTTCGAATTTCCGCCGCAACTCCTCCAGCCGGTCGGCGTATCCCTCGCCATCTCCGTAAGAAAGAAAGTTGTAGTAGTGCGAGTGCGGTGCGCGGGTTTTTTCGGCATGCTTGATCGGGCACCAATACTGCTCGGTGCGGGCGGCTACCTCCTGGATGTAGGCGATCAGGCCGTTGGCGTAGCTGCAGTAGGAGCAGTGCACCCGTTCGATCTGGTTCAGATACTGCAGATGGTGACGGTCGAACACGATGTAGTCGGAACGCCTCACCTTCGGAATCCGATAGAGAGGAAAACAGACCGTTTGGTAGATCCAGACAAAACAGTCCAGTAACAGCAGCGGCAGAACCAGACTGTAGATCACCGGTGCAGTGAGGACGAACAGCAGCGGGGCTTCGGCCAGATATGCTCCGATGCGGGTTGCCATCTCCTGATGGCGACGCCCGATCTCCTGCTCGAATGAGACACGGCCCTGACGGACGGTGTAGCCGAACTCGCCGGCCTCCCGGGCGATCTCTTCCGCGACCTTTTTTTCCAGTTCGCGGATCTCGTCCAGCAGCCCCTGTAGTTTTGGGATCATGGATTTACCTGTGTATTGGTTCTATTTTGCGGCAGGTGCGGCGCCGCCATTCGGAAAAGGACCGGGGCCGTTGTCCCGGGAACTGGTGGAATTCACCCACGTTACCCCGGTTTCAGGAGCAGGTCCACTGCCCGATTGATCGCCTGCAGGCGGGCGCTGTCGCCACCCCGGTCCGGGTGGTGCCGCATGGCCAGCCGCCGGTAGTGGCGCTTGATGGTGGCGTCATCCACCGGATCGCTCAGCCCCAGTTCCGCCAGGGCATCGGCCCGCCCGGCACGTTGTCGTGATCGGACCCAGAATGAGGCGAGCAACTTCTCCACCTCCTGTTTGGTGGTGTTCTCCAGGTTGGCCGGCTCCAGATAGTATGCACGCAACCGGTCGGGGACGGTTACCGCGCTATCGCCGGGCCGATAGGATATCCAGCGAATCCGCAGAGGATCGATCTCCAGTTCCCGTTCTTCCTGCGCCCGGGCCTGATCGCGCAGGCGGTAGAGTACATGGAACAATAAAAAGTGCGCACGGAACAGCATTTCCGGGGGTGCCGGGGGCCGGGGCAGAAAGGGGAAAAATCCCGCGGCACGCAGCGCCTTGATCAATTCATATTCGCTGATACCGTCGGGATGGCGCGCCAGGAGTTCACGTATTGCCTGAAATAGATCCGCGTCGACAAAATCAGATGCGGAGATCAACTTCACTCTCCAGAACCGGCTTCAGTCGCGCTAACAGCGTAGCCAGTTCCGATTCGCTATAGGGGCGGGCGGGGAACTTCCCCCACACCGGTGCCGGCCAGGCGGGGTCGTCCCGGTAACGGACGATGTGATGGATGTGCAGTTGCGGCACCAGATTGCCGAGTGCCGCGATGTTGAGTTTGTCGGGGTGGAAGGTCCGCTCCAGCACGCCGGCCAAGTGACACGATTCCCGCATCAGTTGCTGACGATCCGGTTCCGGAAGCTGGTGGATCTCGGTGATCCCTTCCCGATCCGGCACCAGGATGAACCAGCGGTAGTTGGCATCCCGCATCAACAGCAGGCGGCAAAGAGGATAGTTTCCTATCAGCAGGCAGTCTTGTTGCAGTTGTGGATGAAGTTCCGCCATGAGTCAGCTTTTGAAGTTGTGAAGTAATTGTTCTTTGCCCGCTTTTCCGAGTCGCCGGATCTGGTGCTCACGCCGGGCGGCCTCTGCACGGTTTTCACATCCTTCCCGGTAGACCAGGGTTACGGGGCGCCGGCTGCGGGTATAGCGCGCCCCTTTGGTGTCGTCCTGGTTGTGCTCCGTCACCCGCCGTTCCACGTCGGTGGCGATGCCGGTATACAACGTGTTGTCGGAGCAGCGCACGATATAGACGTTCCAGCGCTTCATCTGGCGGGTCGGCAGGATTTATGTTGAGACATCGTTCCAGTGTAGCGAATATCGCCGCTTCGGTCTTTTATAACCATGCGGACAGTTCACCCAGTGCGGTGGACGATATCAGATAGGTTTCGTCTTGTTCCAGTGCCCTGCGCGTGATTTCCCCCAGTAGTTTGGCGTTCGACTGCGATTCGACTCGATGGTTGTCCTCCGTGCGATCTGCGACGTATCCCCACATATGGAGCAGGGCGTTGCGGAGAGCGCCAGGCGAAGGCGGCGATCGCAGCAGTTCGCACAGAAACAGTGCGAGTTCTGAAAAATCACCCCGCATCCCGGTGACTTTTCGCCCGGTCTCCCGGTAGATCCGTTCGCTGCGTGCCAGGACCGAATACTTGTGGTGACTCCAGAGTTGCTGTGCATTCTCCGGTAACGGGATGCGGCCGGATTCGCGGCTTTGGTATTTGGTACGAAGTCGCTGGATTTGGGCAAAAGGGGAGTCGACGTAGACTTTGGGCCAGACGCCGGGTTGCGAACGCAGAGTGACGGGAGAACGGTCGGTATAACCCCGGAGCGCCATCTCCGCGGTCAGTTGCCGGTGGCGTTGCCGCAGCGCCCAGCCATGCCCGATCCAGCGCAGGGTCTCCGGATGCCGGGCATACCCGCGCTTACGGTTGACGATGATGGAGACGATCGCATGCAGTTCGCGATGTTCGCCCAGCAGGCTTTCGCGGTTGAGGTAACCCGGATTGAGATCCCAGATTCTCATCTTGTATCTGGCCGTGTTTTCGATGTGACGGTCGGATTTGGAGGTTGTCGATAACTCGGGAGTGTTTGCGTTTCTATCGGTTGCCGGCGTTGCGGGTCAACAGGGTATCCAGTCGGTCCGCAAAGGCCTTTCGGTCGCCCTGGTTGAGCGCCGCCGGTCCGCCGGTGTCGATACCGCTGGCCCGCAGGGTTTCCATGAAATCCCGCATCCCGAGGCGGGCTTTGATGTTGTCCGCGGAGTAGAGTTCGCCGCGCGGACTGAGCGCCTGCGCGCCTTTTTCGATGACCTCCGCCGCCAACGGGATATCGGCCGTAATGACCAGATCGCCGCGCTTCACCCGGCTGGCAATCTCATTGTCGGCGATATCGAACCCGGATTTGACCTGGAGAAATTTTATATGGCGCGAGGCCGGAATGCGCATGGCGTGATTGGCGATCAGCGTCACCGGTATGCCGGTGCGCTCCGCCGCCCGAAACAGGATCTCTTTGATGACGCCGGGGCAGGCGTCCGCATCCACCCAGATGTTCATATGCGCTGATTCATGGCAGACGGGGTGCCACGGTTACTCGTCGTGGGCGAAGCTCTTGATCACATAGCCGCCGGATTTTTCGTCGTACTCCAGCTCCAGCAATTTGCGGGCCTGGGCCTCCTCCAGCAGTTTGCCGAAGGTGCGAAAGCCGTGGTAACTCTCGTTGAAGCCGGGCTTGCGCCGTTTGAGCGCCTGTTTGACCATGGAACCCCACACCTTGTCCTCATCGCCCCGTTCCTCGAACAGGTCTTCCACTGTCTCCAGAACCAGGTCCAGCGCTTCCTGTTGCTTCACGTCCTCATTCTGCTCGGCGCTTTTCGGAGCGGCCGCCTTCTTGGTGGTCTTTTTCTTGCGGCGCTTACGCTGGTTTTCGCTGTCGCGCACCAGATCGTCGTAGTAGATGAATTCGTCACAGTTGGAGGTAAGGAGATCGGAGGTGGAGTTCTTGACGCCCACACCGATCACCATCTTGTTGTTTTCGCGCAGCTTGCTCACCAACGGCGAGAAGTCGGAGTCGCCGCTGATAATTACGAAGGTATCGACGTGGGATTTGGTATAGCAGAGGTCCAGCGCGTCCACCACCATGCGGATATCGGCGGAATTCTTTCCCGATTGCCGTACATGCGGGATCTCGATTAACTCGAAGGCCGCCTCGTGCATGGAGGCTTTGAACTCTTTGTAACGCTCCCAATCGCAATAGGCCTTCTTGACCACGATGTTGCCTTTCAGCAGCAGTCGCTCCAGCACCTTCTGGATGTTGAAGGCGGCGTACTTGGCGTCGCGCACGCCGAGCGCGATGTTCTCGAAATCACAGAACAGGGCCATGTTCCAGGTTTGGGGTCGTTCGCTCATGCGGGCTCCGGATGGGATAAGGGGTTGTTCGTATCGGTGTTGCGTTCATCATAGCAGGTCCGGTTTCCGGACACTCTTTTTCCCGGTGCGGATCGGCCACGGGATTGGCGTTCGGTGTAGAATATCCGGCCATTTCACCGAATCGCGCCCATGAGCAGTCACCGTTTTTTCGCCACCGCCCCCAAACATCTGGAATCCCTGCTGGCCGAAGAGCTGCGTGCCCTGGGAGTGGATGAGGTGGCGGAGACACGCGGCGGGGCTTCGTTTACGGGCGATCTGGCCGCGGCCTACCGGGTCTGTCTCTGGTCGCGGGTCGCCAACCGGGTGCTGCTGCCGCTGGCGGAGTTCCCGGCCGCCACCCCGGAGGCGCTCTACGACGGGGTGAAACAACTGCCGTGGGAGGAACATTTTGCTGTTTCCGACCGGTTCGCGGTGGAGTTCCACACCTCACGATCGGCCATCACCCATACCCATTTCGGCGCCCTCAAGGTGAAGGACGCCATCGTCGACCGTTTCCGGGAGCGGTGCGGGGAGCGGCCGTCGGTGGACACCGGGAATCCCGACCTGCGCATCGATCTCTATCTGCTGCGGGACCGGGCCACACTCAGCCTGGATCTGGCGGGGGAGTCGCTGCACCGGCGCGGCTACCGTCTGGTGGGGGCGGCGGCGCCCCTCAAGGAGAATCTGGCGGCGGCGATCCTGCTGCGGGCGGGGTGGCCGGGGATCGCGGCGGCCGGCGGCGGCCTGGTGGACCCCATGTGCGGTTCCGGCACCCTGGTGATCGAGGCGGCCCTGATGGCGGGCGACATCGCCCCGGGCCTGCTGCGGGAGCGGTGGGGATTCCTGCGCTGGAAGGGGCATGATGCCGCGGCTTGGGAAGTGCTGCGGGCGGAGGCGCTGGAGCGGCGGGAGCGCGGAGTGGAACGGCTGCCGCCGCTGTGCGGCTACGACCACAATCCGGAGGCGATCCGGATCGCCCGGGAGAACGCCGAACGGGCGGGTCTTGCGGGGCGGCTGTTGTTCGAGCGGCGGGAGCTGGCGCAGGCGCGGCCGCCGCTGGACATCTCCCCCGGGCTGGTGGTGGCCAATCCCCCCTATGGCGAACGGTTGGGGGAGGATTCCGATCTTTCCGCCCTCTACGCCCGTCTGGGCGAGACGCTGAAAACGGCCTTCCCCGGCTGGCGTGCGGCGGTCTTTACCGGCAACCCGGATCTGGGCAAGCGCATGGGCCTGCGGGCCGGCAAGATGCACACCCTCTACAACGGCCCCATCGAGTGTCGGCTGCTGCACTTCGAGATCGTCCCGGAGAATTTCGTGGCGGAACGGCGCTTTCCCGCACCGCTGCCGCCGGATGCCCGCAGCGAGGGGGCGCAGGCGTTCGCCAACCGGTTGCAAAAGAACCGGAAACACCTTGGGCGCTGGCTCCGGCGGGAGGAGATCACCTGTTACCGGCTGTACGATGCGGACCTTCCCGAGTATGCCCTGGCGGTGGATGTTTATGAGGGAGAGCGGCGCTGGGTTCATGTTCAGGAGTACCAGGCGCCCGCCAGTATCGATCCGCGTCAGGCGCGGCTGCGGTTGCGGGAGGCGATCGGGGTGTTGCTGGAGTTGCTGGAGATCGAACAGGAGCAACTGTTCTTCAAGGTACGCCAGCAGCAGAAGGGGAGCAGCCAATACGAGCGGCTCGCCGCCGAACGCAGGTTCCACGAGGTGCGGGAGGACGGTCTGCGGTTCCTGGTGAACTTCGAGGACTATCTCGACACCGGGCTGTTTCTGGATCACCGCGATACCCGCCGACTGGTGGGAGAGCTGGCAAACGGACGGCGCTTTCTCAACCTGTTCGGCTACACCGGAACCGCCACTGTCTACGCCGCCCGCGGCGGTGCGCTCGCCACCACCACGCTGGATCTCTCCAACACCTACCTGGAGTGGGCGCGGCGGAACCTGGAGTTGAACGGCTTCGGCGGATCGTCGCACCGTTTCGTGCGGGCGGACTGCACCGAGTGGCTGGCGCGGGGCGGGGATGGCGGCCGCTACGGGCTGATCTTTCTGGACCCCCCCAGCTTCTCCACCTCCAAACGCATGGAGGGGACGCTGGATATTCAGCGGGACCATGTGACCCTGATCCGCAACGCCGTACGGCTGTTGGAGCCGGACGGGGTGCTGATCTTTTCCAACAATCTGCGGCGTTTCCGGATGGAGCGCGATGCGCTGGCGGATCTGGAGCTGGAAGAGATCACCCGCGCCACCCTGCCGAAGGATTTCGAGCGCAATCCAAAAATCCATAACTGCTGGCGGATTCGTCTGCGGCAGAGCGGGGAGAACGGGCCTCAGCCGTAGGCGCGCAGCCAGATCGAAATCAAACGGAAAGTGAGCCGCAGTACCGCCACGGTGGCGGCCAGGAACACCAGCGCCAGCAGCCAATACCAGGCGCGGTGCAGGCCTCTTTTGTGGCGTTGCAGCAGACCGGCGTCTGTGGCGGGTGGGGAAGGGATGGCGCGGAAGGTGGTGATCAGGGCGTAGGCGCTCAAGGACCAAAGCAACAGGGCCAACAACGGGATCAGGAACCGGTCTCCCGCCTGTGGGATTATGAGCAGAGTGAAGGCCACACCCCCCAGGCAGGCCAATGCCAGCAACAGCGCCGGAGTGCGTGCCGGCTGAAGTTTGACGGCGAGTTGCTTCAGGCGATCAAGCATCGTTCCCACACTTAAACCAGGTTCTTCGCTTCCCCCTTGAGGAAGGCGTTGATGTTCTCTATCACCTGTGCGCAGATCTGCGGGGTGGCGCCGGGGTCGTCGGGATCGAGCCCCGGTACGTTGCAGACCTGGATGCCGCGCTCGCGGGCGGCGGCGAGATCCACATGATCGTAAGCGCTGCCGGCTACCGCGATCAGCTTGAGCTTCAGCGCCTGATCGATGACCGCACGATCCACCGGGGTGTTTACGGTAATGATGATATCGGAACGCCAACAGCGTTCCGGCAGCTGCTCCGGCGGCAACTCCGGGTACTGAATCCAGCCGTATTTCGGCCACTCCACTTCCGGGAACTCCGCTTCGCCCGCCAGGCGGCCGCAATCGATCGCGATGATATTCATGTTTCACTCCTCTGCGGGTCCAAACGAGACGCCATTATAGGATGTAATGCCCGCCTGAATCTCCACCCCCGGAAAGGTGCTCCGGGGGGGGTGAAGGAATGTTTCATCCCTGTTGCGCAGTGTTCAGCATGCGTTCAGTTTCCAGGGCGTACTCTGTAACTGAGCCTGGAGAACAGAGACAACTTAACTGGAGGTGTGAAATGCGTAATAAAAGTCTCATCGCTGGTGTGTCGGCAGCGGTGTTGCTGCTGGCCACAATGGGAACACCGCTGACGGCGGCGGCCAATGATTACAACTGGAATGGCTATCAGAGCAAAAGGATCTATCAGCAACACGATCGGCGCTATGACAGCAACCGCTATGACAACCGGAGATATTATGCGCCTCCGCGCTATGTCTATCGGAATGACAACCGGAGACACCATGCGCCTCCGCGCTATGTCTATCGCGCGCCCAAGCGGGTTTATTATTATGCGCCGCCTCCGCCACCGCCGCCCCGTTACCACTATCGCGATCGGCACGACGATGACTACAACGATTTTCTGGTTCCGTTCGTGATCGGTGGGGTCGTCGGGTATTACCTGAACAACTGATTGGCGTTCCATCTTCTCAACCCCCTTCGCCCCGCGCCCCCCGCGGGGTATTTTTTTGCGGCTCGTCGGCTGATTTGCTGATGGGAAAGCAATGTTCTCTCGCCAAGGCGCCAAGAGCGCCAAGGTTTCAATTATTTTCTTCCGGAAGCCGTTTTATAGTACGGATAAGTGAATAGACACACGGTAAAGCCGGGTTGTACCTTGAACCACGCGAGGCGGGTGACGAACTTCCAGGACCGAGTTTCACTGCTGAACCGTTTTCGGCTTTCATGATGATCATAATTCTCGTGAAGATACAAAAACCGTCAAGCAAGTGATGGGTAGTTTATGTCTTTTCTTTGCGTACTTGGCGTCTTGGCGAGAAGATCAGATGCGGGATGTGAACCGAGACTAGTCAGGGTTCAGCGAACTCTGAGGTTAGATTCCCTCAATCTCGCCGTCGTCGTTCAGACGGATCCGGAACGCCGCCGGTTCCCGCGGCAACCCCGGCATGGTGACGATATCGCCGGTCAGGGCCAGCAGGTAACCGGCGCCGGCGGCGATCCGCACCGATTCCACCGGCAGGATAAAGTCGCTGGGTGTGCCGACCTGTTTCGGATCGCCGCTCAGGGAGAGATGGGTCTTGGCGATGCAGATGGGCAACGACTCGTAACCGAGGCTGCGCACCTGTTCAAGGTCACGGCGGGCAATGCGACTGAACTCCACGTCACGCGCCCCGTAGATGGTGCGGGCGATGGTGGCGATCTTCTCTTCCGGTGGGCTTTCCAGATCATAGAGGTACCGCTTCGGCGGTTGGGGTCCGTTCGCCGCTTCGATTACCGCGGCAGCCAGCTCTTCCGCTCCGACACCGCCGTCCATGAATGCCGTAGTCTGTGCCGCACGCAGGCCCAACTCGTCACAGCCTGCGGCCACCGCCTGCAGATCCCGTTCGCTGTCGCCTTCGAAACGGTTGATGGCGATCACCGGTTCAAAGCCGAAGGCGCGCACGTTGCGTACATGGCGTTCCAGGTGGCGCATCCCTCTTTGAATCTCCTCCGGTGTGCCGGCGCCATCCGGATGTCCGCAGCCGTGAATACGCAAGGCGCGCACCGTGACCACCAATACCACCGCGCTGGGCCAGAGGCCGGAACCGCGGCATTTGATGTCGAAAAACTTCTCCGCTCCGAGATCGAAACCGAAACCCGCTTCGGTGACTACATAATCGGCGCGGGTCGCCGCGGTCTTGGTGGCGACCACGCTGTTGCAGCCGTGCGCGATGTTGCCGAAGGGCCCGCCATGGACCAGGGCGGGAACCCCTTCGTTGCTTTGCACCAGATTTGGAAGCATCGCGTCCTGCAGCAGCGCCGCCATGGCGCCGGTGGCGCGTAGTTTGTCTGCGGTTACCGGATCGCCGGAACGGTTGAATCCCACCAGGATGCGCCCGAGCCGCGCCGTCAGATCCGGCAGGTCCTGATACAGGCTCAGGATGGCCATCACCTCGGAGGCGGCGGTGATATCGAAACTGTCCTCGCGCGGCACGCCGTTGTTGCGCCCGCCGAGACCGATCACCACCTTGCGCAGCGCCCGGTCGTTCATATCCAGCACCCGGCGCCAGAACACCTGCCGCTGTTCCAGATTCAGTTCACTGTGAAAGTGGACCGCGTTGTCCAACAGGGCGGCCAGCAGGTTATGCGCCGCGCCGACCGCGTGAATGTCTCCGGTGAAATGGAGATTGATACGGGTGGAGGGTTCCAACCGGCAACGACCGCCGCCGGTACCGCCCCCCTTGAGCCCGAAAATCGGTCCCAGGGAGGGCTCCCGGAGCGCCAGTGCGACGCTCTGTTTCAGCCGTCGAAGACCCTGCGCCAGACCGATGGATACGGTGGTTTTGCCTTCACCGGCGCGGGTGGGGTTGATGGCGGAGACCAGGATGATCCGACCCGCCGGGGTCGCATCTTTTGGGGGTAGGGCAGGCAGCCGGATCTTGGCCATTTCATCACCCCAGGTGATGACTTGGTCAGGAGACAGACCCAGCTCGTTCGCTACATCCAGGATCGGGCGCATGATGTTCCGAATGTCAGTGAGAGAGACCGTAAAAGGTATCAGGTTTGGCTATCTGTGACGATCGTTGTCTCGATAGTATTCCGGTTTCGTGCGGTACTCTTCGTATTGGCGATGGTTGTAGTCCCGCTCCCGCCGATCGTCGTACTTGTCGTAACGCAGTCTTGGATTGGAACGGTACTGCTTCTGATGCTGGTTGTACCAGCGATACGGCTGGTCATCCTCGATCCGGAGCTTCACGCGATCGTAGTGTTGAATATGGATATTCCGCGGCAGGACCTTGGTGCGAACCCAGCGGCCGTGGTCATGATAGTAGTAATACCCGGTATAGATGTGGAAATAGAGCGGAACGGATGGATAGTAATAGTAATCGTAATAGTAGGGATATCGATAACCATAGGCCGGCGCATGGGGCGGAGGGCCTTCCCGAACGGGTGCATAGACACAACCGGCCATGCTTCCGAGCGCCAATAAAACAACCGCCAGTACGATGGGATTCAATCGCTTCGAATGGTTCATCGTTTGTCTCCTTCGGCAGAAAATACATTTGGGCACTGATTGTTTGGCCCCTGTGCGAAAGGATAGTTCGGGAGGCGGGAGTTCGGGAGGCGGGAGTTCGCGAATTTCCCGTTTGCCGAACGGACCCGTTTTGAATCGAATCTAGTTGATTTTGTTAGTGATTCATAAAGCTCTGGAAAATGAGGGGTGAAAAAGTGTGATAACGACACCATATTACGAGTAATAGGAGGAACCGATATGAACAGACGAAGTTTTGTGGCTTTGCTGGGTGGTCTTCCGTTATTGCAGTTCGCTTCCGGTCGACTCTTTGCTAAAGAGAAGGAGGAGGGGAAGGTGGAAAAACTTATACTATCCGAAGAAGAATGGCGGCAACGGTTAACGCCGGAACAGTTCAATGTGCTGCGAGAGGAGGGAACGGAACGGCCTTGGACCAGCCCATTGCTCGAAGAGAAACGCGCAGGAACCTTTGTCTGTGTGGCATGCGACCATCCGTTGTTCAATTCCGCCACTAAATACGATAGCGGTACCGGTTGGCCCAGTTTCTACGACACATTACCCGACGCGTTCGAGACTAAGCGGGACTTCAAACTGGTCTGGCCGCGCACCGAGTATCACTGCGCCCGCTGCGGCGGTCACCACGGTCATGTCTTCAACGACGGACCGCAGCCCACCGGTTTGCGTTACTGCAACAATGGAGTGGCGTTGAAGTTTGTGCCGCAGGAGAAGTAAGCGCGATACCGGCGCATCCGGTTTCACTGTTCCGGAGGCGGCTGCTAATTCGGCGGCTCCCCGGTGTGTGGGTCGGTGCGGGCATCGTTCTGATCGATTGCGGGGGTGACCAGTTCCAGTGCCTGGGAAGATGTGCGGGTCATGGCAACGAACTCACCGCGCGTCTCTTCCGCCGGTGGTTCACGCATCATGATCCGGATCAGTGCGTATATCATCAACACCGTCAAAACAGTCGTGAAGAACAGCATCAGACTGCCGGGTCCCCAGGCGACCATGGAACGACCGGCGATCGCAGGGCCGATGGAAGATCCGACGCCGTACAGCAACAGCAGGCCGCGCGAGGCCGCCAAAGTTTGCGCCGGCGGCAAGTGGTCGTTGGTGTATGCGACAGAGAGGCTGTAAAGGCTGAACATGAAGCCACCCAATACGAAGGTGACGGTCAGGAACAGCCAGAAGGGCATTTGGTCGGACAGGAAAAATAGCAGGAGGGCGAGCAGGGCGCCCAGCGCAGCGGAGCCGGCCAGTATGATGCGTCGATCGATGCTGTCGGAGATGCGACCTACCGGCCATTGCAACAGGGCGCCGCCCACGATGGCGGCAGTCATGAAGATGGCCAGAGCGTCGGTACTGAGTCCGATCCGGATACCGTAGAGCGGCGCCATGCCCCAGAAGCCGCCCATCACCACCCCGGAAATCAGGGTTCCCACAACACCGAGCGGAGAGATTCGGTAGAGTTTTCTCAGTTCCAAGTGTTCAGTGGTGATCTCTTCGGGTTGCCGGATACGGGTCAGGGAGATCGGAACCAGCGCCATGGAGATCAGAATGCTGACCATCGCGAACAGTCGGTATCCGGAGATGTCGTCGGTCATAAGAATCAGTTGCCCGGCCGCCATGGCCAGCAGTGTCACCAGCATATAAATGGCGAACACCCGGCCACGGGTTTCGTTCGGGGTCAATTCGTTCAGCCAGCTCTCGATGATCATGTAAAGCCCCATCATGCAGCCGCCGATCACCACGCGCAGGAATAGCCATGCAATGGGATTCACGAACAGGATGTAGGCGATGGAAGCGGCCGAGGCGATGGTGGCGATCACCGAGTAGGCACGGATATGACCCACCCGTCGGATGACGGGCGGAAAGAGATAACTTCCGAACAGGTAGCCGACGAAGTAAGCCGACATCACCAGGCCGATCATGGTGACCGAGAACTGTTCATAGCTGGCGCGCAGGCCGACCAGAGTGCCCTGTAGCCCGATCCCGGTCAGTAGCAGGGCGGTGCCGAACAACAGGGAGAAGATGGAAACGGCGATTTTAAACATGCGGTGTCTGTGGCGGTCCGAAAATACTATCGATCTTCCTTGTGGTGTGTGGCAGACGACGCGCCTGAAAGTTCAGCGATTCGTCGGTCAAACTCCTCCCGGCTGAGTTCTCCTTCCTGCCGGCGCTTCTCCAGGGATCGGATCACTACCTCCCGATCGACGGCCGGACCCTCTTTCCGCAAGGCCCAACGGATCGCCCACGAGATGCTGCCCGCCGCCGAGAGCCAAAAGAAGACCATGGCCCAGATTCCGAACTCTTTCATGGTCGTGCTACGTGTCTTCAGTCGATAACGGAATCGCCGGTTCGATCATTCGAGATGCCGTGACTGGCGGCGCTTGGAGCGGCGTCTTTTCCCGGAAGGGTTGTTCCCCTGGTCCTGCTCCATCAGGAATTTCGGTTGCCCCCAACTCCTGCCGCGACTGTAGTCGGCCGCCAGCAGTTCTCGGGCGTGTTGCTCGGAGATTTGGAGTTGGGTGGTCATCCCTGCAAAGAGTAGATCAAACAGCCGCGGCAGTGCGAAACGGTGCACCTGGCCGGTAGCGGCGTACAGCCAATCGCTCAGCGCCAGGAAACGCGCAAACGGCCGCTCGCCGAGCAGGGTCGGCAGGGTGGTGCGGAAATGTCCGGAGTTGGCGATCAGGTCCCAGTAGCGTGCGAACCGTTTGAGCCGCTGCATAGTGGGGAAATCGAGACGATTGTTGGCAAGGAGGTCGTAGGGGGGGTCGGGGTTGTAGATCATGCCGAACGGTTCCGTATGCCGGCAGATGGGCGCACCCCGCAGCCGTTTGAGAATTCCCACCTGGATCTCGTGCGGGTGCAGGGCCACCAATTGGTCGAAGCCGCGGCCGAAACCCTCCAGATCCTCTCCCGGCAGGCCGATGATCAGATCCGCATGCAGGTGCGCCCGGGTGTGGCGGCGCAGCCAGGCGAGGTTCTCGCGGCTCTTGGCGTTGTCCTGCCGGCGGCTGATGCGCGCCTGTACCTCCGGATCGAAACTCTGCACCCCGACCTCCAGTTGCAGGGTGCCGGCGGGGAAGCGGCGCAGGGTCTCCCGCAACCGTTCCGGCAAGCGGTCCGGGACCACCTCGAAATGCAGCAACAGTTCCGGATCGAGACGCTCCAGAAAGAACTCCAGGATGGCGACGCCGGATTCGACATCGAGATTGAAGGTGCGGTCCACGAATTTGAAGTGCCGTACCCCGCGCTCATACAGTAGGGAAAACTCTTCCAGCAGGCGATTCAACTCGAAGGCGCGGACCTTCGGGTCGAGCGCCGAGAGGCAGAATTCGCACCGGAAGGGACAGCCGCGGGAGGTTTCGACGTAGATCAACCGGTGGGCGATATCCTCCTCACTGTAACAGCGGTAGGGAAGCGTCAGTGACTCCAATGCCGGTGGCGGTGCCGCCTGGATCTTGTCCGCAGGCGGTGCGCCGTTCAGGATCTTGCGGCAGAGTTGCGCGAAGGCGAGATCGCATTCCCCGGTGATCACGTAGTCGGCCAGTGCGACGACATGCTGCTGCTCCCACTCGTGACTGACCTCGGGTCCCCCCAGAATGATCGTGATCTCAGGCCGGATCGCCTTGAGCAGCGCCACCAGACGGGTGGTGGGTTCCACATTCCAGATATAGACCCCGAGGCCGATGACGGCCGGTTCCTCCGCCAGCAGCTGTTCCGCGATGTCGGCGGGACGCATCTCCAGGGTGAATTCCCGGATGGCGGTGGCGGGCTGCAAATCCCCCATATTGGCCAGCAGATAGCGCAGGCCGAGGGCGCTGTGCAGGAAGCGGGCGTTCAGTGTGGCTAGGAGAATCGTGGGCATCTGGGCGCGTCAAGCAAGGTTATGTGTATTGTCCGTCAGCATACCGGGGTGCCGCCGGAGTGCAAGCGGAGGGCGGGTACCGGCAGTTCGTGATCGGCATGGATGAAACCATTTCGGCGAATAAGACACTAACATCCTAATGAGAGGACTATCCTGTTTATTTTAGGCTTTGAATAGAAAGGAGATAATCATGATGAAACCAAAGTTGATGACGTTTGCAGCCCTGGCGGCCGTTCTGTCCCTGGGTATGGCGGGTAGTGCGGTTGCCGCAGACGGTGCCGCGCTCTTTAAGTCGAAGAACTGTATTTCCTGCCATGGCGCGGACGCCAAGACCCCGATTATGCCGACCTACCCGAAGCTGGCCGGCCAGAATGCCGAATATCTCCTCAATCAGATGAAGGATATCAAATCCGGCGCCCGCAATAACGGTCAGACCGCCGCCATGAAGGCGATTATCGGCCTGGTCTCTGAGGAAGAGATGAAAGCCATCGCGCAGTGGCTGAGTGCCCAATAAGCGAGACAACGATCCAAATTTAACGACCGATCCGGCAGTGCGGATTTCATGGGAAAGAGCTTATTCTTCCCCATGATTTCCGCGGGTGCCGTGCGTCCGGCTATCCGGAACCGGCGGTTTTAAGTCGAACCCGTACCCTGGATAGAGTTATTATGGGGCCGGGTTGTAACTTGAGATTGAGGGTCGGTGAAAAGTCTGCATTCTTTTTTTTGGGGCATCAGTGCTCTGCTGCTGATCGGGGTGGTGGTGATCGCCGGCTATAAAGCGTGGCCGGTGCTATTTCCGAAAGTGGCGGTTACCGCAAACCTGGATCCGAACTGCGATCTTCGCACAGGGCCCTGTCGCGTCACGTTCCCCAAGGGAGAAGCGGTTTCCTTTGAAATCCAACCCCACGATATCCCCGTCATTGCGCCGCTGAAACTGCGGGTGGAACTGGAAGGCCTGCATCCGGAACGGGTGGAGGTGGATTTCTCGGGAGTGGATATGAACATGGGATTCAATCGCCCCCCTTTGACAGCGGTGGCGCCGGGACGATATGCCGGCGACGGGATGTTACCGGTGTGTGTGCGGGATGAAATGGAGTGGGAGGCGAAGGTGCTGCTCTATACCGAACGTGGTCTGATGGTGGCGCCGTTCCGCTTTAGTACCTTCAAACCGGGTCTTTCAACGCCCTGAGTTCCTCTTCCGTCTCAACAGTTACTATCGCATCGGGAGCGGGGTCGAATTCCCTGCTGGCCAGGAGCGCCGCAACTGCGATGACCACACTTCCGACCACCGTGTTCCAGGTCAGGACCTCCTCCCAGAACCACCATCCGAAGAGCGCGGCGAACACCACGGAGAAGTAGCTGAAGATCCCAAGCCGCCCCGCCTTGCCGTGGGCATAGCCGCGGGTCATCAGCAGCTGTCCGGTCAACCCGAAACCCGCCAATAACAACAGCCAGATAAAGGTCGAGGGAGGAAACGGTTGCCAGTAGAACGGCAAAGGCAATGCCGAGATCAGGGTGCCGGTCAGTCCGAAATAGAACACGGTGCGAGCGGTGGGTTCGGTAGCGGAAAGTTTGCGAACCGTGGTTTTGGCCACGGCTGCAAGCAACCCGCCGAACAGCGCTACCATTCCGACCGAACCCAGAGTGTCGAAATCGGGCATCAGGATCAGGGCCACGCCGCCGAAGCCCACCAATACCGCGCCGACCACCAGCCGTGAAAGACTCTCTTTCAACCACAGAAGCGCCACTACCGGAATGAATAAAGGAGCGCTCATCTTCAGCAACATGGCGTTGGCCAGCGGCATGTGGGAGAGGGCATAGAAGAAACAGTACATGGCGCCTACACCCGCCAGGCCACGCAGCAAATGATAGTGGGGAAGGGCGGTTTTGAAACCGATTTTTCCCCGCCGCAACATCAGCGGCAGCAACATGAAAAGACCGAACAGGTTGCGGAAGAAAACGATCTGGGCGTTATCCAGTTCCAGTGAGAGATGGCGCACCACCGCCCCCATGGAGGAGAACATCAACTCGGCCGCGACGATCAGGAGCGCGCCGCGCAGAAAGGAGTTGCGGGTAATCACAGCAATATTGGGTGAATATCAAACCGAACCGAACGGTCTCAAACCCCGATTATAATTGAATTTCTTGCGTGTAAGTACCCGCCACGTTCATCCGGCCGCCATGTGAAGCAGTTACCGGAATCGCAAACTGAAATCGCTGTGAAACCTTTCTGTATAAAACCGGATTGTCTGCGGGCTGGTAGTTTCCGGATATCGTCCTACAATTTGCATGTTCCGAGTCGAAAAACGCGGTAATCGGTTTTGTAGCAGATATCAGGGAAACTCGGATACATCGCCAGGAACAGGGAGAGGGAGAGGAGGAGCAGGGATGGTTCGACGCAAGATACGGCTGACGAAAGCGCTCACCATCGACAGTGCGCGCCGCATTTTGGAACGGCTGCGGACCATGGGTGGAGTACGGGAGGTGGCCGGCGGTGAAAAGCTGGATATCAGGGTAACCTACGATCCTCAGTGCGCCGATTTTGCAGCGTTGCTGACGGCGTTGAGAGAGGAGGGGGTTGAACCTTCCAATAGCCGTTGGTTCCGGTTTAAGGCGGCGTGGTTCCAGTATCTGGATGAAACGGGGCGGGAAAATGCCGACCTGCCGGCACCGCCTTGCTGCAACCGACCGCCGGATATGGGTAACACAAAACGGCGAAGATAAAGCAGCGGGCAGGCTATAGGTGCGTATTGCGGGGAATCACCACGATTCCACCATCGCTGACGGCGAAGCGTTTCCGGTCCTCTTGCAGATTGTGCCCGATCTTCATTCCCGGGGGGATGACAACGCCCTTGTCCGCGATGGTGCGGTAGAGCTGGCAATCTGCGCCCACCTGTACACCGTCGAGCAATATGCACTCCTCCACGCGGGCGCGTTCGTTGATGCGGACGTAAGGTGCGAGCACGGAACGGATTACCTGTCCGCCGGCGATAATGTTCCCGTTGCTGATGAGGGAGTCCATGGCGAACCCCGCCCGGCCACCCCAGGTATCGCGGGCCACGTCTGCGAATACAAACTTGGCCGGCGGAGCCGGCTCATGATAGGTGTTGGTGGGCCACTTTTGGTCGTACAGGTTGAATACCGGATCGACCGAGACCAGATCCATATTGGCTTCCCAGTAGGCGTCGATGGTTCCCACGTCACGCCAATAGAGTTCCGTTTTGCGGTTTTCATCCACGAACGGATAGGCATGAACCGGTACCTGCCGGATCAATCGCGGCAGGATGTCTCTGCCGAAATCGTGGGTGCTTCCCGGGAGATGGCTGTCTTCAATCAACACGGATTTCAGCAGTTCGGTATTGAAGACATAGATTCCCATGGAAACCAGCGCCCGGTCAGGCTTCCCGGGAATGGGCTGCGGAGTTACCGGTTTCTCGTCGAAGCCGGTGACCCATCCTTTATCATCCACCGCCATCACACCGAATGAGCGCGCCCGTTCCACCGGCACCTCGATGGTGCCTACCGTGACCGATGCCTGGTTCTCGATGTGCGCCTTGATCATGCGGTTGTAGTTCATTTTGTAAATATGATCACCGGAAAGGAGCAACACATATTCCGGGTCCGCCTGTTCGATCGAATAGATGTTCTGATACACCGCATCCGCGGTTCCCTGGTACCACATGGTGCCTACCCGTTGTTGCGGCGAGAGTACCTGCAGGTACTCTCCCATGGTGTGCGGTAGAAAGGCCCAGGCGTATCGGAGATGGCGTTCCAGCGAGAGGGATTTGTACTGGGTGAGAACGCAGATGTGCCGAATCTGGGAGTTGAGGCAATTGCTGAGGGTGAAGTCCACCAGCCGGAAGCAGCCCCCGAACGGCACCGCCGGTTTGACCCGATCCCGGGTCAGAGGAAAAAGCCGGGTGCCGACACCGCCTGCAAGCACCATGGCCAGGATGTTTCCGTTCATCTCTTCTCCCGTCACAGACCAGCGACCGGATATAGGCTTCTAAGTGTAGCCCAATCGCGGCAATGCGGTGGGGGAGGAAGGATGCCGGGTTTGAAGGCGCGGCCCCCTCCCCGATTGGGGGGAGGGGGAACGTGCGGGTCTTACTGAATCTCGATCCTGCGGGCGGTCGCCTCTTTCGCCTTCGGCAGGGTCAGGGTCAGCACCCCGTCATCCACCTTGGCAGTGATACCATGCTGGTCGATTTCGTTGGAGAGGACGAAACTGCGGCTGAAATGACCGATGTTGTACTCGGTGTAGACCGGTTTCAGATCATCGTATTTGGAGAACTGAATACGGCCCGCCACCGACAGTACGTTTTTCTCCACGTCGATATTCACGTCGGAGCGTTCCACGCCGGGCATCTCCATTACCACCATCAATGCATCTTCGGTCTCGAAGATATCGGTATAGGGAATGTAGTGTTTGCCCGGTACCGTTTTTTCCTCCTTGCCCTCCAACTCTTTCTTTTCCACTTTATCCAGAACCTTTGAGTCACTCATCTTGTTACTCCTCGTGCTGTTCGTTGCTTCCGTCGCTTAAGCGATCTCAATCCGGCGCGGCCGGTCTTTCTCGGCGCGCGGCAGGTAGAGGGCCAGCAGACCGTCTTTGTACTCCGCCTTGACGTCGTCCGCCTCGATCTCGAGGGGCAGGGTGAAGGTACGGTCGAAGCGGCCGCTGTCGCGTTCCCGACGGTGGAAACTGATGTTGTCGCCGTAGCGGATCTCCCGCTTGCCGGAGAGCCGCAGCTGATTTCGCTTAATGGAGATATCGAGGTCTTCGCGTTTTACCCCCGGCATTTCCGCGATCACCACCAGGTCGTCCCCCTGCTGGAAGACGTTTACCGGCGGGAAGGCGCCGCGACTGGAGGTGTTGAGACCCAGCCAGTCGCTGTTATAAGACTGCTCCAGCGCACGCTGGATGCCCAATAGGGCTTCGAACGGATCGGTATAAGAGGTAACCATGTGTCTGTGCTCCTTTGCGTTTGCAGAAAGGGGTTTACCTTGAGTTACCGATGAGAATAGGTCCGAAAATTGCGATTTCAAGAGGGGGCCGGAGGGCGGTTTTTCGGTGTTTTGGGGCGCAATCACGGCGATGGGCGGTCGGTATTTTTCTAAGTCCGGTAATTAATTTCGCGGCCTACCACACATGATTTCTTTCAGCCCCTTCTGCGCGAAGGCCGCGAGGTACTTTCTCTTGTTTGTCCAAGAGAAAGTACCCTCAGGAGCCTCTGACTTACTCCATGATGGCCGAGACGCTGCCTTTGCGTCTTGAGATGCAAGGCGGCTTGCGCAGCGAATGGCCCGAGTCCTTCGCAAGCGAGCCAACGCAGCAGATCTGGCGCAAAGGCGCGTCCCGAAGGGTTTGGGCCAAATGGCGCGCTCACTGCGTTGTGGCGCTTGCCGTATAGCTATGGCATGCGGCCTGCGCGCCACGCCTTGTGATCATCGCCATTTGGACCCAAACTCGGCTCATCAGCGAGTGAGTCAGCGGCTCCCCGAGAAAGACACCCCGCGGCCCCGGCCTGCGGCTGCTCTGCGCTTCTCGCCTTTGGCGGGGCTCTTCCGACGGGATGTCCCTATCCCGACGGAAGAGGGCCGGCATCCCTGCCGGCCCCCTAACGGGCTATTCCCACCTCCGACTGCGACGCTCGACGGGGCCAAGGGGGTTCAGGGGTGCAATATTTGAGTTCCCGGGTAGTTATTGTTTTCACCGAAACAAAAAAAGACCGCCCCAACCCGTTGACGCAGCCGAGCACCGCAGGGATTTCCGGATCAGG
>JBNKCL010000103.1:0-50378 GCA_050287725.1 Sedimenticolaceae bacterium
AACCGGCGCCGCCGCGGCCGCGAATCCCTGCGATCTTGACCTCTTCGATCACCTGCTCCGGGGTCATGCCCTGTTTCAGGATCTTCTGGATCGCCCGGTAGCCGCCACGTTCCTGATACTGTTCCATGTGGGTGGGGTCGATCATGCCTACGTTGCGCAACGCCAGCCGGGTCTGGCGCACCAGATACTGGCCGCCCTCCGTCTCCGGTTGGTCGGTGGAGGTGAGCAGCAGCTCTTCCGGCAGTTCGCCTTCGCCGCTGTGGAACTTGAGGATCTTGGAGACCCCCTTCTTGTCGACGTTGCCGTAGAGGTGTGATTTGCCCTCCGCGTCCCGTACCTCCACCATCACCTCGGCGTGGCACATGCCGACGCAACCCACGGTGCGGATGGTGGCGTCCGGGGCCGCCTTTTGAAACTGCGCCATCACCTCGGAGGAGCCGGAGGCCCGGCCGCAGGTGCCCTCGCCGACGATGATTTCCAAATTCTGATAACTCATGTCCGCGCCTCCCCGCTCTTCGTCTTGGCCGCCTTCTTGGCTTTGGCCTCGTTCTCTTCCTCTTCGTGTCCGGGCAGGATCTCGTTGCAGCCGCGGGCGTGCTTCTTCAGTTCGCGCTGGGCGTTGGCGCCGGTGAGGTTGCCGACGATGGTGTCATCGATCACCATGGCCGGGGCCAGGCTGCAGCAGCCGACGCAGGCCACGTCCTCGATGGTGTAGCTGCCGTTGGAGGCGGTGTCCTGTTCGTTGTCGGTCAGTCCGAGCGAGTGCTTCAAAGCGGTGTTGAGGCGGTCGGCGCCGCGCACGTGGCAGGCGGTGCCGTGGCACACCTTGATCAGGTGGCGACCCACCGGCTTCATCCGGAACTGGGCATAGAAGGTGGCTACGCCGTAGAGTTGGCTGGCGGTGATGTCGGTGTTTTCAACCACCAGGTTCATGGCGTCACGAGGCAGATATCCGTATTCGCCCTGAATGGCCTGCAATAGCGGTACGGCCGCCGATACGTCGCGACCGATTCCATCGATCCAGCGATTGACCAGCGCCGGATCAACGGTCGCTTCCAGGGATTGATTGCTCACGTTATGACCTCCTTCAAGAGCACATAACTATGCTCACGGGATGATTTGAGAAAAACCGGGAGAATATGCTGTTTTTCATCCTTCCCGGCCATCCCGTCGGGTGCTGGGGGGAGAGTGCCCATATTGAACTTCGCCGGCCTAAAAATCTGAACTGCGCATATTACTGAATTAGCAGGTTCTTACACAACCTTTTCGCCGGATTTGGCCGCCCCGAACTCTTAGGTTTTTTTATTCTGATTATTGATTTTCGTTATTCGGGATGAGCGCGCCGGAGCAGGGGGCGGATAGCAGGAAGCCGGATCAGGCCTCCATATCCTCTGTGTCCCCATGCGCCTCGGGGTGTCTGCTTCAAGCGTGGCGGCCATGTCCCCGCGATCGCTTACCAATACTTCTCCAGGTGGATCTCGCCGGGAGACTTTTTGGAATGCTCCTTGAATCCCTCTTGCTCCAGCAGCTCGGTGGTCTGTTGGACCATCCCGGGGTTGCCGCAGAGGAAGATGTGGGTGTGTTCAGGAGAGGGTGCGATGCCCCAAGCCTGTTCCACGATCCCTGCGCGCCACAAATCCTGGATATAACCGCTGTTCCCGCCCCAAGGGATGAGTTCTTCGTCGGGCCGGGTGATGACCGGCAGATAGCAGAAATTTTCCACCAGGCGGTCCAGGGTGCTGAGTTCCGCGCGGTAGCCGAGATCCCAGGAGTGGCTGGCGCCGTGAATGATGGCGAATTTCCGGTCCGAAAGGGAGTCCATGGAGCTTCGAATCATACTCATGTAGGGGGCAAGGCCGGTGCCGGTGGCGATCATGACCACGTTCGCCTTCGCGGGAATCTGGCCGAGGGTGAACATGCCGCTGAAACGGGTCCCCAGATGGATGCGATCACCCCGTTGCAGGGCGAAGATCCGGGGGGTGAGGACCCCGGAACGGACCAGGGAGATGTAGAACTCCAGGTATTCCTGTTGGCGTGAGGAGGAGGTGACGGAGTAGGCGCGGATGACGATCTCGTCCGGATTCTCCGGCGGTTCCTCCGGGTCGGAGATAGCGGTCCGGGGTGCGCTCAGGGGCAGACCCAGCACCACGAACTGGCCGGCCTCGTATTGCTCCAGCTCCCATCCGTCCGGAATGACCCGCAGGATGAGGGTATCCGATGTTACCGGGGTGATTTCAGCTACGATCGCGTTGAGTTCCCGTGCCATTGCCGTTCGCTCCCTCATTCTTCTTGATTGGTGTATTTCGAAGCTTAGCACGGTGTACCGGGCGGTCGCGGTTGTTTCTCATGATGTGTGTGGGGGAATTGGGGATGGGTTGGGCGTGCTTTTGGGTTTACGTTCGGTAGTCAGTTTCGTGGCCGAAAGGATGTTCTGAGACTGGTAACTATTTTCGCTGCCCATCAGCCCCGATTCTTTTTTCACCGACATAGCATGGGCTGCGAAACTAATTACCGATCTTTAAAGTAAACAAAGTTCCGGTGGATTGGCGCGAAACTGATTCCCGAAACCCAACAAAAAACTTCCAACAAAAAAAGCGCCACCCGTTTCCGGATGGCGCTTTGGGTCAAGTTACACGATCAGGGTTAAGAGGCTCGAGGAAGCGGTGACCCAATAAATTTAAAACTTCAGATTGATACTGCCCCAGACGGAACGCCCCGGCTCGTTGACCTGGGTGGCGAGCGGATCGAAGCTGTTGGGTTTGTTCAGATGCCGGGCGTACTCCTCGTCAAACAGGTTTTTTACGCCCAGTTCCAGTTTGCCGTGTTTGCCCAGGTTATAACCCAGATTCAGATCCAGAGTTACCCAGCCCGCGGTTTGTCCGGCGTCGAGACCGCTGCCGGTGGTTATATCGTCATCCACCCGGTGCTGTTTGGCCGCTGCCCGCACCACACCACCCATGCTCCACGGACCGTTCTCATAGGCGAGACTGAAGCTGCCTTCCAGTGGCGGGGTCTGGGCAATGGGGCGATCGTCGGTGCGGTTCTGGGCGTGCACATAGGAGAGTCCGACCCCGGTGTGCCAGTTGCCCCAGCGGTTGTTCAGCTCCAGTTCGAAGCCATATAACTCCGCGTCGATATTGCGATAAATAATGGCGTCATCGCTGAGCAGGATACCGCTTTGTCCGTGTGCACGGTCGTACAGGATGAAGTCGTTTACATCGTTGTAGTAGATCGAGGTGGAGAAATCGGTGGCGGCGGTTTCGAGCACCAGCCCAAGTTCCGCCTGATGGTGTTTCTCCGGTGCCAGATCGGGATTGCCGATCCAGCGCTGGTTGGCGGTGCCTGACCATTTGGCCATGTAACGTTCAGTAGCGTCGGCGGTACGGACGCTGCGACTGGCACTGAGGTAGACATAGCTCGGATTGTCACCCAGTTTCTGTTTCAGCCGGATGAAGCCGCCCACATTGTCTTCATCTGAATCGTGGCCGGTGGTGCCGTAGTACAAGGCGAACATTTGGTTGGGGGTGCGCATCCCGGATGCGTTGGGATCGCCCATGTCCGCTTCCACCCGGTCGTAGCGGACACCCAGGTCCAGACGGGTGGAGTCGGACAAATCGCTTCCCAGCTCGGTGAACAGACCCGCCTGTCGCAGTTGGGTATCGGCCCACATATGCGAGACGATGGCGCCGGAGAAGTCGTTATGCAGAATCGCTTCCCGGTTGTTGTCCTGATAATCGGCGCCTATGGTCCAGGTGGTTGCCTCGGAGAGCGCCACGTCTCCGCTCATGCGGCCGCCCCAGGTGTCGGATTCGGTGGGGGTGCGCATCAGCATCATCGGGCTGGGAGGGGTGCGCAATGTATAGTTGTCCATCACATGGTCGACGCTGGTGTGATAGAGCTCCGCCTTCAGGGCGCTGAACGGACCGGTATCCGCGTCGCGTTCGAATTTGAGCCGATAGATGTCACTGTCGGATGAAGGCGAGTCCATTCCGGCGCCGGCATAGAGTACGTCGTCCTCCCGCACTGCTTCGGCGGTAAATTGGATGGTGGTGTCGGCATCCGGGGTGATGCCCAGGGTGACGTTACCCCCTTTCGATTCATACGCGGCACGCACCTCGTTTCCACCGCCGTCTTCGTAATCTTCGCCCTCACTGTAGTGGGCGTTGGCGCGCAAAAACGCGGCATTGTTGCCCGCCGCAAGATCGAGGTATGCCTGGTGGGCGTCGGGATTGCTGTCGTAGCTGTAGCCGCTGCTCCCTTTGAAGTTTTCGCCGTCAGCGAAGTTGGGACGCCCCCGTTCCAGCAGGATGGTGCCGCCGCTACCGCCTCCGCCGTATTGGACGGTCTGAGAACCTTTGATCACCGTTACGCTGTCATAACTGTTGATAGGCGCGTAGGCGGTAGGCGGGTCCATCCGGTTGGGGCAGCCTCCGTAGAGATACGCGCCGTCCAACAGTACGTTCAACCGGTTTTGGCTCTGACCGCGGATGACCGGATCGATTCCATGACCGCCCATTCGAACACCGGAGACACCGGTGATGTTGCGCAGCAGTTCTCCGGCGTCGGCCGCCGGGCCCTTCTGAGCACTTGCCGGCGGTGCGTTGGTTCTGCCTTCGGGTTCTGAAATCGGAGTGGCGCCGACCACAATCTGCGGAAGATCGTCTGCCCCCGCTGCCTGTGCCCCGTAAACCCCGATCAAACAGCTGACGGCCAATGCCAATTTTTTTTGTTTCATATCCGCCCCTGATCATTTTTAGTTGTGTAAACAAAACACCTTGCCAGCAGTTTCCATGCCATGCAGGGCGGACTGGAAATCAATGGGTTAAGTTGGTGGCTGTTTGGATTGCGGGTTATATGCCGCAGTTGGTTTGTTATATGGCGCGGTTGTGGAGTGGTTGTGTTACTGGGTTTCGGCAATCGGTTTTGTGGTCGACCGGTTGCTTTATTGTTCAGGTAACCAATTTCGCAGCCTGTGTAAGGAAAGAAAAAGAGAATCGGAGGTAATAGGCTGCGAAACTAATTACCGATCTTTAAAGTAAACAAAGTTCCGGTGGATTGGCGCGAAACTGATTCCCGAAACCCAACAAAAAACTTCCAACAAAAAAAGCGCCACCCGTTTCCAGATGGCGCTTTTCAACGCAGCCTCAGAGAACCGACTTAACTCTCTTTCTTCTCGTAAGAGATTGCAGCAAGCTGAGCCAGATGCTCATAGCGCCGGTTGGCTGCATCCTGCGCCAGTTCTGCAAAATGCTCGGCCGCCTCGGGGTTGGTGCGCTGCAGCAGAGAGAAGCGGGTCTCGCTCTTCATCTGCTCCTTGAACGGCACCGACGGCGCCTTGGAGTCGAGCTGCAGCGGGTTTTTGCCTTCCGCACGGAGCCGCGGATCGTAGCGGAACAGCGGGAAGTGTCCGGTGTCGACCGCCAGCTCCTGCTGCTTGTGGTTGTTGGCCAGGTCGATGCCGTGAGCGATACAGGGGCTGTAGGCGATGATGATGGAGACGCCGTCATAGGACTCCGCCTCCAGGAACGCCTTCAGGGTCCGCACGTCCTTGGCGCCATAGGCCACCTGCGCCACATAGACATCCTCGTAGGCCATGGCGATCAGACCGAGATCTTTCTTGCGACTCGGTTTGCCGCCGGCGGCGAACTTGGCCACCGCCCCGATCGGGGTCGCCTTGGACATCTGGCCGCCGGTGTTGGAGTAGACCTCGGTGTCCAGCACCAGGATGTTGACGTTTTCGCCGGAGGCGAGCACGTGGTCCAGGCCGCCGTAGCCGATGTCGTAGGCCCAACCGTCGCCGCCGATGATCCAGACGCTCTTCTTGACCAGCGTGTCGACCACCATCTCCAGGTTGCGCGCGTCCTCGCTGTCGATCTTCGCCAGGATCTCCTTCACCGCGGCGATGCGCTCGCGCTGCCGGAAGATTCCCGGCTCTTCGGACTGATCCGCGTTGTCGATCTGTTCCACCAGCTCACTGCCGATCTTGCCTTCCAGCTTCCGGAGCAGCACCTTGGCCGTAGCCTCCTGGCGGTTGACGGAGACCCGGAAACCGAGACCGAACTCCGCCGTATCCTCGAACAGCGAGTTGTTCCAGGCGGGACCGCGCCCCTCGGCATTCGCCGCATAGGGGGTGGTCGGCAGGTTGCCGCCGTAGATGGAGGAGCAGCCGGTGGCGTTGCCCACGATCATGCGGTCCCCGAACAGCTGGGTGGCGAGCCGGATGTAGGCGGTTTCGCCGCAGCCCACGCAGGCGCCGGAGAACTCGAACAGCGGTTGTCCCAGCATGGCGCTCTTCATGGTGCCCCAGCGGATCTGTTCGCGGTCGAACTCCGGAAGATTCAGGAAATACTCCCAGTTGATCGCTTCCGATTCCCGCAGCGGCGGCTGCGGCATCATGTCCAGGGCCTTGTGCTGCGGATTTTCCTTGTCCTGGGCCGGGCAGATTTCGACACACAGGGTACAGCCGGTGCAATCCTCCGGCGCCACCTGATAGGAGATGACCTGGCCTTCTCCGAACTCCTTGCCCTTGATGGGCATGGTCTTGAAGGTGGCCGGGGCGTCCTTCGCCAGCCCCTCCGGGAACACCTTGCTGCGGATGGCGGCGTGCGGACAGACGAACACGCACTTGCCGCAGGCGATACACAGTTCCGGGTCCCACACCGGGATCTCCAGGGCCAGATTGCGTTTCTCCCAGGCGGCGCTGCCCAGCGGCCAGGTGCCGTCCGCCGGGATGGCGCTGACCGGGAGCTGGTCGCCGCGGTTGGCGACGATTTCGCCGATCACGTTCCGGGCAAAGTCCGGTGCTTGCGGCGAGACCGGCGGTTTCATCTCGGTTTCGGAGCTGACCTCCGCCGGGACCGCTACCTCATGCAGGGCCGCGACGCTGGCGTCGATGGCCTTGAAGTTCTGTTGCACCACCGCCGGGCCTTTCTTGCCGTAGGTCTTTTCGGCTGCATGCTTGATCTGGGCGATCGCCTCATCCCTGGGCAGGATGCCGGAAATGGCGAAGAAGCAGGTCTGCATAATGGTGTTGATGCGCCGGCCCATGCCGGTATCCGCCGCCACCGCGTAGGCGTCGATGGTGTAGAACTTGAGTTTCTTCGCGATCATCTCCTGCTGCATGCTGCGCGGCAACGTATCCCATACCTGGTCGGGACTCGTCTGCGAATTCAGCAGAAAGGTGGCGCCTTCCCGCGCCATCTCCAGCATGTCATAGCGCTCCAGGAAGATGGGCTGATGACAGGCGACGAAATCCGCCGACCCCTTGCTGATCAGATAGGTGGATTTGATCGGATCGGGTCCGAACCGCAGGTGCGAGATGGTGACCGCCCCGGCCTTTTTGGAGTCGTAGACGAAATAGCCCTGGCCGTACCGGTCGGCGTTCTCACCGATGATCTTGATGGAGTTCTTGTTGGCGCTGACGGTGCCGTCCGAACCGAGGCCGAAGAAGACGCACTGGGTCACCTTCGATGTATCGATGGTCTGGAAGGCGGGATCCCACTCCAGGCTGGTGTGGGTCACGTCGTCGATGATGCCGATGGTGAAGGAGTTCTTGGGTTTCTCCTTGGAGAGTTCGTCGAGCACCCCCTTGACCATGGCGGGGGTGAACTCCTTGGAGGAGAGACCGTAGCGGCCACCCACCACCCGCGGGGTGGCGCCGAACTTGTCACCGCCGGTCACCACGTATTCGGCGATGGCGGTGGCGATATCTTTATAAAGCGGTTCGCCGTCGGCACCGGGCTCTTTGCAGCGATCCAGCACTGCGATCTTTTTCACGCTGGCCGGCAGCGCCGCGATCATGTGTTGCGGCGAGAACGGGCGGTAGAGCCGCACCCGCAGCATTCCGACCTTCTCTCCCGCGGCCACCAGCTTGGTCACCGCCTCTTCCGCCGCTTCCGAACCGGAGCCCATCAGGATGATGACCCGCTCGGCATCCTTGGCGCCCACATACTCGAACAGCTTGTACTGGCGGCCGGTCAGTTTGGCATAGCGATCCATTACCGCCTGCATGATCTCGGGGACCTGCTGATAGTAAGCATTCACCGTCTCGCGGCCCTGGAAGTAGACATCCGGGTTCTGAGAGGTGCCGCGGATAAACGGACGGTCCGGCGACATGGCGCGGCTGCGATAGGCCCGGATCAGGGCATCCGGCAGCATGGCGTGCATAGTCTCGTCATCCGGCAGCGAGGCCTTGGAGACCTCGTGCGAAGTGCGGAAGCCGTCGAAAAAGTGTACGAACGGGATGCGCGACTCCAGGGTGGCGGCTTGCGCCATCAGGGCGTGGTCCGCCACCTCCTGCGGATTGCAGGAGCTGAGCATGGCGAAACCGGTCATGCGGGTGGACATGACGTCGCTGTGATCGCCGAAGATGGAGAGGGCCTGGGCCGCGATGGCGCGCGCGGCCACATGGATCACCATCGGCGTCAGTTCGCCCGCGATCTTGTACATGCTGGGAATCATCAGCAGCAGACCCTGGGACGAGGTAAAGGTGGTGGTCAAGGCACCGGTCTGGATGGAGCCGTGGCAGGCGGCGATGGCGCCCCCTTCGTGCTCCATCTCCACTACCTGCGGGACTGCACCCCAGATGTTGGTACGGCCTTTGGAGGAGTACTCGTCACTCAGTTCCCCCATGCCGGAGGAGGGGGTGATCGGATAGATCGCAATCACCTCGTTGGTCTTGTGAGCAACGTGGGCCGCCGCTTCGATCCCATCAACGGTGGTCATTGGGGTGTTGGACATTCTCAGCCTCCCGCACCTGCCTTCAGGTGGTGTGCAAACATAAAACGACGCACAAAACCGGCGCCCTGCTCATCGCGAGCCGGCCATTATTTCGTAGTCGTCACAAAAAAGCTACATGGATGGTAAGCGATGAAAGATGGCTTTATATACCGAAAATTTATGCGGATTCAAGTGGTTATTTAGTAATTCAATATTATGAATTTAATAAATACTGCTGGAGATATGCGCAGCGGGGGCGTCTATGGTGCTGTTTTGGGGCGTTTTTGATGCCCCATAGTGGAACTTTAACAGAGGGTATTGGTGCGCCGGAAAGAGGGTTTGCCCGCCCAAAAATGGAGCGTGGCCGGCCGGTTACCCGACCGGCCACGCCGGTTGATATCCTGATTCCGCTGCTCGGCGGGATCAGGTATTTGCGCCTTAGCCGAGGGTGGCGATGGCGGCGTTGAAGGTGGCGCTGGGCCGCATCACCGCCGTCACCGTCGCCTCTTCCGGACGGTAGTAGCCGCCGATGTCGGCGGGTTTGCCCTGCACGCTGTTCATTTCCTCCACGATCTTCGCCTCGTTGGCCTCCAGGTCGTCGGCCAGTTGGGCAAACCGCGAGGCCAGTTCGGCGTCGGCATTCTGCGAGGCCAGGGCGCGCGCCCAGTACATGGCCAGGTAGAAGTGGCTGCCGCGGTTGTCCAGCTCACCGCACTTGCGGCTGGGGGACTTGCCGTTGTTGAGCAACTCTTCGGTGGCTTTGTCCAGGGCGTCGGCCAGGACTTTCGCCTGTTTGTTCCCGGTCAGGTTGCTCAGGTGTTCCAGCGAGGGGACCAGGGCCAGGAACTCACCCAGGGAGTCCCAACGCAGGTGATTCTCCTGCAGCAGCTGCTGCACGTGCTTCGGGGCGGAGCCGCCGGCGCCGGTCTCGAACAACCCGCCGCCGTTCATCAGGGGAACGATGGAGAGCATCTTGGCGCTGGTGCCCAGCTCCAGGATCGGATAGAGGTCGGTATTGAAGTCACGCAGCACGTTCCCGGTCACGGAGATGGTGTTCTCGCCGGCGCGCATGCGCTCAACGGAGAGTTTGGCCGCCTCATAGACACCCATGATGCGGATATCAAGACCGCTGGTATCGTGGTCCTGGAGATAACGATCCACCTTTTTCTTCAGTTCAATGGTGTGGGCGCGATCGTCGTCCAGCCAGAACACCGCCGGCCAGCCGGTGGCGCGGGCGCGGGTCACGGCCAGCTTCACCCAGTCCTGGATCGGGGCGTCCTTCACCATCACCATGCGCCAGATGTCGCCTTCTTCCACGGCATCCTCAAGGATGGTGTTGCCATCGGCGTCGGTGATGCGGATGGTGCCGTCACCCGGGGCCTCGAAGGTGGTGGGGTGAGAGCCGTACTCCTCCGCCTTTTTCGCCATCAGGCCCACGTTGGGCACGGTGCCCATGGTGGTGGGATCCAGGGCGCCGTGTTCGATGCAGTTCTCGATGGTGGCCTGATACAGCGGTGCGTAGCTGTGATCGGGGATGATGAACTTGGTGTCCTTCTGCTTGCCGTCGGGGCCCCACATCTGGCCGGAGGCGCGGATGGCGGCGGGCATGGAGGCGTCGATGATCACATCGCTGGGCACATGCAGGTTGGTGATGCCCTTGTCGGAGTCCACCATGGCGATGGCGGGACGCTCTGCGTAGAGGGCCTGGATGTCCGCTTCGATCTCCGCCTTCTTGGCGGCGTCCAGTTTCTCCAGTCGGGCGTAGAGGTCGCCGATACCGTTGTTGGCGTCAAAGCCGGTACTGGCGATGGCTTCGGCGTGTTTCTCCAGCACCGGGCCGTAGAAGACCTTTACCGCATGGCCGAAGATTTTGGGGTCGGAGACCTTCATCATGGTAGCCTTCATGTGCAGGGAGAACAGCACATCCTTCGCTTTCGCGTCCTCCACCTGCTCCTCAAGGAACTTCACCAGCGCCTTGCGGCTCATGAAGGTAGCGTCCACGATCTCACCCTTCTCCAGCGGCACGCTCTCTTTCAGTACCTGGGTGCTGCCGTCGGTGCCGATAAAGGTGATCTTGGCGTCGGTGGCCTCGGCCATGGTGACGGACTTCTCGTTGGCGGCGAAATCACCATCGGTCATAGTGGCCACGTGGGACTTGGAGTCCTTGCTCCAGGCGCCCATGGAGTGAGGGAATTTCTTGGCGTAGTTCTTCACCGCGGTGGGCGCGCGCCGGTCGGAGTTGCCCTCGCGCAGCACCGGGTTCACGGCACTGCCCAACACCTTGGCGAAACGTTCTTTGAGCGCCTTTTCGGCGTCGTTCTGCGGGTTCTCGGGATAGTCCGGCAGGTTGTAGCCCTTCTCCTGCAACTCCTTGATGGCCGCCTTCAGCTGCGGGATGGAAGCGCTGATGTTGGGCAGCTTGATGATGTTGGCTTCCGGGGTCTTGGCCAGGTCACCGAGTCGCGACAGTTCGTCCGGGATCTTCTGTTCTTCGGTCAGGTTGTCCGGGAAGTTGGCGATGATGCGGCCCGCCAGCGAGATGTCGCGGGTCTCCACCTCCACGCCCGCGGCCTTGGCGAAAGCCTGGACGACCGGAAGAAAGGAGTAGGTCGCCAGCATGGGCGCCTCATCGATTTTGGTCCAGATGATCTTCGACATGTTTCAGTCCTCAGGGTTATGAAAAATTCGCAAAGATGCTCGTTTAAATCCCGGGATGGAAACGCAGAGTACGCAAAGGCGCAGAGGTCGCAAAGATTGGAATGATCTGTTTATTACACAGATAAAATCTCTGCATCCTCTGCGCCTCCGCGACCTCCGCGTTATTTTCCAGGGCGCGAAACAGGCACCAAAAATAGCATTTGGGAAGGAACCGGATTGATCCGATTCCTTCCCTTACCGGTCAACCCACGTAGCTGCACTTGCTGGCCGGGGTGCGGGTATCCATGTTGCGACCACGGTTGGTGTGGTCGTCGATCTCCGCCGCCGAGCCGATCATGCGCCCGAACAGGAAGGTGGTGAACGCAGCCGCCTCCATGGTGGAGTCGCTGATCGTGCCTTCCGCGTAGGGCTGCCACAGCATCTTCAGCAGGATCACCGCGATCACGGCGTCCACGTTCACGCAGTAAACGTTGCGGCTGACCCCGGTCTTGAACAGCGCCTGCACCAGTTCGTGGTAGAACTCGTGGAACACGTTGTAGGCACCGCGCTGCTTGAACAGGTCATTGACGAACACCTCGCGCGGGTCGTAGTTGACGTCTTTGTCCTTGAACACCGGGTGATTGACGCACGGGATCTTGGCGTAGGAGATGTTCCCCTCCGCCTTAGCCTTGACCTTGTAGGCCTTGTACTCCTTGGCGTACTCGGTGGCCATGGCGGCCAGATCCAGACCGTGCTTCGGTGAGCCGGGATCGCTCAGGCCGGAGTTGCGGAAGCGGTCTACCAGGAAGGCGATGGCCTCGAAGCCGTTGCCGCCGTGGGCGTAGCCGGTATGGGTCAGGAAGCCGATATAGCCCTTGTTGATCTGCACCCGCTCCGGCGCCTCGGGGCCGTCGGCGCTGACCGCGCCCTTGGCGCCCTGGGCGGAGATGGTGCCCGGACCGTTGGAGATGATCAGCCCCAGCAGCACCGAGAAGGCATACAGCGCCTCGGCGTCCGGACGGTTGCCCAGCAGCGCCAGATGCGCGGTCTCGGTGAAGCTCCAATCGCTCATCAGCTCGCTGTCGGCGATCCCGCAGAAGTTGTTCGGCGTCTGCCGGCCGGCACTGGCGGCGGAGCCGATCAGGGTGCTGAACACCCGGAAGTGCCACGGCATGTTGGCGATGGTGGTAAGCGACAGGCGCTTGCGCATCAGCGGCTTCCAGGCCAGGTGTACGGCGATGGCGGCCAGCAGCACCTGTCCGCGCACGTGTCCGCCCGCTTTTTTGGCCAGGGCCTGCAGGAACTCTACGAACACCGACTTGGCGCCGCGGGCCGCGAGGGCGGCCAGCATGGCGGCGCCGCGGTCGCAGGCCGCATCGGTTACGAACACGGAGGCATCGGCCGCCTGCAATAGGTCGCTGAGATCGGCGCCGGTGTCGGCCGGGTCCTCGATACCGCTCTTCTTGAACAGCTGCACCAGGGCGGAGGCGGCGTTGCGGGCGGCTTCCACCTCTTTCGGGCCTACCAGCGAGACGGCGGCGGCCAGCGCGGTATTGGGACTGTTGCCGGCTTCGCGCGAGGCGTCCGCGGCTGCCAGCCCCACGCTGTTCGCCTGGTTGACGAAGGCGTTCAGGGCCACGTTGGCCAGGGCCGCGCCGTTGGCGTCCGGGTACTCCCGGATCAGGCTCTGGACCAGGTTCTCCTCGAAGGTATGCGTCGATGCATCCAGCACGCTGGTGCCGTGGATACGGGTCACCTGACTCTTCGGGTCCATCATGGAGGCGCCGGAGGCGTCCTTCATGGTCTGGCGCGGGAAGATCACCCCAACCTGTTCCCCCAGGCCGGCGATCTGCTCGTCATAGGGCGCCAGGGCCTTGATCACCGGCGGATTCAGGTGGGCCGGCAGGTCGATGCCCTGGCTGTTGCTGAACCAGCACTTGAGGGAGAGATCGCCAACCGGCTCGAAGTCATGCTTGAGCTTGTTAAGCTTCATCACCGCATCCATGGCGGCCGGGATGTGGGCGATGTTGGTCACCACCGCGCCCTTGGCGGAGCAAACCGGGTTGTCCGGGGAGAAGATGGAGTCCACCCCGAACTTCTCCATGAACCACTCCTCCTTGGCGATGGCGTTGTCGCCGGAACCGGCGATGGCGCCGGCGTGGCCGCAGGCCTTGGTGAGTTTCGCCTTCCAGCGGCCCACCACGCAGGCCACTACCGGCTTTTCGAACTTGAGGTCGTGCTCGTAATAGCCGCCCGGCTCGATGTACATCACGGCCGCCTTGGAGCGGTCGTCATTGTGAAAGGCGTGGGTCCACTCCGGTGCGGCGTAGTGGATGTAAACGTCCTTTCCGGAGGAGAAAGAGACGGTGGAACCCCAGCCGGCGGTGGCCAGATACACCGCGATGGTGGTGGTGAAGTTGCCGGAGTTGGAATAGATGGCGATGGAGCCGGGGAGCAGGGACTCTTCCGGGGCGCTGCCGCCCAGGGCGCCGCCGATGCGCACATGGTTGTGGGCGTCGGCCAGACCCAGACAGTTGGCGCCGAAGATGTCGATGCCGCGCATCTGGCCCATGGCGCGGATGATGCGCGCATCGCGCACCGGTACCTTCTCGGTGAGTATGACGATCTTGTTCAGGTTGGGATTGACGCGGATCGCCTCGATCACGCCGTCGCGCACGCCGGAGGGCGGCAGGTAAACCACCACCACGTTGAACTGGTGCCCGGCTTCCACCGCCTCGGCGATGTTGTCGTAGACCGGGATGTCACCGATGGCGGTCTTCATCTTGGAGCCGGAACGCCCCGGGGCGGTGCCGCAGACGATGTTGCCGCCGGAGTAGACATGGCTCACGGGGGTTACGGTACGGCTCTCACCGCCGGTGATGTTGAGGACGCAGACCCGGTCCTCCTTGGTGGCGAGTTCCTTCAGGGAGTTGATGCCCACGTAGTAGTGGGGGAATGCTGCTACGCCTTGTGGATGCATAATTTGGTTCCTTCGTGCTTGCGTGGCCGCCGGGCGGCCGTATCAGGAAATTCTCTGGTTGCGAATATCTCGACTCATACCTCAGGAGGAGATACCCAACTTTTTTGCCACGATCTCGCGACCGCCCTCTTTCATCCATTGGTCGGCGGCCTGGGCGAAGTTGACCACCTCGCTCATGGCGGAATCGAAGCCGAACATCTGGTAGGGCAGACCGAGGGCGTCCAGGGTGTCCTGGAGATAGCCCATGCCGCGGATCAGGTTAGGGCCGCCGCGACCCACCACCACGTACAGCGGTTGCGGTCCGTGGGCGTTGAAGTGATCGCGCAGGGCGTCCGCCATGGCGCGGAAGGTCTCGAAGATATCGGTGTTGTTGGCCTTGCCGCCGATGATGAACAGCACGTTGGACTGATTCAGCCAGTACTTGTATACGATGCGGCTGATGTCGTGCATCTTCTCGTACGGCGGGTTGCCGCCGAAGTCGGAGGAGATGGTGGCCGCGTCGCCCAGCAGTTCGGTGACCAGGGCGTTGGCGCCGCCGCCGAAGGTCATGGCGGTGATGGTCCCCTCTTCGTTGATGACGAATACGTCCGACTGACCCTGATAGGTGCGGAGCTGGTTTACCTCCTGCTCGAAATCGGAATAGCTGGAGGTGTCCAGATCCTCCGGCAGGCCGAGGCGGTGCATGTTGGGATCATCGTCGTCGAAGGCGCATTTGAAGTCGCACGCCACCGGCAGCAGCCGGCCCTTGGCGTTCCGCATCATGCGGATCGGATTGATCTCCAGGGTGGTCATGCCGTAGTTGTGGTACAGGTCCCAAAGCTTGGGCAGGTTCTGCACCAGCGGGCTGATCAGCTCCGCCGGGGCGTTCAGCTGTTTCAGGGCGTTGGAGATTACGAAACCCTTGAGGCCGGTCAGCGGATCGAACGGGATGCGCGCGATCTTTTCGGGCGGCAACTCCTCGATGTCCATACCGCCGTGGTGGGTGATGGTGATCATGGGAGCCCGGAACTCGGTGCTGTCGGTGATGGAGAAGTAGACTTCGCACTCCGCCGGCACTGCGCCCTCGAAGGTGACGCCTTCCGCCTTGGAATAGGTGTTGTTGTGAAAATGCTCGGCAAAGTAGAGCCGCGCCTTCTCGTTCATGGCGGTGGAGATGTCCTTGGCGCGACCCAGCAGGCCGGATTTGCCTTTTTTGCCTACGCCGCCCTTGAACATGGGCTTGATGAACACTTCACCGTGACGCTCGATCAGGCCTTTGATCTGGTCATTGGTTGCTTCCGGCCCCAGTACCTCGGACGTAGGGAACTCTACGTACTTGAGGAGCTTGGACCCCCAATACATGCCTGTTATTTGCATTCTCGTTGCTCCTAGATGCCAGTTTCAGCGACAGTTTTCTTGACTGTCTCGACGGTTTTATCAAGTAGAATCTGTTCTTCCGGGGTGAGTTCGAACTCCACCACCCGCTCCATGCCGCCGGCGCCGATGACGCACGGTACGCCGACGAACAAGCCGTCGATTCCATACTCACCTTCGCACAGGGCGGCGGAAGGGATCACCCGTTTCTGATCCCGCAGGAAGGCCTCGGCCATCTCGATCACCGAGGCGGCGGGGCTGAAGAAGGCGCTGCCGTTACCCAGCAGTTTCACCACCTCGGTGCCGGCCTCCTGGGTGCGTTTGATGACGGCTTCGATCCGCTCCTGCGACAGCAGGGCGGTAAGCGGCACCCCGCCCACGTTGGCGGTGCGGATCAGCGGCAGCATCTCCGGGCCGTGCCCGCCCATGACCATGCCGGAGACATCCTGGACCGACAGCCCGGTCTCCATGGCGATAAAGGCGCGGAAGCGGCCGCTGTCCAGGGCGCCGGCCATGCCGATCACCTGGTTCCGGGCCATACCGGAGTATTTGTGAAAGGCGTAGACCATCGCATCCAGCGGATTGGTGGTGAGGATGACGAAGGCCTTGGGAGCCACCCGCTTCACGTTCTCCGCCACGTCCTTCATGATCTTCAGATTGGTGCCGAGCAGATCCTCCCGGGTCATGCCCGGTTTCCGGGCCAGGCCGGCGGTGATCATGATGACGTCGGAGTCCCGGATGTCCTCGTAGTCGGAGGTGCCGGAGAGTTCCACGTCATACCCGTCGTGCGGGCGCAGGGCCATCATGTCCAGGGTCTTGCCCTTGACCTGTCCCTCCATCTGGGGGATATCCAGCATAACGATATCTCCCAGTTGCTTCTGTGCGGCAAGCAGCGCCAGGATGCCACCGATCTGGCCTCCCCCAATCAATGCAATTTTTCTTCTGGACATCTCAACTTCCCTCTTGCGAAACAGCAATTACGCCTTTTAAAGCAAATAAAGCCCCTATTCCTCAAGGGCATCCGCTCGGAGGACGGCGCACTGGAATCCGGGCTTTGGGAACCTGGTGAAACCGCTGTACGGTTTCGTTGGTTCGCGATGTATTGATATCGAGACGCCGCACCCGGTTGCGGGTGCGACCGGGCTATAATACGCGAATCCGCCCCGATCTATTCTTGAAAATTCCAATGACCGGGAGAAAAAGCGTCCCGAATTTTCAATGCCACGAGACGATGGTGAGCGTTCGCAAGGGGTGAGGGGATGATCAGGTTCGCTCGCGCTCCAAGAGGGAACGGAGCTGGTTCGAGGAGGCGCGTTGCAGCGTCCGGTGGTCGAGCGGACTGAGGGGAGGGTGGTGCAACTCATTCAGAGGAAACCAGATTAATTCGATTTCGGTCTCTCCTGCCTGGAATCGAAACAGGGGTTGTCGGCGCTCGACTCCTTGTGGATAACGCAACCGCTTCTCCCCGTCCCGCCATGGGATTCGCAGTTCCATGAGGTGGAAAACGATCTGTTCCGGGCTGTCGCAAAACAGATGCAGTTCGATCCTGCTGTGGCGATCCGCAGTGCCGGCCAGGACCGGTCCGGTCAGTCGGGGGTTGAACGCCTGTAGCGACTCCATCGCCTCCAGGGCCAGATGCCGCATCCGCTGTAGCTCTCCGGCCTGCTCCTCTCCCCGGAAAAGCTGCTGATGTTCGCGGAGCGCCTGTTCGATCTCGCTGTTGCTGGGGAATTGCCGCGGATCGCGGCAGCCGAGGCGCTCCGCCGCCTTGCGGCCTGCCTTGGCGTAATTGTGATCGCCGGATTCCGCCAGAATGCGGGCCGCATCCACGGCGATGTGCCGACGCAGGTTCCCGTTCCTGTTCGCGGGCACGGGGTTTAAAACAGCTCCTTGACCCCGGCCGATCCTTCACCCGAGACGGTGGCGCCATCCGCCGGACTGAATCCGGTGTTGCCGTTGTCATCCTCGCTGGGGGCGGTATCGGTGGCGAATACTTCGAAGATGGCGTCGCTTTGGCTATTGGAAGCCGGTTTGCCGGTAACCGGGTCGATCCGTATGGTGACCATGTCGGGTGGCATCTCCAGCGACGCCTCCGGAACCCCCTTGAGCGCTTCGCGCATAAAGTCGATCCATGCCGGCAGGGCGGCGCGACCCCCGACCTCCCCTTTCCCCAGGGGGGCGGATGAGTCGAACCCGACCCAGGCGATGGCCACCAGGTTTCGCTGGAATCCGTTGAACCATGCATCCCGCTGGTCGTTGGTGGTGCCGGTCTTGCCGGCAAGATCATGACGGCCGAGCACGCGTGCCCGGGTTGCGGTGCCGCGCTGCACCACATCCCGCATCATGGAGTTCATCAGGTAGTAGTTCTGTGGAGTAATGACCCGTGGTGCGGTCCGTAGCATCCCGCCCGATTCCGACTCGACCGCCGGTGCGGACCCTGCGGATTGCACCGAGTATTGCTGGGCCGCACGCAACTCGACTCCCTGTCCCTCCTCAGAGGCAGCGGCCTGGTATTCGGGCGCCAGGGGTTGGTTGCAGTCGTGGCACACCTGCAGATGTGAAGCCTTATATATAGTCTCTCCCGCGCCGTTCTCGATATGGTCGATAAAATAGGGTTCGACCCGGAAACCCCCGTTCGCCAATACCGCATAGCCTTTGGCCATCTGCATCAAGGTTACGGCGCCCGAACCCAGCGCCAGGGACAGATTGCGCGGCAGTTCCGAGGCATTGAAGCCGAAACGCTCCACATAGCGGAGGGCGAAATCGATCCCCATAGCCCGCAGCAGACGGATGGAGACCAGGTTGCGGGAATTGACCAGCGCTTCCCGCAAGCGGGTGGGGCCGAAGAATTTGCCGCTATAGTTCTCCGGACGCCAGGCGGTCTCCAGCGTAGGGTCGTTGATGACCACCGGCGCATCGTTGATCAGGCTGGCGGCGGTAAACCCGGATTGCAGAGCCGCGGAGTACAGGAATGCCTTGAAGCCGGAGCCGGGTTGGCGCTTTGCCTGGACCGCACGATTGAATTTGCTGTGGAAGTAGTCATATCCCCCCACCAGCGCCACCAGGGAACCGTCGTCCGGCCGCAGGGAGACCAGCGCCCCCTCCACCGCCGGGATCTGCGCCAGACGGGTGACCGGCCCGCCCTCGGTCATCTCTGTCCGGAGGCGAACGATGTCGCCCACCTTCAAGATATCCGAGGCGCGTTTCGGCCAGGGGCCGAATCGGTTTTCGTCGATATAGGGACGCGCCCACTTCAGCGCCTCCCACTCCAGGCGTTGGACGCCTCCATCCTCCAGATAGAGCTCCACCGCCTGCTCTTCCACCTTGGTTACCAGCGCCGGCCGCAAATCTCCGACATTCTTGATCTCCTTCAGGAGGGTGTGCCACTCGGCCGGGTCGCTCTGAACGCTGAGATCCACATGACGTTCGGGCCCACGGTAGCCGTGGCGTTCGTCATATTCGTGGAGAGCGGTACGAACCGCGCGGTTGGCGGCGGTTTGGAGCCGGCTGTCGATGGTGGTGATGACGCGATAGCCTTCGGTGTAGGTATCGGTGCCGTAGCGTTCCATCATTTCGGCTCGCACCATTTCGGCCAGATAGGGCGCCTCCACTTCCATCTGGGCGGCATGCAGTTCAGCGGTGAGCGGGGCTTCGCGCGCGGCGGCGGCTTCCTCCTCGGTAATGAAGTCCAGATCTTCCATCCGGCCGAGAACGTAGTTTCGGCGCTCCCGGGCGCGTTCCGGGTCCGCAATCGGGTTATAGCGGGAGGGCGCCTTGGGAAGGCCGGCGATCATTGCGATCTGCGGCAGGGTGAGTTCATCCAGCTTTTTCCCGTAGTAGACCTCCGCGGCGGCGCTGACCCCGTAGGCGCGGTTCCCGAGGTAGATCTTGTTCAGGTAGAGCTCCAGGATCTCCTCCTTGGTCAGATCTCGCTCGATTTTGAGCGCCAGGAGGATCTCGTTGATTTTGCGGGCAAAGGTCTTCTCGGGGGTCAGATAGAAGTTGCGAGCCAGCTGCATGGTGATGGTGCTGCCTCCCTGGCGCCGTTCTCCGGTCAGGGCCAACTGGATTCCGGCCCGGAGAATACCTTGGTAGTCCACCCCGGGATGTTCGAAAAAGCGGTCATCCTCGGCGGCCAGAAAGGCCTGGACCACCTTTTCCGGCACCTCCGCGTAGGTCACGGGGGAGCGGCGCTTCTCGCCGTACTCCGCTATCAACTTCTGGTCCTGGGAGTAGATTCGCAGCGGAACCTGCAACTGCACCTCCCGCAGATTTTCGGTGGAAGGCAGGTCCTGAGCGAAAAAAATGTAGGCCAGGACGGCGGCAACCGTGCCGGCTGCGGCCACAAACAGCCCCAGCGTAAGCGCTATTTTCAAGATTCTTTTAAACCACAACATGGATTGATTTGCGGGTCGGGAAAACACCGTGACCACCGTCAGGCCGGGAAAGTGAGCATCTTAGCAGAATTTCGCAAATTCTCTATTTTGTTGTTCAAAGTACTTCACAAGAAAATCATTTGCTGCTATATAGTTAAGCTACCTTATTAAAGAAAAACCTTTAACTGTTGTTATAACAGCATAAAATAGGAGAAGGGTCGCCCAATGTTCTCCCTGTTCAGACCCCAAAAGCCGGTGATTCTCGGCCTGGATATTAGCTCAACGGCAGTGAAATTGCTGGAGTTGAGCCGTACCGGCGGGAAGCCGGGAGGCCGTTACCGCGTGGAGAGTTACGCGGTCGAACCGCTACGCGCCAACGCCGTGGTTGAGAAAAATATCGCGGATGTCGAGGCGGTCGGGGAAGCGGTGCGAAACGTGGTTCGTCGCTCGGGTACCCGCGCAAAACAGGCGGCGGTGGCGGTGTCCGGATCGGCGGTGATCACCAAAATCATCGCCATGCCGGCCTCGCTTTCCGGGCAGGAACTGGAGAATCAGATCCAGATGGAGGCGGATCAGTACATCCCCTATCCCTTGGAGGAGGTCAATATCGACTTCGAGGTGCTGGGTCCGGCGGAGAAGAATCCCGAGATGGTGGAGGTGTTGCTGGCGGCGTCGCGTAGCGAAAATGTGGATAACCGGGTGGAGGCGCTGGCGATCGCCGGCCTGACCGCTGCGGTGGTCGATGTCGAAGCCTATGCGATGGAGAAGGCGTTTTCCTTGATCACCGATCAGTTGCCGGACCTCGGGGTGGACCAAACAATCGCCATTGCGGATATCGGCGCCACCATCACCACCCTGAACGTTCTGCACAACAACAAGATCATCTACACCCGGGACCAGAACTTCGGCGGCAAACAGTTGACCGAAGAGATTCAGCGGCGTTATGGCCTCTCCCATGAAGAGGCGGGGATGGCGAAGCGCCAGGGCGGGTTGCCGGACAACTACGTATCTGAGGTATTGGAGCCTTTCAAGGAGGCTTTAGCACAACAGGTAAGTCGGTCGCTGCAGTTCTTTTTCTCTTCCAGCGCCTATAACAGTGTCGATCATATCGTTCTGGCGGGCGGCTGCGCTTCGATCCCTGCGATCGATGAATTGGTGGAGGAGAAGGTTGGTACCCCGACGATCATCGCCAACCCTTTTACCAATATGTCGGTGGCATCGGGTGTTAAGCCGCAGAGTCTGAGCAATGATGCTCCGTCGCTGATGATTGCCTGCGGCCTGGCATTGAGGAGCTTCGACTGATGGCGCGCATAAATTTATTGCCTTGGCGTGAGACCCTGCGCAAGCAGCGGCAGCGTGAATTCGGGTTTGCCGCCGGGGGCGGACTGATCGTGACCGTGCTGCTGGGGTTCTATGTGCATCTGCACATCGCTTCGATGATCGATTATCAGAATAACGAGCGCAACGCCTTTTTGAAGCGGGAGATCGCGGCGGTAGACAAAAAGATCACGGAGATCCAGGAGCTGGAAAAGATCAAAGCGAGGTTGTTGGCGCGTATGGAAGTGATTCAGCGGTTACAGGCCAGTCGCCCCGAGATCGTCCACCTGTTTGACGAGCTGGTGAAAACCACGCCGGAGGGGGTGTTTCTCACCAGGATCGAGCAGAAGGGCGGCACGGTGACTTTGTATGGAAAGGCCCAATCCAATGCCCGGGTCTCGGCGTATATGCGTAACGTCGAGGAGTCCCGGTGGATTACGCAACCCGTGCTGCAGATTATTGAGAATAAGGATAAGAAAGATACCGGCTTCAGCGAGTTCACACTGACCTTCCGCCAGAAGAGCAATAAACCCGATGCCGAGGACGGAGATACCGGAGGGGGTGCCCAGTGAACCTTCAAGATCTGAACGAGCTCGATTTTTCGAACATCGGCAACTGGCCGACGCCCGTCAAGGCGGCGTTGATTCTGCTGCTCTCCGTAGTGATCGGCATCGTCTGGTACAACTACGACACCAAGGAACAGCTGGCAACATTGGATCGGGCGAAGAAAGAAGAGATGGATTTGCGAAAGCAATTCGAGCAAAAGCAGGCGAAAGCGGCGAACCTTGAGGCCTACAAACAGCAACTGGAGGAAATGCGCCAGTCGTTCGGAGCGATGTTGCGGCAGCTGCCGAACAAGACGGAAGTCGCGGATCTGCTGGTAGATGTGTCGCAGACCGGCCTGGCCGCAGGGTTGGAGTTCGAACTGTTCGATCCCCAGGGTGAAGTGCCGCGAGAATTCTATGCGGAATTGCCGATCAAGATTCGGGTGATCGGCACTTACCATGAGTTTGGAACTTTCATCAGCGGCCTGGCGGCGTTGCCGCGGATTGTTACCATTCACAATATCCAGATTTCGCCGAAGAACAAATCGCAACGAAGGGGCGAGTCGGGAGTTCCCGCCGGGGCTTTGGAGCTTACTGCGGTTGCGAAGACCTACCGCTATCTGGATGAGGAGACGGGAAAATGATGGGGGTGGCACAGGGCTGGAGAAAGCTGGCGGTTGCCGCCGTGGCCATACCGTTATTGCTGTCCGCCTGCGGCGGTAGCGGCATGAGCGATCTAGAGCAGTTCGTCGATGAGGTTAAGGCGAGGAAACCCGCGCCGATCAAACCGCTGCCGGAGATCAAACAGATTGAGACCTTTACCTATGTCCCGGGAGACCGTCGCGATCCGTTCCGGCCGGAAAGCCCGGCGGAAATGGCCGGCGGTGACGGCGCCGGGGGTGTGACCCCGGATAAAACGCGGCGCAGGGAAGAGCTGGAAGAGTTCCCGCTGGATACGTTGCGCATGGTTGGTACGTTGCACCTGGGTGACACCATGTGGGGTTTGATCAAGAACAAAGAGGGTACGATCTACCGGGTTAAGGTTGGAAACTATATGGGACAAAACAACGGACAGATTACGCTGATCTCGGAAGACGAGATTGAATTGACGGAAATTATCCCTGATCAAAAGGGTGGGTATCGGGAGCGACAGGCAACTGTGGCGCTGAGCGAGTAATGCGGGGGAGAGAGAGATGAAGAATCCACATGAATCGAAGCGGTGGAATCGGTGTGAAGGACGAGGCGCGATAATCCCGTCGGCGGCTAAATCCTTGCTCTGGTTTCTGGTTCTAATCCTGGTGTCGACTCCCCTCTATGCGGAGCCTGAAAACAGTCTGAAAGAGATCAGTTACACCGGCTTACCTGGGAATGTAGTACAGATCACCCTGACTGCGGAAAATCCCATAGCGGAGCCGACCAGCTTTACCACGGACACTCCGGCGCGGATCGCTATCGATTTTCAGGGGATGAAGAGTGATGCGGTGGCGAAAAACCAGGCGGTAGGTGTCGGTATGGTACGCAGTATCGCCACGGTCGAGGCGGGAGATCGTACGCGCGTGGTAGTCAGTCTGGCCGACAGTGTGCCGCATACCATGAAGGTATCCGGGAACCAAGTCATCCTCCGGATCGAAGGGGGGGCGGGGAGTACCGCCTCTGCCGTCACGGAGGCCGCAAGCCCGACCATGGGAATGAGTGTGGGAACCGCGCCGAAAGCGGAAGCTGCGGCGAATGTGCCCACTATCGAGAATGTTGATTTTCAGCGTGGCGCTGCCGGGGAAGGACGTGTCCTGATCACCCTCAGCGATCCGTCCACGGTGGTGGATTTGCGTGAGGAAGGCGGCCGGTATGTGCTCGATTTCATGGGCGTGTCGCTTCCCGAGCGTCTGATGCGCAAGTTTGACGTAATCGATTTCGCCACTCCGGTGAAGATGTTCGAGGTTTCCACGCAAGGGAACAACGTCCATCTTGAGATCGAACCGACCGGGGAGTATGAGGAACTGGCATATCAGGCCAACAATCTGTTTGCGGTGGAATTCCGGCCGTTGTCGCCGGAAGAGAAGGCAGAGGCCGAAAAGAAAAAGGATGTATATACGGGAGAACGCCTGTCGCTTAATTTTCAGGAGATCCAGGTGCGGGCGGTATTGCAGTTGCTGGCCGATTTCACCGATTTCAACCTGGTGACGAGCGATACGGTTACCGGCACGATCACCTTGCGTTTGCAGAATGTGCCGTGGGATCAGGCCCTGGATATCATCCTTAAGACCAAAGGTCTCTCCATGCGTAAGACCGGGAACGTGATGATGGTGGCTCCCACGGAAGAGATCGCGGCGCGTGAGAAACTGGAGCTGGAGTCGCAAAAGCAGATTGAGGAGTTGGCTCCGCTTCATTCCGAATATATTCAGGTCAACTACGCCAAGGCGGCTGACATCGCTGCTCTGCTGAAGGGTAAAAATAATCAGTTATTGACGCCGGATCGTGGCAACGTGACGGTGGATGAGCGGACCAATACGCTGCTGGTGCGTGACACGGCGGCCAAACTGGAGGATATCCACCGGCTGATCAAGAAGCTGGATATACCGGTACGTCAGGTGCTGATCGAGTCGCGGGTGGTGATTGCCAATGACGATTTCGCCAAGGATCTCGGGGTCCGGTTCGGGTTCAGTCGGGCAAACAGTATCGGCGGTGGCAATGAAATAGAGGTCGGCGGCGGTAAGCCGGGCAATATCAGCACCATGATTTATGATTCCGGAACCCATCTTAATACCTCGGTAGGTATTGAGAATCCGGCAGGATCGGGCAATCGGTCATTGATGGTAAATCTTCCCTCCGAGCTGGGGGGGGATCGTGGCGGCGCCATCAACTTTTTGATCGGCAAGATCGGTTCCTATCTGTTGCAATTGGAACTTTCCGCCATGCAGCAGGAGGGTAAAGGGGAGATTGTTTCCAGTCCGCGCGTGATTACCTCGGACCGCAACAAGGCGACCATCAAACAGGGTGTCGAGATTCCCTATCAGGAAGCCACTTCCAGCGGCGCCACCTCGGTGTCGTTCAAGGAGGCGGTGCTGAAGCTGGAGGTGACGCCGCAGATCACTCCGGACGACCGGTTGATTATGGATCTGGTGGTAAGCAAGGACAGCCCGGACTACAGCCGTGCAGTATTAGGTGTCCCGCCGGTGGATACGCGGGAGGTTGAGACCTCGGTACTGGTGGATAACGGCGAGACCATCGTATTGGGCGGGGTGTTCGAGCGTACCCGCAGTAAAAGCACGGAACGCATTCCGTTCTTTGGGGATCTGCCCTATATCGGCTTCCTGTTCAAGCAAACTGCGGAAAACGACGAGAACAACGAGTTGCTGATTTTCGTAACTCCGAAGATTCTGAAGGAGACGCTGGGCGTACGCTGACCTCATCCGTCGTTTCTAGCAGCGAGCGAAAGGGCATGCCGGGCAAGGTGTGCCCTTTTTCTCTTGGGAAGGATGCGACGGAAGGCAGGATCTGATTTATCCTAAGATCATGAAGCAGGCGAACAACATTTTTTTGATCGGCCCCATGGGGGCGGGTAAAAGTACGATCGGCCGATTGTTGGCCAAGTTACTGGGAATGAAGTTCGATGACACCGATCATGAGATTCGACGCCGTACCGGGGTCGATATCCCCACGGTATTCGATTTCGAGGGAGAAGAGGGGTTTCGCAAAAGGGAAAGAGTGGTGCTCGATGCGCTGACACGGGATAGCGGCCTGGTGCTCGCTACAGGTGGCGGTGTGGTGCTCGATCCGGAGAACCGGGGTATGTTGTCCAGTCGTGGCGTGGTGGTCTATCTGCACTGTACCCCGGAGCAGCAGTACCGGCGTACCGAGAGGGATCGCAACCGTCCATTGCTCCAGACCTCGGATCCTTTGACGCGGCTGCGGGAGTTGATGGCGGAGCGGGATCCGCTTTACCGGCAAACCGCCGATATCGTGGTCTCCACCGAAAAGCGCAATGCCTCCACCGTGGCGCGTGAGATCAAGCGCCGGATTGAATCCGAATAACTTGGCGTTTGCCGGATTGTCTGAAAAAATGATTGCGCAAGGCGTTCCTTTGTTCCGGAAGGCGGATGACTGAATTCATGGTGACAGAAGTAGAGACAGTGCGGGTGGATCTGGGAGAGCGCTCCTATCCGATCTATATCGGGGCCGGAGTATTGCAGGACGCCGAACTTTACCGACGCCACATCCCCGGCCGGCAAGTGATGGTGGTCAGCAATGAGACCGTGGCGCCCCTCTATCTGCCGAGCCTGTTGGAAGCGCTGGACGGATTTCAGGTGGCGTCCGTGTTATTGCCGGACGGAGAGAGCTATAAGACGCTCGAGGTATGGCGGCAGATCTTCGATGCTCTGCTGACCAATCGTTTCGATCGCCAGTGCACTATCGTGGCTCTCGGAGGTGGCGTGGTGGGCGATATGGCGGGGTTTGCTGCGGCCTGCTATCAGCGGGGGGTTCATTTCATTCAGGTACCCACCACCTTATTGGCGCAGGTCGACTCTTCCGTCGGCGGCAAGACCGGCGTGAATCATCCGCAGGGCAAGAACATGATCGGCGCGTTCTACCAGCCGCGTTGCGTGATTGCCGATACCGCCACCATGGCGACCCTGGAGGATCGGCAGCTCGCCGCCGGAATCGCCGAAGTGATCAAGTACGGCCTGATCAACGACGCGCCGTTCTTTGAGTGGCTGGAGCAGAACATCGAGGCCCTGCGCGGTCGGGATACGGAGGCGTTGGTTTACGCCGTCGCCCGCTCCTGCCGGGACAAGGCGGCGATCGTGGCGGCGGACGAGCGGGAGGCGGGCCAGCGGGCGCTGTTGAATCTGGGGCATACCTTCGGCCATGCCATTGAAACCGGGGTCGGCTACGGAGAGTGGCTGCATGGCGAGGCGATCGCGGCCGGGATCTGTCTTGCGGCGAGATTCTCGGTGCACCAAGGGTGGCTCGCCCCGCAGGCGGAACAGCGCATCCTGGCGTTGTTACAGCGTGCAGGGCTGCCGGTCGCTCCCCCCGCAACGCTGGACGGAGAGCGTTTTCTGGAATTGATGGCGGTGGATAAGAAGGTATTGGACGGCCGGTTGCGTATGGTTCTGCTGCACGATATCGGTGACGCCAGGATTCATGAAGAATCCGATCGGAACGAACTGCGAAAGATACTGGATGCATATCGACAATAGCGCATCGGAACCCTTCGAGGAGGGAGCTGCCATGGTCGACCTGGAACGTACGGGAGGAAAAACCCCCCCCTTCTTCGTCAGCCCGGAGCTGACCCAGCGTCTCGATTTGTTGCGACACCTCGCCGAAAACAGCCAACTCATCCCGGTGGTGTTGGGGCCGGAGGGTTCAGGGAAGAGCAGCCTGATCCGGCAACTTTGCGGGCGGGCCGGCGACAATTGGATTGTCTGTCCCGTCGAAGCTCACCCCATGCTGCAACCCGAGTCGTTGCTTTCTTTATTGGCGAATACCTTTGCGATATCCGCAGGGGAAGATTTGCTGGAACGGCTGGTGGACCGCTTTGAGGTGTTGCGGTTGGATGGGCGGTTGCCGGTGGTGATACTCGATGATGCTCACCTGCTGCCGGAGGCGACCATCATTACTCTCCTGCGCCTGCACGAACGTGGAATCGGCAGGCGCGCCCAGGTGCGGATTCTGTTGTTTGGCGAGCCGGAGTTTGACGTCCTGTTGGCGACGCCCCAGGTCCAGGCGATGAATACACAAGTGCTGCAACGGCTGGAAATGCCGCGGCTTACACGGGGGCAGACGGAGGAGTTTGCCGGCCGCTTGCTCGCGGCCGCCGACCAAACCGGTATGTCGGGTTTGAATGCCGCCCAACTCGATAAGCTGTATCGCGAAAGCGAAGGGGTCCCGGGCCGGATCGAGCGAAAGGTGAAGGAACTGGTGGGTTCGGGTGCGGCCGGCCGTTGGTACACACTTCCGTTGAGCCGGGTGTCGCCGGGCGCCACGCTAGCGGGCATTCTGGTTGTGACCGTGCTGCTGCTGATCCTTATTTTTCAAGATGAGATCAACGGCCTGTTCGGTAACGCCGGTCCGGGTGAGGCGTCGTCGACGGTTCCGGCGCAGGGTGCGGGTACGGTGGAGCTGGCGTTGCCGTCGCCGGATGCGGTGGAGCCGGAGCCGACCCCCATCCCCGAGAGCGGCCTGCCGCTGGAGGTGGGGGTACCCGCGGCGGCCGGGCAGGAAGAATCCCCGGCGGTTCCGGAGGTAGCGATGTCGGAGTCTGAGCCGGTGCCGGAGGAGAGCGGCGTAACCCCGGAGGCATCAACCGACACGGAGGAGATCGATACGGAGGCACAGGAGCCTGCAGCCGCTGCAGAGGAACCGGAAGCGGTCCCGGAACAATCGGCGGGTCCGGTTGCGGTGGAGCCGGAGTCCTCGCCGGAGCCGCAGCAGGTTGCAACGCAGGCCGTGCCGCCGGAGGCCGTGGCCGCAACCCCCCCGCCCGCAACCCCGCCAGTTGCTGACAAGCCGGCCAAACCGTCGGTTCCAGAGACGGCGCCGGCGCCCGCACAGGTGCCGGAACCGCCTGCGACGGCCACCGAAGAACCCCCGGTAAAACCGGGGATACGGCGGGAAGCGTGGTTGCTGCAACAGGACCCGAAGGCCTATACCCTGCAGTTGGTGGCGCTGAGCGAGGAAGCGGGGATTGCGCGCTTTCTGGAGCGGTTTTCGCTCCCCGGACAGGCCGCTTATTTTCGCACCGTGCGCGAGGGGAAGCCCTGGTTTTCGCTGTTGTACGGGATCTATCCGGATCATCAGGCGGCGGTTGCGGCACGCGACCGGCTGCCCCCGGAGCTCCAGCGCGCCGGGGTTTGGCCCCGCTCCCTGGGATCGGTTCAGGAGGAGATCCGGAGCCGCTGATCGGGTTTTTCGACCCCCGTTCGATACGGGATTTTCCCCGCGACTCTGGCCTAATCGGCACTTCTTCGATATCCTACGCTGTTCTGTGCGGCCGGTTTTTGGATTCCGCCGCGCAGGTTCGCTGTGGCTCGAATCCCGGATCGCCGGATTTCATGAGCCCTACCGATTACCTTGGGATCGGCCTGTTACCGGAACAGCCGGGCCGCCCCGCGACAGTATTTATGTAGAAGAGGTTTACGATGACCCCAGGGGCGCTGCCACCCAAACAAGGGTTGTATGATCCAGCCAACGAACATGATGCCTGTGGAGTCGGTTTTGTCGCCGATATCAAGGGCCACAAGAGTCATAAGATCATTTCGCAGGGTCTTGAGATCCTGGAGAACCTGACCCATCGCGGGGCGGTGGGAGCCGATCCCCTGGCCGGGGACGGGGCCGGGTTGCTGATGCAGCTGCCGGACGCCTTTTTGCGGGCGGTTGCCGGGGTCGAGCTGCCGCCGGTCGGCGAGTACGGGGTGGGGATGTTGTTCCTGCCGCGTTCCGCGGAACACCGTAAGATCTGCGAAGAGCGGGTCGCCCACTATATCGAGGCCGAGGGACAACGGCTGCTCGGTTGGCGCGACGTGCCGGTGAACAACAGCGGCCTGGGGGAGACGGTCAAAGCGAGCGAGCCGGTGGTGCGCCAGGTCTTCATCGGCCGCGGTTCCAACTGCGCCGACCAGGACGCCTTCGAGCGCAAGCTGTTCGTCGTACGCAAGCAGATCGAAAACGAGGTCCGGAAAGGGCATCCCGAATGCGCCGGTTTCTACGTCGTCTCGCTCTCCTCCCGGGTGCTGCTCTACAAAGGCATGTTGCTGGCGAATCAGGTAGGGGTCTTCTACCTGGATCTGCAGGACGAGCGGGTGGAGAGCGCCCTGGCGCTGGTGCACCAGCGTTTCTCCACTAACACCTTCCCCACCTGGGATCTGGCGCAACCGTTCCGTATGATCGCCCACAACGGCGAGATCAACACCCTGCGCGGCAATGTCAACTGGATGGCGGCCCGGCGGCACACCATGCGTTCCGAGGTGCTGGGGGAGGATCTCGACAAGGTTTGGCCGCTGATCCCGGAGGGGCAGTCCGACTCCGCCTGTTTCGACAACGCCCTGGAACTGCTGGTCCAGGGGGGCTACTCCCTGGCGCACGCCATGATGATGTTGATCCCGGAAGCGTGGCACAACAACCCGCTGATGGATGAACAGCGACATGCTTTTTATGAGTACCATGCCTCCCTGATGGAGCCCTGGGACGGCCCGGCGGCGGTGGCTTTCACCGACGGCCGTCAGATCGGCGCCACCCTGGATCGCAACGGTCTGCGTCCGGCCCGCTATCTGATCACCGATGACAACCTGGTGGTGATGGCCTCCGAGATGGGGGTGCTGGATATCCCGGAAGAGAAGATCGTCAAGAAGTGGCGGCTGCAGCCCGGCAAGATGTTCCTGATCGATCTGGAGAAGGGACGCATCATCGACGATGCCGAACTGAAGGCGGAGTTGGCCTCCGCCCACCCCTACCAGCAGTGGCTGAACGAGACCCAGATCCAGCTGCGGTTCCTGCCCGCTGCGGTGCCCCCCATGGCCCCGGACGACAAGACCCTGCTCGATCGGCAGCAGGCGTTCGGTTTCACCCAGGAGGACATCAAGTTCCTGATGATGCCGATGGCGGCCACCGGCCAGGAGGCGATCGGCTCCATGGGCGCCGACACCCCGGTAGCGGTGCTTTCGGACCGGCCCAAGCCGCTGTTCAACTATTTCAAGCAGAACTTCGCCCAGGTCACCAATCCGCCCATCGATCCCATCCGCGAGGAGCTGGTGATGTCGCTGGCCTCCCAGATCGGGCCGCGGCCCAACCTGCTGGGGGTCGCGCAGACCTGCGGCCAGAAACGGCTGGAAGTGACCCAACCGGTGATCACCAACACCAGCCTGGCGCGCATTCGCTGCATCGAGGCCCTCACCAAGGGGGCGTTCCGCACCTTTACCGCCGATATCTGCTATCCGGCGGAGCAGGGGGTCGCCGGCATGGAGTCGGCCCTGGAGCGGCTGTGCCAGACCGCCGAGCAGGCGGTGCGCGAAGGCCACAATATCCTGATCCTCTCCGACCGCGCCATGGATGCCGACCGGATCGCCATCCCGGTACTGCTGGCCACCGGTGCGGTGCACCATCACCTGGTTCGTACCGGGTTACGCACCTCCTCCGGCCTGGTAGTGGAGACCGGCGCGGTGCGCGAGGTGCATCACTTCGCGGTGCTGGGGGGTTACGGCGCCGAGGCGGTCAATCCTTATCTGGCGTTCGAGACCCTCTCCAAGCTGCGGCACAAGCTCCCGGAGGAGATCAGCGAAGAGGATCTTCACTGGCGTTACATCAAGGCGGTGGACAAAGGGTTGCTCAAGATCATGTCCAAGATGGGCATCTCCACCTACCAGTCTTACTGCGGCGCCCAGATCTTCGATGCGGTGGGGCTCTCCAGCAAGTTCGTGCAAAAGTATTTCACCGGTACCGCCACCACGGTGGAGGGCGCCGGGCTGCAGGAGATCGCCGAAGAGGCGGTGCGCTGGCACCGTCAGGCGTACGGTGACGCCCCGATCTACCGTGATGCGCTGGATGCGGGCGGCGACTACGCCTTCCGGGTCCGCGGCGAGCACCACGCCTGGACTGCGCACACCATCTCCAAGCTGCAACACGCCACCCGCGCCAACGACTTCAGGACCTTCCAGGAGTTCTCCCGCGCCATCGACGAGCAGAACGAGCGGTTGCTGACCTTGCGCGGCCTGTTCGAGTTCCGGTTCGCCGGGCAGGAGCTCCCGCTGGAGGAGGTGGAACCGGCCAAGGAGATCGTCAAGCGGTTCGCCACCGGCGCCATGTCGTTCGGCTCCATCTCCTACGAGGCCCACTCCAACCTGGCGCGGGCCATGAACGCCATCGGCGGCAAATCCAACACCGGTGAGGGAGGCGAGGAGCCGGAGCGTTTCAACCCGCTGCCGGACGGTTCACGCAACCCGGAACGTTCCGCCATCAAGCAGGTGGCCTCCGGTCGCTTCGGCGTCACCACCGAGTATCTGGTCAACGCCGACGACATCCAGATCAAGATGGCCCAGGGCGCCAAGCCCGGAGAGGGCGGCCAGTTGCCGGGTCACAAGGTGAACCAGCAGATCGCCCGGGTGCGCCACTCCACTCCCGGGGTGGGTCTGATCTCGCCGCCGCCGCACCACGATATCTACTCCATCGAGGATCTGGCGCAGCTGATCCACGACCTGAAGAACGTCAATCCGCAGGCGCGCATCTCGGTGAAGCTGGTATCCGAAGTGGGGGTGGGCACGGTGGCCGCCGGGGTCTCCAAGGCGCACGCCGATCACGTCACCATCTCCGGTTACGAAGGGGGTACCGGCGCCAGTCCGCTGACCTCCATCCGGCATGCCGGCTCCCCCTGGGAGATCGGTTTGGCGGAGACCCACCAGACCCTGGTGCTGAACCGGCTGCGCGGCCGCATCGCGGTGCAGGCCGACGGCGGCATGCGTACCGGCCGCGACGTGGTGATCGCCGCGCTGTTGGGGGCGGATGAGGTCGGATTCGCCACCGCGCCGTTGATCGTCTCCGGTTGCGTCATGATGCGCAAGTGTCACCTCAACACCTGCCCGGTGGGGGTCGCCACCCAGGATCCGGAACTGCGCAAGAAGTTCACCGGGAAACCGGAGCACGTGATCAACTACTTTTTCTTCGTCGCGGAGGAGGTGCGCCAACTTATGGCGAAGCTCGGTTTCCGCAAGTTCGAGGAGATGATCGGGCAGATGGACCGCCTCGACATGCGTAAGGCGATCGATCATTGGAAGGCGCGCGGCCTCGACTATTCGCGGCTGCTGCGGAAACCGGAAGTCAGCCCGGATGTGGCCGTCTTCAATTGCGAGGCCCAGGATCACGGTCTGGAAAAGGCGCTGGACAACGAACTGATCCGCCAGGCCCAGCCCGCCCTGGAGCGCGGCGAGGCGGTGCGGATCGAGGTTGCGGCGCATAACTACAATCGCACCTTCGGCGCCATGTTGTCGGGTGAGGTGGCCCGCCGTTACGGTCATGCCGGTCTGCCCGAGGACACCATCTTTATCCAGGCCAAAGGCACCGGCGGCCAGTCCTGGGGCGCCTGGGCGGCCCGGGGCGTCACCATCGAACTGGCGGGTGAGGCCAACGACTACGTCGGCAAGGGCCTCTCCGGCGGCCGGTTGGTGATCTATCCGCCCGCCGAGAGCCCCATCGTGCCGGAAGAGAACATCATTGTCGGTAATACCGTGCTCTATGGCGCCATCGACGGAGAGTGTTACTTCCGGGGGGTGGCGGGCGAGCGCTTCTGTGTCCGCAACTCCGGCGCCACCGCGGTGGTGGAAGGGGTCGGCGACCACGGTTGTGAATATATGACCGGCGGCGTGGTGGTGGTGCTGGGCTCCACCGGACGGAACTTTGCGGCCGGCATGAGCGGCGGCATCGCCTATGTGCTGGACGAAAAGGGCGGCTTCGAGCGGCGTTGCAACCTTGCCATGGTGGAGCTGGAGCCGATCCGGGCGGAGGACGAGGCGCTGGAGGAGCTGGAGCACCAGGGCGGTGATCTGGAGACGCACGGCCGGGTGGATGTGAGCCACGACATGACGCGCTTCGACGCCATTCGTCTGAAGCAGTTGATCGAAAAGCATCTGCACTACACCAACAGCGCGCGGGCGAAGATGATCCTGGAGAACTGGAACGATTATCTGCCGCGCTTCGTCAAGGTGATGCCGGTGGAGTACCGGCGTGCGCTGAAAGAGTTGCAGGACGTGCGGCAGTCCCAGGCCGCGGTATAGCCGTCCGCTGAAGAACGCAAATAACGCGAATTAGAACTTACAGAATTTGGAGTTGAGCAGTAATGGGCAAGCCCACAGGTTTCATGGAGTTCCCGCGCCAGGACCGGACCTATGCGCCGGCCTCGGACCGGGTGACCCATTTCGCTGAGTTCGTGATCCCTCTCACCGAGGAAGATCTGGCCCGTCAGGGCGCCCGCTGCATGGATTGCGGCATTCCGTTTTGTCATCAGGGCTGTCCGGTGAACAACATCATCCCGGACTGGAATGACCTGGTTTATCACGGCGAGTGGCAGCGGGCGGTGGAGGTGCTGCACAGCACCAACAACTTTCCGGAATTCACCGGACGGGTCTGCCCGGCGCCGTGCCAGGAGGCCTGCACCCTCAATATCGATAACAATTCGGTGGTCATCAAGACCATCGAGTGCGCCATCGTCGAGCGGGCCTGGGAAGAGGGCTGGATCGTGCCCCAGATCCCGGCTCATCGCACCGGCAAAAAGGTGGCGGTGGTGGGTTCCGGACCGGCCGGTCTGGCCTGCTCCCAGCAACTGGCGCGCGCCGGACACTCGGTAGTGCTGTATGAAAAGCACAACCGGATCGGCGGTCTGCTGCGTTACGGCATCCCGGATTTCAAACTCGACAAGAAGGTGATCGACCGCCGCATGAGCCAGATGCGCAGCGAAGGGGTGGAGTTCATGCCCAACACCCATGTCGGCGTGGACAAGCCGGCGCGGGAGCTGCTCAGCGAATACGATGCGGTGGTGTTGACCGGCGGCTCGGAGCAGCCGCGCGATCTGCCGATCCCGGGACGGGAGCTGGCGGGGGTCCATTTCGCGTTGGAGTTCCTGCAGGGCAACAGTCACCGGGTGCAGGGCGACGAGATCCCGGAGGAGGCGTTCATCTCCGCTGCCGGCAAGCATGTGGTTGTGATCGGAGGTGGCGACACCGGCTCCGACTGCATCGGCACCGCCAACCGCCACGGCGCGGAGTCGGTCACCCAATTGGAGATCCTGCCGCGGCCGCCGGAGGCCGAGGACAAGGGCCTCACCTGGCCCGATTGGCCCAACAAGCTGCGTACCTCCTCTTCCCATGAGGAGGGGTGCGAGCGGATGTGGAGCGTGGCCTCGAAAGAGTTTCTGGGGAAGAACGGCCGGGTTACCGGGGTGCGCTGCGTCAAGGTGGAGTGGAACCGCGACGACAGCGGCGCCTGGCAGATGAGCGAGGTGGCGGGTTCCGAGTTTGAACTCAAGGCGGATCTGGTCACCCTCGCCATGGGATTCGTGCATCCGGTGGCTGCCGGCATGCTGGAACAACTGGGGGTCGAGTTGGACGGGCGTGGCAACGTCAAGGGTTCAACCGAAGGGGCGGAGGCTTACAAGACCTCGGTGCCCGGGGTGTTCACGGCCGGCGATATGCGCCGTGGCCAGTCCCTGGTGGTATGGGCGATCCGGGAAGGACGCCAGTGCGCCCACGCAGTGGATGCCTTTCTGATGGGCAAGAGCGAGCTCCCGCGCTAGAGATTCTCCGGAGACAGATCCGATCGAGGAGGATGTGCGCGAGCTTACCTTCGGTTGTACAGAGGTTCGCAACGAGAGGGGTGCTGACCGGGCGGGATAACGCAGGCCCGGTCAAAGCGGATTCCAGCCCCTGTCCCGCCTGGGGAATACGCCATTGTCACTTGCGTGGGTGATGCGATGAACACGGTCCGGATGTTCTGGCATGGCAGCGAGTTCAGCCTGTACGAGACCCTTTCTGTTCGCTCGTTTCTGCGACACGGTTTTCAGGTAGAGGTGTTTTCCTATACACCGCTCAACCTGCCGGACGGGAGTGTTTGGCGGGATGCGGCGGAGATCCTTCCCGCCAGTGATGTGTTTACCTACCGCAGCGGCGCGGGCGCGGGCAGCGTCTCCGCGTTCTCGAATCTCTTTCGCTACAAGTTGCTCTATGAACTCGGCGGCATCTGGGCTGACAGCGATCTGTTGTGCCTGAGGCCGTTCACCGGGTTGCCTGAGAGTTTCGTCGGTCTGCAAGACGCCCGGACCTGCAATGGCGCGATCCTGCGATGTCCGCCCGGCAGCGAGATGTGCCGATGGCTTTATGAAACTGCCCGGTCTCTGGGGAAAGATATCGGTTGGGGGCAAATCGGTCCCCGGCTCATCACCCGGGCGATCATCGAACGCCGGGACAAAGCGGTAGTCCCTCTGCCCGAACAGGTGTTCTATCCGGTTCCTTGGCGACGGGCGGTTGATCTGGGCATACCGGAACAAACGGCGGCCTGCGAGACCGCGTCTGCCGGATCTTACTGCGTGCATTGGTGGAACGAAATCTTTCGCCGTTTCGCGGTACCGAAAAGCAAGCTGCCGCCCCGCGGCAGTTTTTTGGCCAAGCATGCCGAAACGCTGCTCGGCGAGTCGGAAGCGGCGTTCTGGTCCGAGGCGGAGTTTCTGACCTGGCTCGGCGATGATCACGACGCTGCGAACCTGACGCGGCCGGCGAGCGGGAAGGGGGCGGTTTGAATGCCCCTCCGGTTCTGTATCGGATCGCCGGTGTGAGCGGAGAATGGTATTGGACCGCCGCATCGCATTGATCCCGGCCGGGGACCGGAACACGGCGAGCTCCCGGATCCGGGTCTACCAGTTACACGATGCGCTGGTCGATCTGAGTGTCCGGTGCGAGATCGGATACAGCGATTCAGCCGATGTATGGTTTGTCCAGAAGCGTTTGACCGGGGAGCTGCTGGCTGCCGCCAGGACCGGTAAGGAGATGGGCAGGCGAATCGTCTACGACGTCGATGATCTGGGTCCGGCGTTATGGTATTGGGCGCCGGAAGAGCTGTTCAAAGCCATGCTGGCACTGACGGATCACGTCACTACGGCCACGGTGGAGCAGGGCATGGCCCTGCAAGAGCGATACGGTGTGGAGCGCTGGACGGCGATCGCCAACTGCATCGATTATTTTCCGGACGCCCCGCTTGTGAATACACGTCCGGAGAGCGGCGAAACCCGGGTGATCTGGTTCGGGAATGCCGGCAATTTCAGGCTCATGGAGAAATATGCTGCTGCGCTCATAGACATGGAAAGAGTGAAATTGGTGGCGGTGGTCGGCGAACGCGAAGTCGAAAGGTTGCGGCAGGCCTATCCGGCGATTGAGTTCCATGGCTGGACATTACCCCGTTTCTTGCCGCTCCTCCGGTCATGTGATCTGGCGGTGTTGGCGCACGACGGCAACGAGGAGGACCGGAAAAAAGGCAACAACCGCATGATCACCGCGATCCATTACGGCGTGCCCGCGGTGGTGTCGAGGACGCCCGAATATGCCAGGACGGCATCGTATCTGGGTGTTGAAGAGGCGCTGTTTTCCAATCGTGCGGAATTGCGCGTTGCCGTGGACAGGTTGCGGTCCGCCGAGGCCAGACGGAACTATTTGCGGCGGGCGCAGGATAAGTGCTGGGAGACGTACGGTCCGAAGACCGTCGCGCGGCAGTTCCTGCAGGTTTTTCTCGCTTGAGGTTCCAGGTTCGGAGCCCGCGCGGGTCCGGAGTCGATGGGTATATTTGTGGGGCCGTTCCGATCGGGTATCCAGGGGGCGCCCACCCGGGGAATGCCATCCGGATGGGCAAGAGTGATCTCTCCTGTTGATTTTCATACCAAAATTTGCAGAAAAAGGCCGTAGTTACGGCCTTTTTTTATGTTTTTCGGTTAAAGAATCCGATTTTAGTTCCGCTAATATCTTTATGGCCGGATTGGTGGGTGACACATAGCGAACGGATTGATGGGCCTTAAGACAGAATCGACGAGTTTCTTTACCGGGCTTTCCATCATGGTGGTGGTGGTCCTGGTGGGGGTCGGTCTGGTCTCGTTTCGTCATTTCTCGCTCAGTGCCGCGGAGGAACAGGCCCGGACCGCGGCGGAGATCGTGCGCGTTCATCTGACGGAGTCGATGGTCAACGCCACCATCGCCAAGCGCAGCACCTTTCTCGATCGTCTCTCCGGGGTCAGGGGGCTGCTGGATGCCCGGGTGGTGCGCGGCCCCGGCGTGGTACGCCAGTTCGGTCCCGGGCTGACCCGGGAACAGAAGCAGGACGCCATCGACGCGAGGGTGCTCACCGCCGGGGAGCCGTTTTTCGGGTTGGTCGACCGCGACGGCGTGGAGGTGTTCCGCGCCACCATCCCATATATTGCCCAGGACACAAACGAGCCGCACTGTATCCGTTGCCACCAGGTGCAAGTGGGGGAGGTGCTGGGCGCGATCAGCCTTTTCATTTCCATCACCGAGCAGCGCGACCAGGCGATCGTGACGGTAGTGTTGATGACCATCGTGGTCACCCTGTTCGCCGTCACCGCCCTCTATTTCCTGCGCAATTCCATCAAGCCGCTGATCGAGACCGCCGAGAACTTTCAGCAGGCGGTGGCGGACGCGCGGCGGGGGGATTTCTCGGCGCGAATCGCCTATGACGGCAAGAACGAGGTCGGCAAGATCGCCCGGGATCTCAATGTGTTGATGGGGCTGCTGCAGGATGGTTTGGGTGTCATCGCCCGCAAGGTCGCGGGGTTGATCCGGTATGAGCATCCCATCGGCGCGAATCAGCTCGCCACCACCATCCAGATGGTGGAGAGCCTGGAAGATGTTTCCCATTTCAAGCAGGCGATTGAAGAGGATGAGACCAAGGAGGAGGTGTATGCGCGCTTGTCGCAGGTGATCCAGAATGAGTTCCTGGTGGAGCATTTTTCCATCTATGAGGTGGTCCCGAGCAAGAACCGGATTCAGGTCATGGTGGTGGACGGCCAACCCGAAGAGGCTTGTCGCTGGTGCGACCCTCAGATCCTGTTGCGGGCGGACAGTTGCCGCGCCAAACGAACCGGTCATACCGTGGACGGGGTGACGACGCCCGGAATCTGTACCTCGTTTGATCCGCCCAAGGAACAATCGGGGACTTCGCATATCTGCATCCCCATGATGCAGTCGGGGAGCGTAGGCAGTGTAGTGCAGCTGATCACCCACCGGGAGCGCATGTCGCTGGCGGTGAAGATGCTACCGTTCATCCAGATCTATCTGCGCGAGGCGGCGCCGGTGCTGGAGGCAAAACGATTGATGAGCACGTTGCGCGACTCCAGCCTGCGCGATCCCATGACCGGCCTCCACAATCGCCGTTTCCTCCAGGAGTATGTGGACAGTCTGCTCTCCTACACCAGCCGTCACAAAGGGGCGTTTTCGGTCCTGATGGCGGACCTGGATTACTTCAAACAGGTCAACGACAGTTATGGGCACGAGGCGGGCGATACCACCCTCAAGATCCTGGCGCGTACCCTGCGGAACACTGTGCGCAGTTCCGATCTGGTGATTCGATACGGCGGTGAGGAGTTTTTGATCGTATTGCTTGATACCGCGCCGGAGGAGGCGATGGAGGTGGCGGAGAAGATCCGGGCGGCGGTGGAGGACCTGAAGATCGAGATCCTCGGCACTTTCCTGAAAAAGACCATCTCTGTCGGGGTGGCCGGCTATCCGCAAGACAGCTCCACCTTCTGGCAAGTGGTCAAATACGCGGACGTCGCCCTCTACCGCGCCAAGGAGGCGGGGCGTAACAAGGTATTGCGATTTACCCCCGACATGTGGAACGAGAACGCCGAATACTGATCCCCGGCCGGGTCCGGAATCGCCGGATCGGTCAGTGAGGATTCGCCGGTTTCAGTGTACAATCCGGTACCGTTCTACCCTCAAATTCAACCGCCGGAGTCCTGTTGTGCCTGCCCTGAAAAACGACCGTCTGTTGCGCGCACTGCTGCGTGAACCTGTTGATGTCACCCCGGTCTGGATGATGCGCCAGGCAGGCCGCTATCTACCGGAGTACCGCGCGACCCGGGCCAAGGCCGGCAGTTTCATGGACCTGTGCCGCAATCCGGAGTTGGCCTGCGAGGTGACCATTCAGCCGTTGGATCGGTTTCCGCTGGACGCCGCCATCCTGTTTTCCGACATACTTACCATCCCGGACGCCATGGGGCTGGGGCTCTATTTCACCGAAGGGGAGGGTCCCCGTTTCGAGCGTCCGGTTCAGGACGAGGCGGCGGTGGACGCCCTGGGAGTGCCCGATCCGGAACAGGATCTGGGTTATGTGATGGAAGCGGTTCGGGTGATCCGCCGGGAACTGGACGGCCGGGTGCCGCTGATCGGTTTCTCCGGCAGTCCCTGGACCCTGGCCACCTATATGGTGGAGGGGGGCAGCACCAAGAACTTCGGCCGGGTGAAGGGCATGATGTTCGATCGTCCGGAGGTGATGCACAAGCTGCTGGGGACCCTGGCCGATGCCGTGACCGCCTATCTCAACGGTCAGATCGCAGCGGGCGCCCAGGCGGCGATGATCTTCGACACCTGGGGCGGCGTCCTGAGCCCGCGGGAGTATGAGCGGTTCTCGCTCGCCTATATGGAGCGGATTATCAAAGGATTGGTGCGGGAGAACGAGGGTCGCCGGGTGCCGGTGATTCTGTTCACCAAGGGCGGGGGGCAGTGGCTGGCCCGTATGTCCGAGAGCGGGTGCGATGCCCTGGGGGTCGACTGGACCACCGATCTGGCGGATGCCCGCGTGCAGGTGCGGGATCGGGTGGCGCTTCAGGGGAACCTCGACCCCTGCATCCTTTACTCCTCACCGGAACGTATCAAGGAGGAGGTGAGCCGGGTACTGGACAGCTACGGTCACGGACCGGGGCATGTCTTCAACCTCGGGCACGGCATCCATCCGGATGTCGATCCGGAGCACGCCGCGGCGATGGTGGCGGCGGTGCATGAGTTGAGCGTTCCTTATCACCTTTAGTTCAATCCAGGAAAAGCGGCGCTTTTTTTGTGGCAGCCCGGTCCGCCGGGCGACGGATGAAATTCGTTTTTTTGCCCACAGGAGTGGGCTCTCACGGGGATCTCAGAAGGTCGGGTCGTTTCGGTCGCTTCCGTGGGTCTTCATCCAACGCCTCGCTTTGCGGACGCGAGTCGATTTTCCGGATTAGTCGCTAACCGGGTCTGGAGACTGCCGCCAGCCTCTCCGAATCTTTGATTCTCACCTCCCCCCGTCCGGTGGTCACCCACCCCTCCGCCACGAATCCCCGCATCAGGCGAGCCACCACTTCGCGGGTGGTGCCGAGGTGGCCGGCCAGTTCCTGCTGGGTCATCGGCAATACCCCTTCAACCGATGCGTTGCTCAACAGGAAGTTGGCCAACCGCTGGTTGAGATTGCAGGAGTGGATCTGCTCCAGCTCGTCCATCAGCCGGAACACCAGGGTTGAGAGCGCCTTTACCGTCAGATCCTGAACCGCCGTCTCCCGTTCGAACAGTTGGCGATAAAACGCCCCGGGGATGATGTCGACGCAGGTGCCGGCTTCGGTCTCCACCCAAGCCGGGTAGCGCAGGTCGTTGAACAGGCAGTTGAGGGCCAGGACACAGGTCTCGCCCGGACGCAGGAAGTAGAGCGTGGCCTCGCTGCCCTGCGGGGTGTAGGTGAACACCCGCAACTGACCGCTTTCCACCAGAAAGGCCCCCGAAACCTGCTGGCCCTTGTGGATGATCGGCATCGGGCGGTTGAAACGCTTGCGCAGCATCCCTTCCGCCAGCAGTTTCCGGCCTTCCGGCGAGAGATCCGGCAAAGGAAAGGTCGCATCAGACTGCCGCATGGTGCTCTCCCTGAAACGTCTTGATCGGAGCGGGCGGCCCCGGTCCACACGGGAGATAGTAGCGGATTTGGGGATGGGATGGGGATGTGTTTTCTTCAGGTAACTTGTTTTATGGCCTGTAGGCTTTGTTCTGTTTCCGGTAATCAATTTTGCTGTCGATAGGCTTATTTTGTTTCTGGTAATCAGTTTCGCGGCCAACAACCCATGATTTTTTTCAGCTCCTTTTGCGCGAAGGCCGCGAGCCCCTTTCTTTTGCTTGCCCAAAAGAAAGGGGCGAAAGAAAAGGGCACCCCGGTTCCTTGCCCCTGCGGGGTTCCCTGCGCCTCGGAATTTCCGGGGCTCCAGCGACGGGCGGTCCCTCGCCCGCGCTGGAGGCGCCGCGTCCATGCGGCGCCCCTCTGGGCCTGATCCGGAAATCCCTGCGGTGCTCGGCTGCGTCAACGGGTAGATGGGGCTCTTTTCGATTCCGTTGAAGGTTGAAGAGAACGGGGAGTTTTGGGTTGCCACCCCCTACCCCCTTGGCCCCGTCGAGCATCGCAGTCGGAGGCGGGAACAGCCCGAAGGGGACCGCCAGAGACGAGAAGCGCAGAGCAGCCGCAGGCCGGGGCCGTGGGGTGTCCTTCTCTTTGGGTACTTTCTCTTGGACAAGCAAGAGAAAGTACCTCGCAGCAGAAGCAGAGATGGTAGAAAAGGAAATCAGAGCCGATAAGCTGCGAAACTGATTACCGAACCCCATAAAAAGCCGCTCACGGCTTTCGCGCAGAAGTAATGAAAAGAGACCTCCGGCCGTAGGCCGCGAAATGAATTGCCGCACTTGAAAGTAAAAACATGCCCGGCCATGAAACGAACTACCGAAGCGCCACAACCTTATGCGACTCCCCCTTTTTATGTTGAGCCTGAGAAAGCCGCACCCGCTCCACTAGCCGGTCGCTGCTCAAGGCGTTCAGAAATGCCACGATGTCATCGAGCGACTGATCGTCCAGCTTCGGGCGGTTCAGCTTGACCATCACCTTATTTTTGTCGGCCCATAACAGATAGCGGCCGGTATAGCCCAGTTGCACGCTGGACATGATGCGCACCACCTCCTTCAATTCGGTGACCGATCCGTTATGCAGCCAGGGACCGGTGAGGGCCACGTTGCGCAGGGACGGGACGCGCCAGCTCCCGCGCCCGCTTTCCGGCAATGCCGCACCGGTATCCCGGGTCAGTCCGTATTTCTGCTCGAACGGGGTCGGGTAAAGGGGGAAGGCGCGCATCGGTGCCCGGTTATCGAACTTGCTGGCGGCGCTGAAATTGGGTCCGAAGTGACACAGGACGCATCCGAGGGACTGGAATAGCGCCATGCCGCGCATTTGCGCCGGACTCAAGGCGTCGAGATCGCCGCGCACAAAGCGATCATAAGGCGCGTCCGGTGTAATCAGGGTACGCTCGTAGGCCGCGATCGCCTTGGCGATCCGGTCGATGGTGATCGGCCCGTCATCGCCGAAGGCGCTCGCGAAGGCCTTGCGATAGGCCGGGTTTTCACGCACCCGTTCCTCCACCGCCGCCAGCGACTCCATCCCCATCTCGATGGGATTGACCGGCGGCCCTTTGGACTGCTCCTCCAGCGAGGGTGCCCGGCCGTCCCAGAACAGCACCTCCTGGAAGGCGGCATTCCATACCGTCGGTGCGTTGCGCCCGCCCAACTGGCCGTTGATCCCGGTGGAGGTGGGGCGGCCGTCGACGCCGGTGCCGCCGGGCACGTCGTGGCAGGAGCTGCAGGAGAGCGTGCGGTCCCGGGAGAGGTTGTTATCGAAGAACAGCTGCTCCCCGAGCGCCACCTTTTCCGCGGTGGTGGGGTTGTCCGCCGGGGCCGGCGCCTGTTCCGGAAGCGCCTCCCAGACATAGGGGGTGGTCGGGGTTTTGGGTGCGACCGGGCTCCCGACGGACTGTTCCGGTTCGGGCAACGGTTGCCATACGAAGCGCTGTGAAGCCGTCAGGCCGAACAGCGGATCCCGCGTGGTTTCCAGAGGCGCGGGTGTCGGTTTCGTAAGCAGCGGCTCGATCATCACCTCCGGTGCATTGGCGATGGTGATGATGATCCCCAGCTTGATGGTGAACGCCAGGATGCCGGTACCGAGAGCGGTCGCCAGCAGCCACTGACCGCCCCGTGCCAGCCGCCCCTTCGGTCCCAGGTCGTAGCGGACCATTGCCACCAATACCATTAGACCGACCACGACCGCGATCGTGGCGATTGGCAGGATGCCGATTCCCCCGTAGTTCATGCGCTTCCCCTCTTGAACGGTGCCTTGTGTGTGGGAGCGGCCTCGTGAGTGTCGATAAAGTATTTTATCGTTTGCATGGCAAGCTTCCCGGCTGAACCTGAAATGTCGGTAGCGGTCAGAATAGCCATCCGCATCGATTTTTTATGTACCAAAAGTTACAGTGACGCATGTCACGATCCGGGCGCTCAGACCCGGTTGGATGAGTAGGTTCAGCGGGCATTCAGCGAACTTGGCAAAAATAGTGTTATCGTTGAAGAATCAGGGGAGACGAATTCGGCTTTATCGATAAATCTTCGTGCTCTTCCGTCAAAACGATGAATCGCAGAGGCAAGAGACCGGACACGAACGATGCAATGACGGTTTGTTGTCTGGATGATGAAACAGTATTCCAAGCAAGGAGGAATCAAGGCATGTTACAGAAGATCAAAATCGCAATGCTGTTATGGTTGCTGGTCCCGTTTGCGGCGATGGCCGATCTGACCGGCACCTGGCAGGGGAATGACGGCGGTACCTACTATCTGCGCCAGTTGGGCGAGACCCTCTACTGGTACGGCGAGTCGTCACCCAACCACCCCAACTGGTCCAACGTCTATCATGGGCGGGTCACGGGGAATCGAATCAGCGGTAATTGGGCGGATGTCCCGAAGGGCAACATCATGAACCAGGGCCGGATGAATCTTGAGATTCGGAACGGCGGGAATGTGCTGGTGGCCATTCACAAGACCGGCGGCTTCGGCGGTTCCCGCTGGACCCGTAGTTCCGGTTTCGGTCCGGGCGGCGGCATGGGTCCGGGCGGTGGCATGGGTCCCGGTGGTGGCATGGGTCCGCTTCCGCTGAGCGAGGATTGCATCAACTTTAACCCGAACACCGCGACGGTACAGAACGTCGGCGGCCGCTGGAAGATCGTGGACGGCAGCCACTGGATGTTCGACTTCGGTTCGAAAGAGTTCGAGGCGCGCAAGGCGTTGCAGGTAATCAAGCGCTACCACGCCAGCCAGTCCTGCTTTGTCGGTCGTCCCAATCCCTCCTTCACCTATCTGAAGAGCGGCGGCAATGCGCCGGCCGGAGGAATGGCGGGTGAGGACTGCATCGCATTCAACACCGCGAACGCGGCGGTGCAGAACGTCGGCGGTCGTTGGAAGATCGTGGACGGCGGCCACTGGATGTTCGACTTCGGTGGCAATGAGTCGGAAGCGCGGGAGTCGTTGCGCATCATCAAGCACTACGGCTTCAACCATACCTGCTATGTCGGTCGTCCGAATCCCAGCTTCACCTATCTGCGTAGATAAGGGTCGCGGGAGGACGGGGTGTTGCCGGATCGCAGCACCCTGGTCTGAAATAAAAAAACGGGTTGGAGGGTAATCCCTTCAACCCGTTTTGTTTCTGCAGCGTGGCGCGTTACAGGCGAATCGATACCGGCACGCCGTGGAACTGCAACATCATGTCGTTGGGACTCATGCCGCACGCCAGACCCACCAGTTCCGGCAGGAACAGCACTGGCAGTTGGAAGTTCTTGCCGGTCTGGGCCAATGCCTTGGCCTGAGAGCCGTCCATGCTCTTGAAGCAGAGCGGGCAGGAGGTGACCATCAGATCCACCTCTTTCTTGTGCGCCCCTTCCAGCACGTTGGCGGTCATCTTCATGTTGAGTTCGTTGTTGGGCCAGGCCAGGTGGTAGCCGCAACAGTCGTCCTTGGTGCCGTAATCCACGATCTCCACCCCCAGCACCCGCAGAATGTCTTCCAGCGAAGTGGGGTTGTCGGCGGACTCGTAGCCCTGGATGTCGGCCGGATTGCGGGTATGACAGCCGTAGTAGGAGGCGACCCGCAGGCCGTTCAGGGGATTGGTGACCCGCTCCTTCAGCTTCTCCAGTCCCACGTCCTGGGCGATGAGCCACAGGGTGTGGGTGATCTGGCACTCGCCTTTGTACTCCAGCCCCTGCTCCGCCAGGATCCCGTTGACCTGCTCGTGCAGGGCGGGATTTTCCCGCATGCGCTTCTGGGCGTTGGAGATCACGTTGAAACAGGTGGAGCACGGGGTGTAGAGCGGCAATCCCATCTGTTCCGCATGGGCCATGTTCTTGGCGTTCACCGCCAGCGAGGTCAGTTCGGAACGCTCTTCGATCACGCCGGAGCCGCAGCAGACCGCCTCCGGGATCAGCTCCAGCTCCACATCGATCCGGTCGAACACATTGTTCAGGATCTCGTAGAAACGCGCATCCGCGCCCTGAAAGCAGCAGCCCGAGTAAAAGCCGTAACGTTTCTTGTTGCTCATGCCTTGTTTTCCCCTCTGGACTCCAACTCTTTCACCATGTCATAGATCTGCTGCGTACTGTTCTGGCCGCTCAGGGTACAGACCTGGCGCTCCGGCTCGAGGCCGTGTTTCCGCAGATAGTTATCCGCCATCTCAATGGCGGCCCAGCCTTTCGGTCCGTTCACGATCACCGGCAGCATCGGCTTGTTGACCTGGCCGTACTTGGCCACGTCGCCGGCGTAGGCCTTGGCGCGGCGCGAACCCGGCGTGTCGTGGATGCCGTCGTCGATGGACATCTTACGCAGCCGCTGGATCGAGATCGCCGGCCGGGTGTCCTTGGGGCAGACATTGATGCACTTGCGGCACTGGGCGCAGGACCAGAGTCCCTGATCCACCGCCGCCTGCATGCGCTCGCCCTTGAAATGGTCGCGCACGTCGGCGGAGAAGCGGTAGGCCTTGCCGAGGGTGAGCGGACCGGCGTACTTCGGGTCGGCGAACACCGCGGAACAGGCCGAGTAGCAGGAGCCGCACAGGATGCAGTCGGTGATGTAGTCGAAGCGGCCCAGTTCCTGCCGGGACATCAGCGACTCCTGTTCCAGCGTCTCCGGAATGCGCTCCTTGTTCTCCATCAGATAGGGGTGCATCTTGGCCAGCTTCTCGATCACCGGGTCGATGTCCACCACCAGATCCCGCAGGATCGGCATGTTCTTCATCGGTTCCACCACCACCGAGTTCTTGCGGAAATCCTCCAGGATCGGCATCAGCTGGGTGCTGCAGGCGAGCACCGGCTTGCCGTTGACCCGCACGGCGCAGGAGCCGCAGATCTTGGAACGGCAGAAGGCGCGGAAGGTCAGGGAGCTGTCCTGGGTGTTCTTGATCAGGCGCAGTACCTCCAGCACCGTCATGCCGGTCTCGACCTCGACCTTGAAGTTATCGAAGTAGGGGCATTTGTGTTGCCCCGGTGTGTATCGCAATACCCGGATGTTGGCCAGGACGCGCTTGCGATCAGGGGTGATTTTATCGGTCATTCCGGCGTCTCCTTAATAGGTGCGGGCCTTGGGCTCGAACTTGGTGATGGCGACCGCGCCGTAATCCAGCTGCGGCCGGCCGTCGGCGCCGCGGGTGGCCATGGTGTGCTTCAGCCACTGCGCGTCGTCGCGTGCCGGATAGTCCTCCCGGCTGTGCGCGCCGCGGGACTCCTTGCGCTCCAGCGCGCCCACCGCGACCACCTCGGCCAGGTCGAGCATGTTGCGCAGCTCCAGGGCGGAAACCAGCTCGGTGTTGAAGCCCTTGACCTTGTCCTTGATACGGACCCGCTTGAACTGCTCTTGAAGTTCCGCCAGTTCGTCCACCGCCGATTTCAGATCGGCCTCATTGCGGTACACGCCCACCTTGTTCGACATCAGCTCGCCCATGGTGCGCCGGATGTTGGCGATGGTGATATCACTGTCGCCGTCCATCAGGTCGGCGATCATCTTTTCGTCCGCTTCCCGTTGCGCGGTGTCCAGCGGCGCAAAGTCCGTGTTCTGCGCATACTCCAGCGCGTGGCGTCCGGCGCGGCGTCCGAACACCAGGATGTCGAGCAGCGAGTTGCCGCCCAGACGGTTGGCGCCGTGCACCGAGACGCAACCCGCCTCGCCGGCGGCGTAGATCCCCTCGATGGCGGTCATGCCGTTCATGTCGGTGTGGATGCCGCCCATGGAGTAGTGGGCGGTGGGTTTGATCGGGATCGGCTCTTTGATCGGGTCCACGCCCTCGAATTCGATGCAGAGTTCGCGGATCTGGGGCAGCCGTTCGTTGATGCGCTCCGCCCCCAGGTGGGTGAGGTCGAGGAACACCTCGCCCTCGGGACCGCCGCGCCCTTCGCGCACCTCGGTCTCGATGGAACGGGAGACCAGATCGCGCGGACCCAGCTCCATCTTCTCCGGGGCGTAGCGGCTCATGAAGCGCTCGCCCAGGCCGTTGAGCAGATAGCCGCCCTCGCCGCGGGCGCCCTCCGACACCAGGATGCCGGTACGGCGCAGGCCGGTGGGGTGAAACTGGATGAACTCCATATCCTTGATCGCCAGCCCGGCGCGATAGGCCAGGGCGGTGCCGTCGCCGGTGTTGCCCAGGGCGTTGGAGGTGCGGGTCCAGTAGATGCGGCCGTGGCCGCCGGTGGCCAGGATGACTGCCTTGGCCTGCAGGGTATGCACCCGGCCGGTCTGGATATTGAGGGCGGTGACCCCCTGGCAGCGCTTGCCGTCATGCAGCAGCGACAGCACCAGCCACTCGTTGAGGAAGTTCACACCGTAGCGGATGCCCTGCTCATATAAGGTATGAAGCATCACATGCCCCACCTTGTCGGCGGAGTAGCAGGCGCGCGGTTTGTCGGCGCCGCCGAACGGACGCTGGGCGATCTTGCCCTCGTCGGTGCGGGAGAAAGGGCAACCCCAGTGCTCCATCTCGCGCACCACCATGGGGGCCTCCCGGGTCATGATCTCGGCCGCATCCTGATCCGCGAGATAGTCCGAACCCTTTACCGTATCGAACCAGTGATCCTCCCAGGTATCGGAGGAGTCCAGGTTGGCCAGGGCGGCGTTCACGCCCCCCTGAGCCGCCCCGGTGTGGGAACGGGTTGGATAAACTTTGGTCAGCACCCCCACCTGGAGGTCCTCTTCCAGCCGGGACTCCAGGGCCGCGTAGAGCCCGGCGCCGCCGGAGCCGACGATCAGAATGTCATAGGTCAGCACAAGCTAACTCCTAGATTTCAAAAGAGAAATGATTTTACTGCCGATGGCCGTCCCCCCAGTGAAAAGCGCGCGGAAACGGCAAATGTGGCGATTAAGGGGGCTTTTGTAGGGGAAAAATTGAGAATTATCAACCCTCATGGCTGCATGGGCTTTGTGAAAGGCATGTAAAAACCCGCCGTTCCGGCCGTCCGGATTGCTTGCGCCGGCCCGCCGGATGCCTTAAAAAGAAACCATAACAAAAGTCCGGCAATAACAAGAAGGAACGAATGGCCGTGAAAACGAAAGGACCGAATCCCTCCCATCTACTTTCCACAGCATTGTATCAGTGTCTCCGATCGGTCAGATCTTGGGTCGAATTGGTGTTATTGCGGTGGGCTTTCTATGTTTAGTGGTTTAGACAGAGTCAGTTTTTATTTGGATAGGCAGAGTCTGTCTATCCCATTAAACATAGAATCTGCCTAATCAACGTTATGCGTAATAATGACGATGAAGAATAATCCAAAATTCGAAGTGGAGGCAGTAACTGCTGTTGAAGGAAGAGGTGTTTTAGTATTTGCAAAGTATCTTGGGGCGGAGGATTTTATTATCCAGAAAGGATTGGAACTCAATGGATGCAAGATATCCAGTGGAAATATACCAAGGGCATTAGACAAAAATGGAAATCCTCGGTTTGATCTTTGGGGCTTCCAGCTTGAGCGCGCTATCGACAAAGACAAATTTTTAGTCGGTGAAGTAGTTGAGCTTACCCAATAGAAGCACAAAATCGCATAACCATGGGGTCCAGTGGATGCTAGCGATCAATGGGGTCAGACTCGATTGAAATAATTAAAAATTGCTATGGAGGTAGATTGATAGGTTCAATCGAGTCTGACCCCATTGATCACAACCATGGTTTCAAAAACACGGCTAGCACAGCGCTTCACCCAACCAAAAACCGCTGCGCGGTTTTCGTCGGGCGAGCTAGGCGCTATGCTTTAAACACAAATAGGTCCATGCTGAATCAAGAAAGGAGAGTATGAAATGACGTTCAAAGAGTTTGCAGCCAGCTATCTCAATCCGTTTTTTATTGCATATCGCTTTGCCTTGCTAGGTGCTGCAATATTTGGGTTTATCATAGCAAGTAGTAATGAGGGAGTATTGCTCAAGGTAATAGAGTATTTGATTTGCGCTTGGATTGTATGGATAGCTATAAAGCCATGGGGAAAGGGAAAATCAATGCATGATTTAAATAAAGCTATTGAGAAGTATAAATAATGGCTGAACACTTTGACGCAGCGGATGACTGCCAGGTAGAGGGGTTGGTGTTTACAAGAGAGGGGTTAATAAGTGAGTTATTATACAACCGTAAAAATTGTCAATAATGACGGGAAAGCTGTCAAGGCAGAGGTTACATGCGGCGGCACTTCAAGGGGGTTTACCAATGAGAATACTGGGGAAATCTCGTTTGAGTTATCTTCAAATAGCTCATACAGCGTATCAGCAAAGCGTTATGGCGGCAGCGTGTCAGGGACAGTGTGTGGAGGCCAATCAATAACGTTACGATTGAAATAGCATAACACGGCGCCACACCCGACCAAAAACTGGGAAAAACCGGCGGAAAAACCGGGGTCAGAGAACAATTGTTTCTAATATAAGAAGTGTGCTGAATATTGCCGATAATTGTGGACCGCTAGAAAGGAAGTATGTTTTGTCTGAAATAGAGAAGGCACGGGAGTATTGGAGATCGCATGAGGATCAGAAGGCGATCGACACCCTGGATGTCGAAGACCTGGCCACTTCGGCGGAGGCGCTCTTT
>JBNKCL010000104.1:0-13844 GCA_050287725.1 Sedimenticolaceae bacterium
CATCCCCTGCGGCACCCGCCTGCTGCCATGGCAACAGCATACCGAGCAATGCCCCTACAGCTATCCTCACTGTTCTACCGTTACCTCTCATGCGCAGCATTATGCGGCGGATAGCCTGGCCTGCCAACCACAGCAAAAACACAAAAGGGTCCACAAGGGACCCTTTTTGTTTTATTTGCGGAGAGGGTGGGATTACTCGGCGCATAACTGCGCCTCACCCTGCGGGCCATCGGCTAGCGCCGATGTTCCCTCGCCGCCATGCGGCTCGGGTCGAACCACTTAATTGATTCCGTGGGTTCTCACCCGGCGCTGATAAAACAAAAAGGGTCCGCCAGGGACCCTTTTTGTTTTATTTGGCGGAGAGGGTGGGATTCGAACCCACGGAAGGTCGCCCTTCAACGGTTTTCAAGACCGCCGCTTTCGACCACTCAGCCACCTCTCCGGTGCGGTTTGCAGGCGAAGGATACCCGATCGCCACCCCTCGGTGCCACTCCGGGGAGCGGATCTTGCAATCGTTGCACTTCGCCCCAAACTAGGTATCCTGTGGAACATCCTGACCATCGGATAGTCCTATAGTGTTATCAATTCAGGCACCTGAAAGGGAGAAGCTACAGTCATGAACCGTTTTGACGCCGTCGTCACCCGTTCCCCGGAACGAATCCTCGCCACCAACAAGGTCATCAAGAATACCTATATGCTGCTCTCGGCCACGCTGCTGTTCAGCGCGGTCACGGCGCTGGTATCCATGACGATGAACCTGCCTCCGGTGACCTATCTCATTTCGGTGTTGGTATCGATGGTACTGGGCATGTTCGTACTCCCCCGCACCGCCAACTCCTCCGCCGGAATCGCAATGATCTTCCTGATTACCGGTTTGCTGGGATTCGGCCTGGGTTCGATCCTTTCCCTCTATCTCGCCCTCCACAACGGACCCCAGATCGTTTCGCTGGCGCTTGGCGGCACCGGCGTGATCTTCCTCGGCCTCTCCGGCTACGCCCTGACCACCCGGCAGGATTTCAGTTTTCTGGGGGGATTCGTGTTCGTCGGCATGATGGTGATGGTGGTGGCGATTATCGCCAACATTTTTCTGCATATCCCCGCCCTCTACCTGGCGATCTCCGCAGGCATCATCCTCCTGATGAGCGCCTATATCCTGTTCCAGACCAGCCAGTTGATTCATGGCGGCGAAACCAACTACATCCTCGCCACCTACGGTCTCTACCTTGCGATCTTCAATATCTTCATCAGCCTGTTGCGAATCCTGAGCGTATTCGCAGGAGACGATTGATCCGCTGCCTTGCGCCCAGCCAATAACCCCGGCCCGGCCGGGGTTGTTGCTGTCCCGCTGATTGCCATCCGGAGTCTCGAAGCGTATGGATAATATTTGGCTAGAAATCGCCAGCGCCGTTGTCTTCGGCATGCTGCTGGTGTTCCTCTATCCGACCGCAAAACACTGGGTGAAGTATGGTCCCAGAGCGAAGAAGGGAGATTGGGGCAAGGTGGTTTTCCCGCTGCTCGCGGTGGTGGGCTTCGTGGTCCTGCTGGTGATGGCGGTACGGTGATCCGTCAACCGCCACCCACGGCATTCAGGCGGAGATAACCTCCACTCCTCCCATATAACCGCGCAGCGCCTCCGGTACCCGGATGGAGCCGTCCTGCTGCTGATAGTTCTCCATTACCGCCACCAGGGTTCGGCCCACCGCCAGGCCCGAGCCGTTCAGGGTGTGCACCAGCTCCGGCTTGTTGGTCTCCGGGTTGCGCCAGCGGGCCTGCAGACGACGGGCCTGGAAATCCCCGAAGTTGCTGCAGGAAGAGATCTCCCGGTAGGTATCCTGCGCCGGCAGCCACACCTCCAGGTCGTAGGTTCTGGTGGCGGAGAAGCCGAGATCGCCGGTACAGAGCGAAACCACCCGGTAGGGCAACCCCAGCCGCTGCAAAATGGTCTCGGCGTGACCGGTGAGCTGTTCCAGCGCTTGCCGGGAATCCTCCGGACGCACCGCCTGTACCAGTTCCACCTTCTCGAACTGGTGTTGCCGGATCATCCCGCGGGTGTCCTTGCCGTAAGAGCCCGCCTCACTGCGAAAGCAGGGGGTGTGCGCCACCCAGCGGCGCGGCATCTCCCCCGCCTCCAGGATGGTCTCCCGCACCATGTTGGTCACCGGCACCTCGGCGGTGGGAATCAGGTAATAGCCCGTATCGCCGCATAACCGGAACAGGTCCTCTTCGAACTTCGGCAATTGGCCGGTCCCCTGGAGGCTGTCGGCATTGACCATGAACGGTACGTAGATCTCGGTATAGCCGTGCTCGCCGGTGTGGGTGTCCAGCATGAACTGCGTCAGCGCCCGTTGCAGCCGCGCCAGCGGTCCCTGCAGGGTGACGAATCGGGAACCGGTCAGTTTGGCGGCCGCCTCGAAATCCATCCCGAGGGCCGCACCCAGGTCTACATGGTCCTTCACCGGGAAGTCGAACCGGGGCGGCTCGCCCCACCGTCGCTCCTCGCGGTTGTCGTTTTCGTCCCTACCGTCCGGCACGTCCGCGGCCGGGATATTGGGAATCCCGAGTGCGATGTCGCGCAGTTCCTCCAACAGCGCCGCAAGCTCCTCCTCGACCTCTTTCAGCCGCTCTCCCAGGTCGGAGACCTCCGCCAGCAGGGGCTGAATATCCTCCCCCGCCGCCTTCGCCTTGCCGATCGCCTTGGAGCGGGTATTGCGCTCGTTTTGCAGCTCCTGCGCCGCAACCTGCAGCGTCTTGCGCCGGGCCTCGAGTCCTTCGATCCGTTCCCGGTCCAACCGGAAACCGCGGCGCGCCAGTTGCGCGGCCGTTTCCTCCAGTTCATTTCTCAGCAGACGAGGGTCCAGCATCTTCTATTCACCGCCTCGATTGACTTGTGCGGACCAACTGACCATGTGGCCCGCTTCGATAAACCCGTTCAGGTGGGTCAGCACCCGTTCCACCTTGGCGGGTTCGTCGAAGAACTCCACCACCAGCGGCAGATCCAGGGAGACGTCCAGCAAGGTGGACGAGTGCACCCGCCCCGACTTACCGAATCCGGCGATCCCGCGGAACGCCGTGACCCCCTGCACCTTCTCCTCATCGTGCAACAGCCGCATCAACTCCTGAAAACGGTGCTCACCCTCGGTGAGATAGATACGCACCATGGTCACATCCATACTCATCATATCTGCCTCCCCAGTGTCACGCCGAGCCAGACCGCGATCATACAGGCCAGCACGCTGATCCCCATATTGAGCGCTGCCTTCAAATAGTCCGCCTGTTCGATCAGATTGAGGGTTTCGATCGAAAAGGTGGAAAAAGTGGTGAACGCACCCAGCAGGCCGATCAGGATCGCGCCGCGCAACTCGGGGCCTGCGCTCATCCGTTCCAGAAACAGCACGTAGAGGAACCCCATTGCGAGCGAGCCCACGACGTTCACCACCAGTGTGCCATAGGGGAAACCACGTCCCAGTACGGCGTAAACGCCGTTTGCGACCCAGAAGCGAAGCAGTGCTCCGACGGCGCCCCCGGTGGCAATAGATAGGGTGGTGTACACGATCAATGCTCTTTCAGAAACAAGCCCCGCATTTTACACGCTCCGGGGGTGGAGTACGACCGCGCCACAGAACTTCCAAAGTTGAATGTCACCCCTTTTTGTTCCCTGTTCGCGCCTTGCGATCCCGCTCCCGCAACAACGCCAACTTCTCCCGGATCTTGATCTCCAGTCCCCGCTCCACCGGGTGGTAGTAGCGGCGCTCTCCCATCTCTTCGGGGAAATAGGTCTCGCCGGCCGCATACGCATCCGGTTCGTCGTGGGCATAACGATACTCCCGCCCGTAACCCAACTCTTTCATCAGGCGGGTCGGGGCGTTGCGCAGATGCACCGGCACCTCCTGGGTTCCCGACTCCTTGGCATCCTTCATGGCGGCGCCGAAAGCCAGATAGGCCGCATTGCTTTTGGGGGCGCACGCCATGTAAAGCACCGCCTGGGCCAGGGTCAGTTCGCCTTCCGGAGAACCGAGCCGCTCCTGCGTCTCCCAGGCATCGAGCGCCAGCGCCAGCGCACGCGGGTCGGCGATGCCGATGTCTTCGGAGGCCATGCGCACCACCCGCCGGGCCAGATAGAGGGGATCGCAACCGCCGTCCAGCATACGGCAAAGCCAATAGAGTGCGGCATCCGGCGAACTGCCGCGCACGCTCTTGTGGAGCGCCGAGATCTGGTCGTAAAAGAGGTCGCCCCCCTTGTCGAAGCGCCGCACGGCGCCGGAGACCACCTCCTGCACCACGGCGGTGGGAATCGTATCGCCTTCGGTCAGATCGGCGGCGATCTCCAGCAGGTTGAGCGCGCGACGCGCATCCCCGTCCGCCGCCTGTGCGATCAGGTTGCGCAACTCCTGTGTCAGCACCAGTTCCCGCTCCCCCAGACCGCGTTCCCGGTCGCGGAGCGCCTCTTCCAGGATCGCCTCCAGCTCTTCGAGTTCGAGCCGCTTCAGGACATAGGTCCGGGCGCGTGAGAGCAGCGCGTTGTTGAGTTCGAACGAAGGATTCTCGGTGGTGGCGCCGACAAACACCACTGTACCGTCCTCCACATGCGGCAGAAAGGCGTCCTGCTGCGCCTTGTTGAAGCGGTGTACTTCGTCGATGAACAGCACCGTGGTCCGGCCTTCCAACTCTTTCACCTGACGCGCCTGCTCCACTGCGTTCCGGATCTCCTTCACCCCCGACAGCACCGCAGACAGACTGATGAATTGCGCGCCGGAGTGATGCGCGATCAAGCGCGCCAGGGTGGTCTTACCGGTCCCGGGCGGCCCCCAGAAGATCATGGAGTGCGGACGATCGTCCTCGATGGCGCGGCGTAGCGGCTTACCCTCCGCCATGATGTGTCCCTGACCGCGAAACTCCGCCAGCGTACGCGGACGCATACGGTCGGCCAGCGGTCTTGCCGCATCGTACTCCGGGTCCCCGAAGAGTTCCCGTTCTGGCATCAGTTCGCCCCGCGCCTCAGTAATGAAACAATTCGTAGCGGTCTGGTGGATCGAACTTGAACAGCTTCGGATCCAGTTTGGGATCGTGGATGATGTCGTAAAACTGCAGTCGGGTGATCTGTCCGAACTTGTCGGCCATCTCCAACCGTTGCATCTCGTTGTCCGAGAACGCAACCAGGATCCGCACAAACTGGCTTTCGGGATCCTTCGGGATCAGTTCCACCCAGTCAAATCCCTGACTGCTACCGATATCGACTACCTCGAAGTGCTCTTCCACAGGGTCGGTGCTACTCAAAAGAAATGCCGGGGTTCCCTTGAACGCCTGATCTTGCAATTCAGTGCTGGCCTGGTCCAGCTCCGGGTCATACAGCCAGACCTGCCGACCGTCGGCGATGATCTGTTGCTTCTGCGGCTCGGTGTAGTCCCAACGGAAACGTCCGGGCCGCTGGATATAGACGATACCCTGGGCCTGCGCCGCCTGCTGCTCATTCTCATCCAGCACCGACTGGGTGAAGTGCGCCTGCAACGAATGGGTGTGATCCAGGAACCGGCGCAATTGCTGTGATCCGGAGCTCCCCCATGCGGAGTGAAACAACAGCACGCCACACACCAATACAACCAACGCTCTTATGTTCATAACTTCTTCATTATTCCGGTGGCGGCGGCGCCAGGACCTGGCGGTTCCCGTTGCTCTCCTGCGGACCGACGATACCGGTACGCTCCATTTCCTCAATCATACGCGCTGCACGGTTGTAACCGATCTTGAGTCGGCGTTGCACACCCGAGATGGAGGCGCGCCGGGTTTCGGTAACGATGCGGACCGCTTCGTCATAGAGCGGATCGCTGTCTTCCAGATCCCGGGCTTCCGACGGAATTCCAGGGATCGCTTCCGACGCATCCAGCACGATATCTTCGATGTAGTCGGGCTGCCGATTCCGGGAGAGATACTCCACCACCCGGTGCACTTCGTTGTCATCCACATAGGCGCCGTGAATACGTTGCGGGATGGCAACCCCCGGCGGCAGGTAGAGCATGTCGCCGTGCCCCAGCAACTGCTCCGCCCCCATCTGATCCAGGATGGTCCGGGAGTCGACCCGCGACGATACCTGGAAGGCGATGCGGGTGGGGATGTTGGCCTTGATCAGGCCGGTAATCACGTCCACCGACGGCCGCTGCGTGGCAAGCAGGAGATGAATACCGGCAGCGCGGGCCTTCTGGGCCAGACGGGCGATCAACTCCTCTACCTTCTTGCCGACCACCATCATCATATCGGCCAGCTCGTCCACAATGACCACGATGTAGGGCAGATGTTCCAGTGTCTCCATCCGCTCCTGGCGGATCAGCGATTCCGGCTGATAAAACGGATTCCGGATCGGCTCCCCCGCCTTCTCCGCATCCTTGACCTTCTTGTTGTAGCTGCTGATGTTGCGCACCCCCATCGAAGCCAGCAGCCGGTAACGCCGGTCCATCTCCAGCACGCACCAGCGGAGCGCGTTGGACGCCTCTTTCATGTCCGTGACCACCGGCGTCAGCAGATGCGGGATCCCCTCGTAGACCGAGAGCTCCAGCATCTTGGGGTCCACCATGATCAGGCGCACCTCCTCCGGAGAATACTTGTAGAGCAGGCTGAGAATCATGGCGTTGAGCGCCACCGACTTACCCGCGCCGGTGGTGCCGGCGATCAAGGCGTGCGGCATCCGCACCAGATTGGCCACCACCGGACTGCCCGCAATATCCTTGCCGAGAGCCAGGGTCAGCGGGGATTTCGAATTCTCGTAGACCTCCGACTTCAACACCTCGCTGAGGTAGACCATCTCCCGCTGCTCGTTGGGGATCTCGATCCCGATCACCGATTTTCCCGGGATCACTTCAACCACCCGCACGCTGGTGGTGGAGAGCGCCCGCGCCAGATCCTTGGCCAGGTTGGTGATGCGGCTCGCCTTGGTACCCGGAGCCAATTGCAGTTCGAACAGGGTGATGACCGGTCCCGGATGTACCTCCTCCACCGTGACATCGATGCCGAAATCCCGCAGCTTCAATTCCAGCTGCCGGGACATCGCCTCCAGCGCCTCTTTGGTATAACCGTGGCCGCTGGACTGCATCGGGTCCAGCAGCGCCAACGGGGGCAGTGCGGTCTCTCCTTCCACTTGAAACAACGGGGCCTGCCGCTCCTTCTCCACCCGCATGCTCGGCTTTACCTCCCGAATCACCGGTTCGATTCTGGGCGGGGTGCGCTTTTCGCGCCGCTTCTTCTCCGTCTGTATCGCTTCGCTGCGTTCCCGGCGGGCGGTTTTGGCGGTTTGCCGCTCCTGCCAATTGGTACGCAGTCGCAGAATCGCGCGCAACCCCAGCAAGGTAACGGTGCCGATCCCATCCATCACCGAAAACCAGGAGACCCCGGTAAACAGAGTGAAACCGCCCAGAAACAGCGCCAACAACAACAGGGTGCTGCCGATGGTGTTGAACACCGCCACCAGGTGGTCCATCAGGAAACTACCCAGGATCCCGCCGCTCCCGGCGGGCAACGGCACATCGAATAGCGCCACATGCATGGATGCCAGAGTGGTGCCGGAAATCAGGACCAACAGAAATCCGAACCAGCGCAGCGCAATCACCCCGACATTCACGGAGTCGTCCGGCATACGCTCCTTGAACAACAGCCAACCGCTCCACCCCACCATGACCGGCAGGAGATAGGCCAGAAAACCGAACAGATTGAGGAACACGTCCGCCACCCACGCCCCCACCGGCCCGCCGGCGTTCAGCACCTCCCGATGGGCGCCGGTATAGGACCAGCCGGGATCATCCGGAGAGAAGGTGATCAGCGAGAGCAGCAGATAGAGGGCCACCGCAAACAGCAGCAGCATCGCACCCTCCCGCAGACGACGGTGGACGTGATGACCGGTATTCCGTTGCGTGGCGCCTTTTTGTTTGGCTTGGGACAACCGCTGATCTTCCTGTGTGAGTTAAGAATTAAGGACTGCGAAATCTGCGTCAGGTTCCTTAAATATTATATAGTTACATAAATTATCTAGTCTAATTTATCAAATTTGCGCCAATCCTTGACCGGATCGCGCGGAGCCCGTTTCGTAGCGCTAAGCAGGTTGCAGCGCAGGGTGCCTGATCTCTCCCGCCTCCACGTTGATCCCTGCCAGAAGCGCCGGATTCTCCCTCCAACCCGGTTCCGCCAGCGCCAAGGCGTATGGGATCAGCGCCGCGGAGAGGGCCTGGGAGGCGCTCCGGGGCACCGCGCCCGGCATGTTGGTGACCCCGAAATGGGTGACGCCGTCCACCCGGTAGGTGGGATCGGCATAGGTGGTGGGGCGGATGGTCTCGATGCAGCCGCCCTGATCCACCGCGATATCCACGATCACGCTCCCCTCCTCCATCCCGGCCACCTGGGACTTTGACACCAAGCGCGGTGTCTTGGCTCCCGGTAACAACACCGCACCGATCAGCAGATCGGCCCGGGTGACTTCGCGCTCGATCAGTTCGCGGTACGGGTAGAGAGTGGTTACGTTGCCTCCCAGATCCCGCAGGGCGGCCAGCTTGTGCCGATTCCGGTCGAATACTACCACCTCGGCCCCCAGCGCCGCCGCCACCCGGGCCGCATTTCCGCCGGCATGCCCGGCGCCCAGGACCACCACCCGGCCCCGCTGCACTCCCGCCAGTCCGCCCAGCAGCAGCCCCTTCCCCCCCTGTGGCCGGTGCAGCAGGGTACTCCCGATCTGGGTCGCCAACCGTCCGGCGATATCGCTCATGGGCGCCAGGATCGGCAGCTCTCCCTCCTCCGCCACCGTCTCGAACGCCACCGCCGTCAAACCGATCGCAAGCAGCCGCCGCAACAGGTCCGGCTCCGCCGCCAGATGCAGGAAACAGAACAGCAGATGGTCGGGGCGCAGCAGTTCCAGCTCCGGATCGACCGGTTCTTTCACCTTCACCACCAGTTCCGCCTCGCCGTAGAGGGCGGCCGCATCGGGCACGATCTCCACCCCGAACGTCCGGTATTGCCGATCGGGGTAGCCGCTCGCCGCCCCGGCGCCGCTCTCCAGGAACACCCGATGGCCCGCCTGGACCAAGGTCTCACACGCCTCCGGCACCAGCCCTACCCGGCCCTCCAGTGGCTTGATCTCGCGTGGTACGCCTACCCTCATCGGATTCTCTTTACCCTTCGTACTACATTCCGTACCATCTCACCTCACCAATTTCCTTCCGTACCGGGCATGCGCCCGACGGCAGACGTTGAGAATCAACCGCATGGAGTGATTATACATGAGCGAAACCAAGCATTGCCGCCTGTTGATCCTGGGTTCCGGACCGGCCGGATACACAGCCGCCGTCTACGGCGCGCGCGCCAACCTCAACCCGGTTCTGGTTACCGGTATGCAACAGGGCGGACAGCTCACCACCACCACCGAGGTGGACAACTGGCCGGGTGACGCGGAAGGCGTGCAAGGTCCCGAACTGATGGACCGGATGCTCAAACATGCGGAACGTTTCAATACCGAGATCATCTTCGACCACATCAATAAAACCGACCTGTCGCAGCGTCCCTTCACGTTGACCGGCGATCAGGCGGTCTACACCTGTGACGCCCTGATCATCGCCACCGGCGCCTCGGCCCAATACCTGGGTCTGGAATCGGAAGAGTCGTTCAAGGGCCGGGGCGTCTCGGCCTGCGCCACCTGCGACGGTTTTTTCTATCGCAATCAGCGGGTGGCGGTGATCGGCGGCGGGAATACCGCGGTCGAAGAGGCGCTTTATCTCGCCAACATCGCCTCCGAGGTGGTGGTGGTCCATCGCCGGGACAAATTCCGGTCGGAAAAGATCCTGGCGGACCAGTTGATTCAGAAGTCGCACGACGGCAACGTAGTGATCGAGTGGGACCACGTCCTGGATGAGGTATTGGGCGACGACAGCGGCGTCACCGGCATGCGCATCAAGAACGTAAAGGACGGCTCCACCAAGGAGATCGAACTGCAGGGGGTGTTCATCGCCATCGGCCACAAACCCAATACCGAGATGTTCGAGGGACAATTGGAGATGGACCGCGGTTATCTGAAGGTGCAGGGCGGAATGGCCGGCAACGCCACCCAGACCAGCGTTGAAGGCGTGTTTGCCGCAGGCGACGTAGCAGACCAGGTCTACAAACAGGCCATCACCTCGGCCGGCGCCGGTTGTATGGCGGCGCTGGATGCGGAGCGCTATCTGGACGCCCTCGAGAATTAGTCAGTAAAGAAATAATTTCTCGCTAAGACGCCAAGAAATCAAAAGCTGCTTTTCCCGCTCTCGTGGCGCGCTTTGCGTCTTGGCGAGAATATAAATTTGCTCTGGAAAACCTCAACCGTGCAAGGAGCATCACCGGCCTTGCCGGATGCCTACTCTCCCTTCAGCCGCTGTTCCAGCACGTAGTCGTGCAATAACACCTTCTGAAACCGGTTCAGCAAGTGAAACTCGATACCGGTACTGTAGCGCTGGCCGCCCTCCGCCTCGCCCTTGCCGCGCAGGACCACGTTCCGGATATCGGCGGCCACGTTGAGGTCCTCTTCCACCCCGCACACCAGCAGTTGAAACCGCAGCTGCAACATCTCTCCCGCCTCCCCGAGCGGATTGCCGCTTTCCAGCCTGGCGCCGCTGGCGCTCAGGTCCCGGATCGTGATCGTTCGCCAATACTCCTCGGTGTCCGGCATGCGGGTATTGCGCGCTTCCGCCGGAAGCCGGGTTTCCACCCGTTCCGCATTGCGGACCGCAATGCTCTCCACCTCTTTCGGAAAACTGAGATGCAGATAGGGATAGGGCTTCACCGCGGTCTGCAGGACCTTCGCCATGAAGCCGTGAACATGACTGCCGCGCAGCAGCCGCACGGCGAAACTCTGACCCTCTCGGATGAACCGCACCTTCCCGTTCACCCTGGGCATGGTCACCAGCAGGCTTTCACCCGGCAGAAATCCGATGACCGTCACTGCGTAACGACCCTCTTTCTCAGGCTCGACGTGCTGTAGCTGCACAATATCGCCGACCTGGAGTTTCAGAATATCTTCTGCCATACGGTTGTTTATCGATCGAATCCTGCCTTAACTTTAGTGACCTGCCAAAAACGGCCTGTATCTCTGCGATTTCCCCGCTCCCGGGGTAGAATGTGCAAATATGCTGTATCTCCTGGATCAAACGGACCCGACCCATCCTTTTCCGCCGGTGGCGCACGCTGAAACCGATCCCAACGGCCTGTTGGCGGTAGGCGGCGATCTCTCCCCTGCCCGCCTGCTCAATGCCTACCGCAGCGGCATCTTTCCCTGGTACAGCACCGGGCAGCCGCTCCTCTGGTGGTCACCCGATCCCCGTACCATACTCTATCCGGAGGCGATCCGGATCTCCCGCAGCCTGCAAAAACGTCTGCGCAGCGGTGTGTTCGAACTCTCCATCGACCGGGAATTCTCACAAGTGATCCGGGGCTGCGCCGAACCGCGCCGGGATCATCCGGAGACCTGGATCACCCCCGAAATGGCGGCCGCCTACGAAGAGCTGCACCGCGGCGGTCACGCCCACTCCATCGAGGTATGGCAGGGGGAAGAGTTGGTGGGAGGCCTGTACGGTGTCGCCCTCGGCTGCGTGTTCTACGGCGAGTCTATGTTCAGTCGCCGCAGCAACGCCTCCAAGGCGGCGTTGGTCTGGCTGTGTCGCCACCTCCACGTCTGGGGCTACCGGGTGATCGACTGCCAGATCCATTCCCCGCACCTGGTGAGCATGGGGGCGCAAGAGGTTACCCGGGGACGTTTCATCGAAATGCTGCAGCGCTGGGCGCCGCAAGCGCCGGCCGCCGGCGCCTGGCACCCGGACCTCCGCCGGCGCACCCCCTCCGACCGACAACCGGCGGCAGTGCCCGTCCCTGAATCCCGTTGAAACCGGATCTGACCAACCTTCGGCTGTTCCATACCTTTCCTCGGCCGTGTCCCTATCTGCCGGGGCGCGACTCCCGCTTCCTGGTGGTGGACCCGAAACAGACCCTGGATGACCCCCTGTACGCCGCCCTGCTGGCGCTCGGCTTCCGCCGCAGCGGGCGGGAGATCTACCGCCCGGCCTGCGAAGGATGCCGGGCCTGCGTTCCCATCCGCATTCCGGTGGAACGGTTTTCTCCGCGGCGCAGTCAACGGCGCATCTGGAACCGCTATCACTCCGTAACCACAACCGTCGATCATCCCGCACAGCTGAACGAAGAGCATTTCGCGCTCTACCTGAAATATCTGGAAAGCCGCCATCCAAAAGGCGAGATGACGGCCCACACGCCGGAAGAGTATCTGGGCTTCCTTGCCGGCGGCTGGAGCAACACCCGGTTTGTGGAGTTTCGGCAGGAACAAGAACTGCTCGCGGTGGCGGTGACGGATACGGCACCGACCGGACTGTCCGCGGTCTACACCTTTTTTGATCCGGATCGGGAAGACCGCAGTCCCGGCGTCTACAGCATCCTGTGGCAAATCGCAGCGGCACGACAACAAAAGCTGTCCTGGCTCTATCTGGGGTTCTGGGTCCCCGGATGTCGAAAAATGGAGTACAAGCAGGGGTATCGCCCCTTACAATTGCTCAGCGAGAACGGCTGGCAGGAGTTCTCAAAGGGCGCACCGCTGACCGGTCCCTGGGAAGACCCGCCCTCCGGGCACCGGATGGCCCGTACGGACGCCTCACAAATGTATCGGGAATAGGTCCGACCTTGGGCGCTTGTGGTATACTCCCGCCCGCAAACGGTACCCCGAATCACCTGTTGGAGAACGAATGGCAAAAGAAGATTTTATCGAAATGGAAGGGACAGTGGTGGAAACCCTTCCCAACACCATGTTCCGTGTCGAGTTGGAAAACGGCCATGTGGTGACCGCGCACATCTCAGGGAAGATGCGCAAGCACTACATCCGCATCCTGACCGGCGATAAGGTGACCGTCCAACTGACCCCCTACGACCTGAGCAAAGGCCGCATCACTTACCGCGCCCGTTGATGCTCTCTGCGGGTGGTCTCAATGAACCGCCCGGCCCTCCAGTTCGAACGCCAGCTCTCCGTCGGAAATCCCGATCTTCACCACGCCGCCTTCCGCCAGTTTGCCGAACAACAGCTCCTCGGATAGCGGCTTGCTGATCTTCTCCCGAATCAGGCGCGCCATCGGTCGCGCGCCCATCTTGCTGTCGTAACCGTGCTCCGCCAGCCAGTCTCTGGCCTCCGGCGAAACCTCCAGAAACACCCCTTTATCCTCCAGTTGCCCTTCCAGTTCGAACAGGAATTTATCCACCACGTGCCGAATCACATCCTGGGGCAACGAATGGAACTGGATGATCCCATCCAGACGGTTGCGAAACTCCGGGGAAAAGGTTTTTTTGATCGCCTCCATGCCGTCGCTGGAGTGATCCTGGGCGGTAAACCCGATGGAGGCGCGGCTCATCGCCTCGGCGCCCGCATTGGTGGTCATGATGATCACCACATTGCGGAAATCGGCCTTGCGTCCGTTGTTGTCGGTGAGAGTGCCGTGATCCATCACCTGCAACAGGAGATTGAAGACATCCGGGTGCGCCTTCTCGATCTCATCCAGCAGCAAAATGGAATACGGGTGCTTGGTAACCTCCTCCGTCAACAGACCGCCCTGGTCATAACCGACATAGCCGGGCGGCGCACCGATCAGCCGCGAGACCGTGTGACGCTCCATGTACTCCGACATATCGAACCGGATCAGCTTTAATCCCATAATCCTGGCCAGTTGCCGCGCCACTTCGGTCTTTCCGACCCCGGTGGGCCCGGCGAACATCAGCGATCCAACCGGCTTCTGATCCGCCCCCAGGCCGGTCCGGCTGACACGCATGGCGGCGGTGAGCGCATCGATCGCCTC